>NZ_JBFJVE010000008.1:0-33778 GCF_041624275.1 Shimia sp.
CGCCGCCGAGCGCGGGGGATGCCCTCGGCACGATGGCCACGATGGATGCCGACGGCGCGGCCATGACCGGCACACCGGATGCGCCCGAAGCCCCTGCGGCGACGCCGCAGGCCACCGCAGAAGCGGCGCCAGAACCCGCGCCTGAACCCGCACCGGAACCCGCACCGGAACCCGCGCCTGAGGGGTCGATCACCTCGAATCCGGCGCAGCCTGCCGCCCCGGCGGTCAGCGACAGCGGCGCCTTTGCCGCAGCGCCCGAAGCTTCCCCCGAAGCCGATATGACCGACGCGGAAGCCGAACCGGACGCCCCGGTTCCGGCGCAGAGCGGGCCCGAGGTGGACCTGACGCCCGAAGCCGAGACCGGCGCGGCGGCGATGGCACCGCAGGAAAGCCTGCTGAAACCGGCGGGCGACCTCAAACAGGCCTTTCCGCAGCATGACTCGCAGCGGCTGCCGGCGGTCACGGACGAGGCTGCGGCGGCCGCAGCCGCCCCACCCGCAGCCGCGCCGCGCCCCTTCGAAACCAATGCCGCCGCCTTTTCCAACCCCGGCGACAAGCCGCTGATGTCGATCGTTCTGATGGATGACAGCGCCTCGGGCATCGCACCGCAGACCCTGCGCGACTTCCCCTATCCGCTGAGCATCGCCGTCAACACCCTGGCCGCCGACCGCGACGAACGTGTGGCCGCCTATCAGGCCCTCGGCTTCGAGATTCTGGCGATGATCGACCTGCCGGCCGCCGCCGCGCCAAGCGACGTCGAGGTCGCGCTTGAGGCGCATCTGGCGGTGATGCCGCAGGCGGTGGCGGTGATCGAGGGCGTCGGCGACGGGCTTCAGGGCAGCAAGCCGCTGGCAGATCAGGTCACGGCGGTGCTGAAGGACAGTGGCCACGGGCTGGTGCTGTTCGCCAACGGGCTGGACACCGCGCGCAAGCTGGCCAGCCGCGAAGGCGTGCCGGCGGCCAGCGTGTTCCGCGATTTCGACAGCAAGGGCCAGAGCGCCGCGGTGATCCGCCGCTTTCTCGATCAGGCGGCCTTCAAGGCCGATCACGAGGGCGGGGTGATCATGGTCGGACGCCTGCGCGAAGAGACCCTCGAGGCGCTGCTGGTCTGGGCCCTGCAGGACCGGGCCGCCAGCGTCGCGCTGGCGCCGGTCTCGGCGGTGATCGCCGCCAAGCAGCCCTGAGTCCGCCGGCCCTTGTTCAGCCCTGAACCGGGTGCGCTCGGGTGGTCAGAAGATGGCCCACCCCGGGGTGGGCCGTAGGGTCAGCCGTTGCCGTTGCCGGTGAACCGCGCCGCATCCGCCGCTGCCCGCCGGATGGCGTTCGACTTGTGCACGGTCTCCATATACTCGGCCTCGGGGTCGCTGTCATAGACGACGCCGCCGCCGGCCTGGATATAGAGCTTGCGGTCCTTGACGATGGCGGTGCGCAGGGCGATGCAGATATCCATGTCGCCGCCCGAGCTGAAATAGCCGACGCCGCCGCCGTAGATGCCGCGTTTCTCGGGCTCCAGCTCGTCGATGATCTCCATGGCGCGCACCTTGGGCGCCCCCGAGACGGTGCCCGCCGGCATGCCGGCAAAGAAGGCGTCCAGCGCGTCCTTGTCCTCGGCCAGCTCACCGATCACGTTGGAGACGATATGCATCACGTGGCTGTAGCGTTCGATGATGAATTTCTCGGTCGGGCGCACGCTGCCGATCTTCGACACGCGGCCGGTGTCGTTGCGCCCCAGATCGAGCAGCATGAGATGCTCGGCCAGTTCCTTCTTGTCGGCCAGAAGGTCGGCCTCGAGCGCCTTGTCCTCTTCGGGGGTGGCGCCGCGCGGGCGGGTGCCGGCGATGGGGCGGATGGTGACCTCGTTGCCGAAGACCCGCACCAGGATCTCGGGGCTGGCGCCGACCACCTGAAAACCGCCGAAGTTGAAATAGAACATGAAGGGCGAGGGGTTGGTGCGCCGCAATGAACGGTAAAGCGCAAAGGGCGGCTGGCGGAACTCCTGCGTCCAGCGCTGTGCCGGCACCACCTGGAAGATGTCGCCGGCGCGGATGTACTCCTTGGCCCTTTCGACCGCCGCCATATAGCCCTCTTTGGTGAAATTCGACACCGGAGGCGCGATCTCGGCCGCATCCCCGAGGTCGCGCGAGGCCTGGGGCATGGCGCGTTCCAGATCGCGCACCGCGTCCATCACCCGTTCGGCGGCCTGGGCATAGGCGGCGCGGGCCGACAGGCCGTTGCTGACCCAGGCCGGGCTGACCACGGTGACTTCGCCCTTGACCCCATCGAGCACCGCCACCACCGAGGGGCGCAGCATGCAGGCGTCGGGCAGACCCAGCGGGTCGGGGTTCACATTGGGCAGATGCTCGACCAGCCGGATCATGTCATAGCCGAGGTATCCGAACAGCCCGGCCGAGGCCTGCGGCAGGTCTTCGGGCAGGTCGATGCGGCTTTCCTCGATGACGGCGCGCAGCTCGGTCAGCGGGTCGGCCTCCTGATCGACAAAGGCCTCGGGGTCGAAACGTGCGTCGCGGTTGATCCGCGCGCGGGTGCCATGGGTCTGCCAGATCAGGTCGGGCTTCATGCCGATGATCGAATAGCGGCCGCGCACCTCGCCGCCGGTCACCGATTCCAGCATGAAGGCGTCCTTCTGGGCGCCGGTCAGCTTCAGCATCAGCGACACCGGGGTGTCGAGATCGGCAGCCAGGCGCGTATAGACCACCTGGTTGTGCCCCGCCTCATAGGCCGATGCGAATTCTTCGAGTGACGGGGTCAATTCCACTGTCTCGGCCTTTCGTTTCCGGCGCCTGCCGGATTACTGGAACTGGGCGTGAACCGCGTTCAGCGCCTGCTGGTCGATGGTCACGCCATGCAGGAACTGGATGTCCTGCGCATAGGCGTTGAACAGGTCCTGCGACAGGTCCTGCGCCCCCTGCTGCAACAGGGCCTTGCGCAGCCCTGCGATCTCGGGATTGGCGAGATCGGGGGCGGCGACCGAGGTCACGCGCAGGATCACGAGGCTTTCGTCGTCGGCAACCGTGGCCACGGCGCCGGGATCGAGTTCGAAGATCTTCTCCAGAGCCCCCTCGGGCGCATCGGCCAGAAAACCGCCGCGAATGAGGCCGTCGCGGCTTTCGGCGGTCAGCCCGAAGGCGGCGAAATCGACATCACCGCCCAGCTGCGGCAGCAGCCCGTCGGCCAGCGCCTGAAGCCGGGACAGGGTTTCGGCCTTGCGCCAGGCCTCGGCGACCTCGGCTTCGACCTCGGCAAAGGGGGCCGGGGCGGCGGCGATCTCTTCATCGAGACGCAGCGCAAAGATGCCGCCGTCGTCCAACGTGTCGACCTCGGGGAAATCCTCGGCGGTGACGATGGCCGCCAAGGCCCGGAAGCCTTCATAGCCGGCAATGCCGTCGCTGATGCCCTCGTGCCAGTCGATCTGGCCAAGCTGCATCTCGGTCTCGCGCGCCAGTTCCTCCAGCGTCGCGCCGGCGGCCAGCAGGTCGTCGACATCGCCGATCTGGCCGTCGATCACCCGGCGGGCACGCTCGGCGGCAAGCTCTTCGCGCAGCTCGGGCAGGGCATCCTCGAACGCGGTGGTCATCGCCGGCAGCACGCCGTTGATGCGGAAGATCGCCGGGCCGAGATCGCTTTCTGCCGGGCCGGCCATGGCGCCGACCACGGCCGAGAACACCGTCTCGCCGGCGGCGCCGAGGTCGGCGGCGCTGACATCGCCGAGATCGACGTCATCCAGCGCCAGCCCGCGATCCAGCACCAGGGTTTCAAAGGTGATCTCTTCCGCCGTCAACCGGTCCATCGCTTCCTGGGCGCTGGCCATGTCGGCAAAGGCCAGCCGCTCGACCAGCCGGCGCTCGGGGCGGTTGAACTCGTCACCGCGCTCTTCGTAAAGCGCCCTCAGCGCCGCCTCGTCGACCTCGACCTTGTCGATCAGCATGTCGGGGCTGAGCCAGGCATAGGTGATGCGGCGCATCGCGGGGCGGGTGAAACGCGCGATGTTGGCGTCATAGAAGGCCCGCAGATCCGCGTCTTGGGGGGCGGCCACCGGATAGGCCAGATCTTCTTCGGTCAGCCGCGCCATCACGATGCCGCGCTCTTCGCCGACATAGCCGAGCAGCGTGTCGACATAGATCTCGGGGATCGCCACGCCGGACACCAGCGCCGCCTGCAACAGCGAGCGCACCGAATCCTCGCGGATCGATTCCTCGAAGTCGGCCTCGCTCATCCGGGTCTGGTCCAGCGCATAGCGATAGGCTTCGCGGTTGAACGAGCCGTCGGCGTTCTGGAAGGCGGGGATTTCAAGCAGCGCCCGGCGCAGGTTCTCGTCGCCGATCGACAGGCCCAGCCGGGCGGTTTCCGCATCCATCCCGCGTGCCGTCACCAGGCCGCCCAGCACCTGACGCTCGAGACCGGCGGCCCGCGCCTCGGCAAAGCTGACCGTGCGCCCGACCTGGGTTTCGACGGCGCGCAGCTCTTGTTGCAGCGCCCGCGCATAGGCGTTGATGTCGATCTCCTTGTCACCGACCTTGCCAAGGCTCTGGACATTGCCCGACAGGTTGGTGATGCCAAAGCCACCAAGGCCGAAAATCAAGAGCGCCATCAGAATCCAGACCAGAGTCTTCGACGTGCTACCTTTGGACATGATGGCTCCCTGCCTTGTCGGTGTTCATTCCTCCTGCGCTGTCTACGACGCCGGCCGCAGAGGGGCAAGAGGCGACGCGGTGATCGCTCAGGGCGCGAAGGCGGCGAGCCGGTCGAACAGCGCCGCGATCCCGGCGCGATCGACATTGGCAAAGGCAATGCGCATCTGCCGGCCTCCGTCGCGGCTGCCCTCGGGCATGAACATGGTGCCGGGCAGGGTCAGCACATGGGCCTCGCGCACCAGCCGCCGCGCCAGATCATCCGAGGCGATGTCGAAAGGGTGGCGCAGATAGGCGAAATAGGCGCCGACGCCCATCAGCTCCCAGCCCCGCGCCGCGATCTTCGGCAGCTGGTCCGAGATCGTGGCCCGCCGGTCGAGGATTTCGCGCCGCTCGCCGGCCAGCCAGTCGCCGAGATGGCGCATGCCCCAGAGCGCGGCGTGCTGGCCCAGCTGGTTGGGGCAGATGGTGACGGTGTCGAGAAACCTCTCGGCCTGGGCCAGCCGCGATTGGCTGGCGATCATCGCGCCGACACGATGGCCGGTCAGCCGGTAGGCCTTGGAAAAGGAATAAAGCTGAATCAGGTGATCGGCCCAGTCGGGATCGGCGAAAAGATCATGCGGCGCGCCGTCGCGGGAATCAAAGTCGCGATAGGTCTCGTCGATGACCAGCAGCAGCCCGTGGCGCCGGGCCAGGGCGGCAAATCCGGCCACCGTCGCCGCCGGGTATTCGACCCCGCCGGGGTTGTTCGGCGTCACCAGCACGATGGCGCGGCTGCGCGGCGTGATCAGCGCCTCGGCGGCGCCGGGGTCGGGCAAGAGGCCGGCGCCGGTCGCCAGCGGCACCGCGCGCAGACCCTGCATGTCCAGCCACATCTTGTGGTTGAAGTACCAGGGCGTCGGCAGGATCACCTCGTCGCCCTCGCCGGCCAGGGTCATCATCGCGGTGGCAAAGGCCTGGTTGCAGCCCGAGGTGATCGCCACCTGTCCCGGCGCGATGGCGCCGCCATAGGCGGTGGAAAACTGCGCCGCCACCTCGGCGCGCAGCTCGGGCAGGCCCAGGACCGGCCCGTAGAGATGCGCCTCGGGCAGGTCCATCGCCAGTTCGGCGATCCGGCGGCGCAGCGCCTCGGGCGGCGGCGCGACCGGCGCCGCCTGGCTGACGTTGATCAGCGGCCGCTCCTCGGTGAACCGGACCCCGTCGAGCCAGCGCCGCGCCTCCATCACCGGCGGCGCAAAGGTGGTGGCGGTGCGGGGCAGGGACATGGCGGCTCTCCGATCGGGAAATATCGACGGCGACCGTACGCCCCGCCGCGGGGCAAGGCAATCGGCCGCTTGGATTTCGCGGCCGGCGTCACTAAATCTGGGCGAGTGACGTTACTCATGGTGTCTTGTTATGGTTGATCTGTTGCATCTGTCGCTGGCTATTGCCGGCCTGGTCCTGATGCTCTGGCTGTTTTGGGAACTGTTCGAAATCGTCGCGCGGATGGCCCGCGCACGAGGCCGCGACCCGCTGGGCTGGGTGCTTCTGGCGCTGGCTTGGTCTCCGGTGACGGTGATGCTGCTACTGTGGTGTCTCGGCCCCGGACCGGGCGACGACAAGACCGGCACGGGCGCGTGACAGGCCGCCTTGCCCCGGGTGGCCACCGGCCGGAGGAGAGCCCCCGGGGGCTTCATCTCGTTGCAAATACTCCCGCCGGAGGCCTCCGACGGTGCCGCGCGGCGCGCCGGCGCGGCCCGGGCTCAGTCGGTGCCGCGATAGGGCTCGACATATTGCAGCGCCATGTCCCAGGGGAAGAAGATCCAGGTGTCCTGGCTGACCTCGGTGATGAAGGTATCGACCTGCGGGCGGCCCTTGGGCTTGGCATAGACGGTGGCGAAATGCGCCTTGGGGTACATCTGGCGCACCAGTTCCAGCGTCTTGCCGCTGTCGACCAGATCGTCGATCACCAGCACCCCGGTGCCATCGCCCATCAGCGCGTCATCGGGCGCCTTCAGCACCTCGGCATTGCCCTGCGACTGGTGGTGGTAGGACTTGACGCTGATGGTGTCGACGGTGCGGATGTCCAGCTCGCGGCTGACGATCATCGCCGGAGCCATGCCGCCACGGGTGATCGCCACCACCGCCCGCCAGGCGCCGTCATCGGGGCCCTGTCCGTCGAGCCGCCAGGCCAGCGCCCGGCTGTCGCGGTGGATCTGGTCCCAGCTAATGTGGAAGCCCTTTTCATGTGGCAGACGGTCGGTCATGGCATCTTCCCCTCGCGCGTGTCGTGGTCAGGTGGAGGCGATCTTGACGCCAAGCGCGGCCAGAAGGCCGCCGAAGGCGCGGTCGATCAGGTGTTTCAGGTTGATATAGCCGCGCCGCGTCCTCTCGAAGGAAAACAGCCGTGCGACGATGGCGTTCCATGTCATCTCGCCGATGAAGATGCAAGCCAGCAGCGCCAGCAGCACCCAGAGCGGCGCCGAGGCCGGCACGGTGCCGACGAAGACCGCGCCGAAGAACACCGCCGGCTTGGGATTGGCAAGCTGGGTCAGCACCCCGAGCCTGAAGGCCGCGCCGTAGCCGCGCGGGCTGTCCGACGCCGCCGGTTCCTCCAGCGGCGCATCCGCCTGCCGCCACATCCTGACGGCCATCCAGACCAGATAGGCCGCGCCGCCGTATTTCAGCGCCATCAGCAGCGGCGGCGCATAGTCGAACAGCAGCGCCAGGCCGAACAGCGCCGCCGCCGCCCAGATCACCGCGCCGGTGGCGATGCCCGCCGCCAGCGCAACGCCGGTGCGCAGCCCTTCGCGCAGCCCGATGCGGGCCGCCATCAGCACGGCGGGGCCGGGGCTGATGGCCGCCATCAGGCACAGCGCCCAGGCCGCGAGAAAGGCGGCCAGGCTCATTTGCGCCCCGTCACGGCGTCGATGTCCGGCGCGTCCACCGCCTTCATGCCGACCACGTGATAGCCGGCATCCACATGCAGGTTCTCGCCGGTGACGCCCGAGCCGAGATCGGACAGCAGGTACAGCGCGGAGCCGCCGACATCGTCGATGGTCACATTGCGGCGCAGCGGCGAATTGAGCTCGTTCCACTTCAGGATATAGCGGAAATCGCCGATGCCGCTGGCGGCCAGGGTCTTGATCGGCCCGGCCGAGATCGCGTTGACGCGGATGCCGTCCTTGCCGAGGTCTTCGGCGAGGTATTTCACCGAGGCTTCCAGCGCCGCCTTGGCGACGCCCATGACATTGTAATGCGGCATCACCTGTTCGGCGCCGTAATAGGTCAGGGTCAGCATCGAGCCGCCCTCGGTCATCAGCTTCTCGGCGCGCTGCGCCACGGCAGTGAAGGAATAGACCGAAATGTCCATGGTCATCAGGAAATTGTCCTTCGACGTATCGACATAGCGGCCGCGCAGCTCGTTCTTGTCGGAAAAGCCGATGGCATGAACCAGGAAGTCGATCCTGCCCCATTTGGCCTCGATCTCGGCAAAGGCGGCGTCGATCGAGGCGGCGTCCGAGACGTCGCAGTCGATCAGCGTCTCGACGCCAAGCTGTTCGGCCAGCGGCGCGACGCGCTTGCGGAAGGCATCGCCCATATAGGTGAATGCCATTTCGGCACCGGCATCCGCACAGGCCTTGGCGATGCCCCAGGCGATCGACTTGTCGTTGGCCAGGCCCATGATAAGGCCGCGTTTGCCCGCCATCAGATTGTTTGACATTCGCTTGTCTCCGTCCCAATTCGGTTATGCGACGTTTAGGCGATCCGTGTGGAGGCATCAAGTGCAGCCTGCGGCCGCGGAAAGGAATGCAAGTGAGCGACAGAACCGGAATTTTTGCAGGCGACGACCCTTTCGAGATCGCCCGCCAATGGCTGGCCGAGGCCGAGGCTAGCGAACCCAACGACCCCAATGCGATCGCCCTGTCGACGGTCGACGGCGACGGGCTGCCGAATGCGCGCATGGTGCTGCTGAAAGAGATCGAGGAGGCGGCCTTCGTGTTCTACACCAACTACGGCAGCGCCAAGGCGCAGGAGATCGACGGCGCCGGCAAGGCCGCCTTCGTGATGCACTGGAAATCGCTGCGCCGGCAGATCCGGGTGCGCGGCATAGTGACCCGGGAAGAGGGGCCGGCGGCGGATGCCTATTTCGCCTCGCGCTCGCTCAAGAGCCGCCTTGGCGCCTGGGCCTCGCAGCAGTCGCGGCCGCTGTCCTCGCGCGCGGCGCTGATGGCCGAGGTCGCAAAGGTGACGGCAAAACATGGCCCGGCCCCCGCCCGGCCGCCGTTCTGGGGCGGTTATCGCCTGGTCCCGGTCGAGATCGAGTTCTGGGCCGATGGCGCCTTTCGCCTGCATGACCGCTTTGTCTGGCGGCGCAAGACCCCCGCCGAAGCCTGGCAAATCCAGCGCCTGAACCCGTGACACTCGCGTTACGTAAACTGCAAGCTGTTGAAATGGACAGGGTTTTGCCTTGCTGTTCCCGGCGAATTGAAGCAGACTTCCGCACCAAGCATGGGGATGTTGTTACGCAAGGTTAAGGTGTTGAGCGAAAACGAAAAAGACACGTCACGAATCATCGGGCAGGTGAAATGGTTCGACCCGGTCAAAGGGTTTGGGTTCGTTGTTTCGGACCAGGGCGGCCCGGACATTCTGCTGCACGCCAACGTTCTGCGCAATTTCGGCCAGAGTTCGGTGGCGGATGCGGCACGGATCGAGCTTTTGGTTCAGAACACCAGCCGCGGCGTTCAAGCCGTCGAGGTGTTCCGCATCGAGGCGCCGAAGGCGACCGATGCGGGGCGGCTGATGGATATTGCCGAGATCGACGAGCAATGCCTGCGCAACGTGCCGCTCGAGCCGGCGCGGGTCAAATGGTTCGACAAGGGCAAGGGCTTCGGCTTTGCCAATGTCTTCGGCCGCTCCGAAGACGTCTTCGTGCATGTCGAGGTGCTGCGCCGCTCGGGGCTGGCCGAGCTGCAGCCCGGCGAAGCCCTGGCGATGCGGGTCATCGACGGCAAGCGCGGTCGCATGGCCACCGAGGTGCTGGCCTGGGAAACCGCGCTCGAGGACGACGACGGGTGATGCGACGCCTGCCGGCACACGGGCCGGCATTCTGGCCGGCATTCTGGCCCGCGCTTGCGTTTCTGCTGGCGGGCCTCTCTGCGTCGGCGGCCGCGGCGCAACTGCCCGAGTGCCGGGCCGAAACCCTGCATCTGCGCGGCGACTGGGGCATGGCGCGGCTCAATGTCGAACTGGCCGACAGCGCCGCTGAACGGGCGCGGGGGCTGATGGGGCGCCCGGCGATGCCCGCCTCCTCGGGGATGCTTTTCGTTTTCGAACGCACGGCCCCGGTGGCCTTCTGGATGAAAGACACGCTGATCCCGCTCGACATGGTTTTTGTCGACGCAGGCGGCCGGGTCACCCATGTCCATCACCGGGCGGCGCCGCATGACCTGACCCCGATTCCAAGCCGCGGGCCGGTGCGCTATGTGCTCGAGGTCAGGGGCGGGCTTGCCAGCGCACTGGGGCTTTCGGTCGGCACCGAACTGCGCCATCCATCAATTTCGCAGGCCGAGGCGGTTTGGCCTTGTGAGGTGCGACCTTAGGCGCTAAACGAAGCCTCGGTCCGGGGCGTGGCGCAGTCTGGTAGCGCACCTGTTTTGGGTACAGGGGGTCGCAAGTTCGAATCTTGCCGTCCCGACCATTCTTCGCAAAACCAGCAAGCAGGCGCGCCGCCCTTCGCCAAGCGCCGACGGCGATCGAACCCGGCCCGAGCGGGGATCGTTTCCGGCTCGGCGGTGGTCGCAAGCCGAAATTTTTTCAATACCGCGAAATGCCTCCATCATGTTGTGGGTTAATCTTGGTTAACACACCATATCTGGTGTTTGCCTTGCGAATAATTACCCTGCGGTCAGCTAATCCGTTGAAAAATGACCATTTCCCCGAAAAACGGCTGTCGAGGGCGCGCGACCGGAATAAACCCGGCTTTAACGGGAATCGCGAAAGCGGGCCCGGCCGCCCGGAAACCGGCCTCAGGTCAACAGGTTTTCGTCGCCCCGAATTGAAAAAAATCAATTGACCTTGGCAGTCCAAATACGCCAGATTGTGCGGGCAGGCCGATGCGCCACAACATATAGTGGTACATGGGGTCCGGCAGGGGAAAATCAACACCAGTCCCGGGGCAGGGCCCCGGCTGTCTTTCGGCGGAGCCTTTTCGCCGTTCGGGTGTTTTTTGTCGCTTGCCGCCGACGGTCGCACGGGAATTTGCCGGCTCTGCTGCATCCGGCGCGAGATGGCTAAGAACACAAGGCAGGAACCGAGGCCCAACATGAGAATCGAACGCAAGTTTACCGCCCAAGGACAGGACGCCTATGCGTCGCTCAATTTCGTGACCACCGAGTCCGAGATCCGTAACCCGGACGGTACCATCGTGTTTCGCCTCGACGAGGTCGAAGTGCCTTCGACCTGGAGCCAGGTGGCCAGCGACGTGATCGCGCAGAAATACTTCCGCAAGGCGGGCGTGCCTTCGCGTCTGCGCCGGGTCAAGGAAAAGGGCGTGCCGGAATTCCTCTGGCGCTCGGTGCCCGAAGACGGTGCCGAGACCGGCGGCGAGACCTCGGCCAAACAGGTCTTTGACCGGCTCGCCGGGGCCTGGACCTACTGGGGCTGGAAGGGCGGCTATTTCACCACCGAGGAAGACGCCCGCGCCTATTTCGACGAAATGCGCTATATGCTGGCGACCCAGAAGGCAGCGCCCAATTCGCCGCAGTGGTTCAACACCGGCCTGCACTGGGCCTATGGCATCGACGGTCCGGGGCAGGGGCATTACTATGTCGACTACAAGACCGGCAAGCTGACCCGGTCGAAATCGGCCTATGAGCACCCGCAGCCGCATGCCTGTTTCATCCAGTCGGTCTCGGACGATCTGGTCGGCGACGGCGGCATCATGGATCTCTGGGTGCGCGAGGCACGGCTGTTCAAATACGGCTCGGGCACCGGCACCAACTTCTCCAGCCTGCGCGCCGATGGCGAGTCGCTCTCGGGCGGCGGCAAATCCTCGGGGCTGATGGGTTTCCTCAAGATCGGCGACCGCGCCGCCGGGGCGATCAAGTCGGGCGGCACCACCCGCCGCGCCGCCAAGATCGTGATCGTCGACGCCGACCACCCGGACGTCGAGGAATACATCAACTGGAAGGTCAAGGAAGAGCAGAAGGTGGCGTCGATCGTCGCCGGCTCGAAGATGCACGAGCAGAAGCTGAACGGCATTTTCGCCGCGATCAAGACCTGGGACGGCGCCGAGGCGGATGCCTATGACCCCAAGGTCAACGAAGGTCTGAAGGCGGCGATCCGCGACGCCAAGACGGTGATGATCCCCGAGACCTATATCAAGCGGGTGCTGGACTATGCCCGGCAGGGCTATGCCTCGATCGAGTTCCCGACCTATGACACCGACTGGGACAGCGAGGCCTATGCCAGCGTTTCGGGCCAGAACTCGAACAACTCGATCCGGGTCACCGATGCCTTCCTGAAGGCGGTCGAGAATGACGGCGACTGGGAACTGATCCGCCGCACCGACGGCAGCGTCGCCAAGACCATCAAGGCACGCAAGCTGTGGGAAGACGTCGGCCACGCGGCCTGGGCCTGTGCCGACCCCGGCATCCAGTATCACGACACGGTCAACGCCTGGCACACCTGCCCGGAAGACGGCGAGATCCGCGGCTCGAACCCGTGCTCGGAATATATGTTCCTTGATGACACCGCCTGCAACCTGGCCTCGATGAACCTGCTGACTTTCCTGAAAGACGGCACCTTCCAGGCCGAGGACTACATGCATGCCACGCGCCTGTGGACCGTGACACTGGAAATCTCGGTGATGATGGCACAGTTCCCGTCCAAGGAAATCGCGCAGCTCAGCTATGACTTCCGCACCCTGGGCCTGGGCTATGCCAATATCGGCGGCCTGTTGATGAACATGGGCTTCAGCTATGACTCGGACGAGGCCCGCGCCCTGACCGGCGCCCTGACCGCGATCATGACCGGCACCGCCTATGCCACCTCGGCCGAGATCGCCGGTGAGCTGGGGGCCTTTGCGGGCTATGCGCGCAATGCCGAACATATGCTGCGGGTCATTCGCAACCACCGCCGCGCCGCCTATGGCGAAACCTCGGGCTACGAAGGGCTGTCGGTGAAGCCGGTGGCGCTGGACCTCGGCAACTGCCCCGATCAGACCCTCGTGGCGCTGGCACAGGCCTCGTGGGACGAGGCGCTGCGTCTGGGGGAACAGCACGGCTATCGCAATGCCCAGACCTCGGTCATCGCCCCCACCGGCACCATCGGTCTGGTGATGGACTGCGACACCACCGGCATCGAGCCCGATTTCGCGCTGGTCAAGTTCAAGAAACTCGCCGGCGGCGGTTACTTCAAGATCATCAACCGCTCGGTGCCGGCGGCGCTGGAGAAACTCGGCTATGGCTCGGCCCAGATCGAAGAGATCGTGTCCTATGCGGTCGGCCACGGCAGCCTCGGCAATGCGCCGGGCATCAACCATACCTCGCTGATCGGCCACGGCTTCGGCCCCAACGAGCTGGACAAGATCGAAGCCGCGCTCGGCTCGGCCTTCGACATCCGCTTCGTCTTCAACCAATGGACCCTGGGCGAGGCCTTCTGCACCAACGTGCTGGGCATTCCGGCGGCCAAGCTCAACGACCCTTCGTTTGACCTCCTGACCCATCTCGGCTTTACCCGCCGCGACATCGAGGCCGCCAACGACCACGTCTGCGGCACCATGACCCTCGAGGGGGCGCCCTTCCTCAGGGAAGAGCATTACGCGATCTTCGACTGCGCCAACCCCTGCGGCAAGAAGGGCAAGCGCTATCTCAGCGTCGACAGCCACATCACCATGATGGCGGCGGCCCAGTCCTTCATCTCGGGCGCGATCTCGAAGACCATCAACATGCCCAATGACGCCACCATCGCCGATTGCCAGCGCGCCTATGAACTCAGCTGGTCGCTGGGCATCAAGGCCAACGCGCTCTATCGCGACGGCTCGAAGCTGAGCCAGCCGCTGGCGGCGGCGCTGGTCGAGGACGACGACGAGGCGGCCGAGATCCTCGAGAGCGGCAGCCCGCAGGCCAAGGCCGAGGTGCTGGCCGAGAAGATCATCGAGAAGGTGGTGGTCAAGGAGATCGTCAAGTCGCATCGCGAGAAGATGCCCGAGCGCCGCAAGGGCTATACCCAGAAGGCGGTGGTCGGCGGCCACAAGGTCTATCTGCGCACCGGCGAATATGCCGACGGCAACCTCGGCGAGATCTTCATCGACATGCACAAGGAAGGCGCCGGCTTCCGGGCGATGATGAACAATTTCGCCATCGCGGTCTCGGTCGGCCTGCAATACGGCGTGCCGCTGGAAGAATTCGTCGACGCCTTTACCTTCACCAAGTTCGAACCGGCGGGCATGGTGCAGGGCAACGACTCGATCAAGAACGCCACCTCGATCCTCGATTACATCTTCCGCGAACTGGCGGTGAGCTATCTCGACCGCACCGATCTGGCGCATATCAAGCCCGCGGGCACCGCCTTTGACGATCTCGGTCGCGGCGAGGAAGAGGGCGTCAGCAACGTTCAGGAGATCAGCGAGAGCGCGGCCTCGAAATCGCTCGAGGTGCTGAAGCAGATTTCCTCGACCGGCTATCTGCGCAAGCGCCTGCCGCAGGAGCTGGTGGTGCTGAACGGCGGCGCGGCGCTGGACAATGCCAGCGATCCGGTGGCGACGCTTCAGACGCTGGTCCCGGTGACGGCGACCGGCACCACCGGCGCGGCGGTTGCCAGCACCGCGATGGCCGGCGGCACGGTGGCGATGGATGCGCGCACCAAGGCGCGGATGCAGGGCTATGAGGGCGACCCCTGTGGCGATTGCGGCAACTACACGCTGGTGCGCAACGGCACCTGCATGAAATGCAACACCTGCGGCGCGACCTCGGGGTGTAGCTAAGAGATTGAGAGTTGGGGCGCAGAAGTACCAGTTCTGCACCCCGGCTCTTCCCGTAATAGCATAGCACGCTGCGGGGAAAGCGAATTTCGGCCCAAGTCGGGTCGATGCAAAGATGGAGACCATGACCGAAACGAGCGATCAATAGCGTGCTGAGAAATACAGGTTTGTCCCAAGACTTATCCTCAACTTGTTACGGGGACCTGTGAATAAGTGAGGTTTGCCATGGCGAACAGTGACAACTTTTGGACCCAAAAACGGTCTGACGGAAAATGGGAAAGCAAACGTGAAGGCGCTTCCCGAGCGTCAAAAGTCTCAGACACTCAAGCGGAAGCTTGGGCGTATTCGAAAGATCGAGCACGTGATCATGGTGGGGAAGCCTATCTAAAGAATACAGAAGGCAAGATCCGCGAGAGGAATACTTATGGCAAGGATCCTTTCCCGCCGAAGGGTTGATCCAGCCAGAGAATCCCGGGGGGGCCCTTGGGTAGGGGGCTTCGGCCCCAAACGAGACACGGGGCGGGTGCGCTCGCCCCGGCACGACGCTCAGGCCGCAGGCAAAAGACAACGAGCGGTATCAATGAGTGAGTCTGAGTGGCGAAACTGGGGGGCCTTGGGCCCCCCGTTTTTCATTTGACCCCGTTTTTCGTTTTGGCCCCGGTTCTCCTTTGGCCGGCGTCGGGCCTGTGCCGGGGCGGTTTTGGGGCGCTGCCCCCGCCGCGCCCTTTTCGCTGAAAAGGACGCGGCTCCCCCGGGATATTTGGGGCAAGAGAAAGCGGCCCTGCGAGATCAGGCCGGCAGGTGGATGCGGAACTGCGCCCGGATCCTGCGGTCCAGCTCCGGATCGAAGCGTGCCGCCGAGGGGCGCGACAGGATCTCTTCCTTGCGGGCGCTGGCCTTTTCGGCGAGGTCGGGCTTGCCGGTCTCGGCCCATTCCTTGGGCGAGCTGCGGTCGCCGAGCGCCGGGTAGACATAGTCCGACTGCATGCGCGCCAGGGTTTCGGGCGTGCCGAGGTAATGGCCCGGACCGCCAAGGCAGACCGCGCGCATCTGGTCGAGCGCCAGCGTCGCGTCGTCGACCTCGATGCCGCGCAGCACCCGCAGCGCCTGGCCGATGAGGTCGTCGCCGAGGATCAGCGATTCATGGCAGAAGCCGAGCAGCGAGGCATGCATGCCGGCGGCCTCGTAGACCATGTTGAGCCCCGAGAGGCCGGCCAGAAGGTTCGAACACATCTGTTCCCATCCGGCCTGCATGTCGGGCAGCTTGGCATCGGTCATCCCGGCCGCGGCGCCGCCCGGCAGGCCGTAGAAACGGTGCATCTGGGCGCAGCCGGCGGTCAGGAGCGCCTGTTCGCCCGAGCCGCCGGTCATGGCGCCGGTGCGCAGGTCGAGCCCGAAGGGCCAGGTGCCGAAGATCGCCGGGTGGCCGGGGCTGACGGCATTGACATAGACCAGGCCGGCGAGGCATTCGGCCACCGCCTGAACGATGGCGCCGGCCACGGTCGAGGGCGCGGTGGCCCCGGCCATGCCGGCCGAGAGCAACAGCACCGGCATGCCGCCGGCGATGCAGTTCTCCATCACCTGGCAGCTTTCGGTGGCGAATTTCATCGGCGGCACCACGAAACAGTTCGAGTTGCTGACGAAGGGGCGCGCCCGCCAGGCCGCTTCGCCGCCGGCGATCAGGTGCAGCATCTTCAGCGCATCCGCGACATAGTCGGGGTCGGTGAACGAGGTGCCGACATGTTTGCTGGTGCCGGAACAGGCGGCGTAGATGGTGTTGAGGTCCATCTCGCGGTTGTCGGCGATGTCGCGGCAGACCATCGGCCGCTGCAGGAAGTGGATATTGTCGAGCCGGTCGGTGATGCGCGCCGCATCATGCAGGTCCTGCACGGTGGAATCGCGGTAGTGGCGCCCCTGGACGTCGACCATGCTGACGGCGGCGCCGGCGGTGCCGAAATGCACCCTTGCCCCCGACAGCGAAAGATCGTTCTGCCCGTCGCGGCTGTAGAGGGTGATGTCGCGGCAGGCATTGGCCAGCGCGGTCTCGACCACGGCGCGGGGGAAGCGGATGCGGCCGTCATCGCCCAGGAGCGCGCCGGCGGCCCGCAGATGGGCCACCCCCGAGGGCGGCGCATCGGCAAGGCCGATGGTCGCCAGCGCCTCGAGTGCGGCCTGGTGGATGCGGCCCATCTGGGCCTCGCTCAGGGGTTTGAAGATGCCGCCCTCCATACCGGGGCGTATCGGGCGCATCTCGGCGCTGAGGGGTGCGCTGCGGGCTGCCCGGCGGGCAGTGCGGCCGCCGGAGCGGCGGGACGTGGTCTGGGTCATTTTTCGGGTCCTGTCAGTGGGTTTCGAGATCTGTGTCTAGGTCAGATGTCGAAGACAGGCCGGCCACGGGCGGCGCGGCCGCGCTCGGCGCCGATGGTGACCACCACCAGATGAATCTTGCTGCGGCTGCCCTGCAAATCATGTCCTCCTGCCGCGCAAGCTTTGCCGACAGAATCGGGCACGTCTGAACCGAAAACGACCCGATGTCGTTTTTGATCCTCGGGGATGGCCCTCAGCCGGTGCCGGCGAGGCCGGCGGCGAAGTCGCAGAGACACTTCAGCGCCGCCGCGAAACCCGCGTCCTCGATGGTCATCGCCACCCGCACATGGCCGGCGGCCGAGGGGCCGAAGCTTTCGCCGGGCATGACCGCGATCCGATGCGCGTCGAGCAGGCGGTTGGCGAAGGTCTCGCCGTCAAGCCCGGTGGCGCGGATGTCGAGCATCAGGTACATCGCGCCGCGGGAGGGGATCAGCGTCACCGCCTTCTGGGCGGCGATGATCCCGGTCGCCAGGTCACGGCGGCGGCGGAAGGGGGCGGCGATGCGCTGTTCCAGCTCCGGGCCCTGCGCGAGGGCGAATTCGGCGGCGTCCTGCACGAAGCCGGCGACGCCGTAGGTGGTATGCGTTGCAAGGGTGACGAGATGGGCGATCGCCGCTTCGGGGCCGCAGATCCAGCCGATGCGGCTGCCGGTCATGGCATGGCTTTTCGACATCGAGCCGACGACCAGCGTGCGCTCGGCCATGCCGGGCAGGGCGCGCGGGCTGAGATGGCGGCCCTCCCAGACCTGGGTGTCATAGACCTCGTCCGAGATCAGCCACAGGTCGCGGCGCCGGCAGACCTCGGCGATACCCTCGAGGGTCGGGCGGTCATAGACCGTGCCGGTGGGGTTGTTGGGGGTGTTGATCAGGAGCGAGGCGGCGCCCTCGGCGCGGGCGTCGATCTCTTCGGCGCGGGGCAGGAAGGCGTCCTCGGGGCGGGTCGGCACCGCCACCGGAATCGCGCCGGCGCCGCGGAGGGTGCCGGGATAGGTGGCGTAATGCGGGTCGAGGTACAGCGCCCGGTCGCCGGGGTTGCAGGCCGCCATATGGGCCGCGAACAGTGCCGCCTGCCCGCCGGGGGTGATGAGGATGTTCTCGGGGCCGGTGGCAACACCGCTCTGGGCCTCGATGCGCTCCGCCACCGCGCGGCGCAGCGAGGCGATGCCGGGCACCATGGCATAGCCGGTATGGCCGCCGCTGGCCGAGCGGTGCATGGCGTCGAGAATGCTCTGGTCGGTGCCGATGTCATGTTCACCGATGGTCAGTTCTGTCACCGCCACGCCCTCGGCGATCATCCGGCGCGAGCGATAGAAGACATCCCAGCCGTCCGAGCCGCCGCCGGTCAGATGGGTGATACGGTGTGAAAGCTGCATGACATGTCCTTTGGGGCGATTTTGCCCGAGAAAAAGCCAGACAATGCCGCCGCTGGTCAAATGCAATTCGGGCAGGCGTCAAAATTCCGAACCCGGTTCGGCGTAACCCGCCGCCGCAAGGGGCCCCAAGGGGGGCAAGTGCCGAATCCTGTCAGGGGCCGATGCCCCATGGCCGGGTGCTTGACCCGCATCCCGGGCCCGCCTATGGTCGCGCCATGAACACCGCACGCATCATCATTACCTGCTGCATTCCCTGCTGAGACAATCTGGCGGGCCGTTCTTCTATTCCAAACATGATCTGAAGTTGCTAAGCCCGCCGCGAGCGCATCTGCGCCTGAGGACGAGACATGACGACGATCAGACTGCACAATACGAAATCCCGCAAGAAAGAGGTCTTCGAGCCCATCGACGACAAGAATGTGCGGATGTATGTCTGTGGCCCCACGGTCTATGACCGGGCCCATATCGGCAATGCCCGCCCGGTGGTGGTCTTCGATGTGCTGAACCGGCTGCTGCGCCATGTCTACGGGCCAGAGCATGTGACCTATGTGCGCAACTTCACCGACGTCGACGACAAGATCAACGCCCGCGCCGCCGAAAGCGGGCGGCCGATTGCCGAGATCACCGCCGAGACCACGCAGTGGTATCTCGACGACATGGCGGCGCTGGGGGCGCTGGAGCCCGCCATCAAAGATGATCCCGATCATCAAAAGGCAATGCCGCGCGCCACCGCCTATATCCCGCAGATGATCGCGATGATCGAAACCCTGATCGCCGACGGGTTTGCCTATGCCAAGGACGGCCATGTGCTGTTCCGGGTGCGCGAATACAAGCACTATGGCGCGCTGTCGGGGCGGTCTGTGGATGACATGATCGCCGGGGCACGGGTCGAGGTCGCCCCCTACAAGGAAGACCCGATGGATTTCGTGCTGTGGAAACCGTCGAGCGCTGATCTGCCGGGCTGGGACAGCCCATGGGGGCGCGGGCGTCCGGGCTGGCATATCGAATGTTCGGCGATGTCCAAGGACCTCTTGGGCGAGAGCTTCGATATCCACGGCGGCGGCAACGACCTGCAATTCCCGCATCATGAAAACGAGATCGCGCAAAGCTGCTGTGCCTCGGGGCATGCGGAAGATGGCAAAGGCTTTGCCAATGTCTGGCTGCACAACGAGATGCTGCAGGTCGAGGGCAAGAAGATGTCCAAGAGCCTGGGCAATTTCTTCACCGTCCGCGATCTGCTGGATGGCCATGATGGCCAGCCTGCGGTGCCGGGCGAGGTGATCCGCTTCGTGTTCCTGTCGACCCATTACCGCAAGCCGATGGACTGGACCGCGAAGAAGGCGGAAGAGGCGGAGAAGACGCTGCGGCAATGGCGGCTGATCGCCGAGGGCGTCGCACCTGCCGCACAGGTGCCCGTGGCGGTGGTCGATGCCTTGGCGGATGATCTCAACACCGCCGGAGCCATCGCGGAACTGCACCGGTTGGCCGGGGCTGAAGATGCGGCGGGCCTGTTGGCTGGCGCGCGAATGCTGGGCCTTCTCACCGAGGCGATGGGCAGCTGGGCCACGGCCTGCGATTTGTCCGCCTATCAAACTCTACTCGCCACCGCCCGCACCAAAGCCATGCAAACCAAGGACTTCTCTGAGGTTGACCGGCTGAAATCCGCGCTGATCGCGGCCGGGGTCGAGGTGCGGATGAGCAAGGCGGGCGTGGAACTTCTGCCCGGCGCCGGCTTTGATGCCGCCAAGCTGGAGGGCCTGCTATGATCCTGCTCGCAACACAGGTTTGCCCCCGGCACGTGGGGGGGCGCGTTTTCGCCCCCGCCCTGGGGGGCGGGTCGGGGGCGAACCGGTCCGCAAGCGGCCCGGAAAGGCGACCTCAGACCTCTATGACACCCGTCTCGGACCCGATCCGGGATCTCCTGCCAACAAATGAATCGAGGCCCCGGATCAGGTCCGGGGCGGGGAGGGCCCGCGCATGACCAAGGAACGTCTCTATCTTTACGACACCACGCTGCGCGACGGCCAGCAGACGCAAGGGGTGCAGTTCTCGACCCCGGAAAAGGCGCAGATCGCCGCGGTTCTGGACGCGCTTGGCGTCGATTACGTCGAGGGCGGCTGGCCCGGCGCCAACCCCACCGACAGCGAGTTCTTCGAGACCCGGCCGCAAATGGCCGCGACCTTCACCGCCTTCGGCATGACCAAGCGCGCCGGCATGTCGGCCGAGAACGACGACGTGCTGGCGGCGGTGATGAACGCCGGCACCCCCGCCGTCTGTCTGGTCGGCAAATCCCATGATTTCCACGTCGAGACCGCGCTTGGCATCACCCTGGCCGAAAACACCGAGAACGTCGCCCGCTCGGTCGCCTATCTGGTGGCGCAGGGGCGCGAGGCGCTGTTTGACGCCGAGCATTTCTTTGACGGCTACAAGGCCAACCCGGCCTATGCGCTCGAGGTGGTCAAGGCCGCCCATGACGCGGGGGCGCGCTGGATCGTGCTGTGCGACACCAATGGCGGCGCCCTGCCGCGCGAGGTCTATGCCATCACCAAGGCGGTGATCGCGGCCGGCATTCCGGGCAGCCATCTGGGCATCCACACCCATAATGACACCGAACATGCGGTGGCCAATTCGCTGGCCGCCGTCGATGCCGGCGCGCGCCAGATCCAAGGCACCCTCAACGGTCTGGGCGAGCGCTGTGGCAATGCCAATCTGACCACGCTGATCCCGACGCTTTTGCTGAAGGAACCCTATGCCAGCGCCTATGAGATCGGTGTCACCCCCGAGGCCCTTGCCGGGCTGACCCGCGCCAGCCGGCTGCTGGATGACATCCTGAACCGGGTGCCGATGAAACAGGCGGCCTATGTCGGCGCCTCGGCCTTTGCCCACAAGGCGGGGCTGCATGCCAGCGCCATCCTCAAGGATCCGTCCACTTACGAACATATCGAACCGGGCGTGGTCGGCAACGAACGGGTGATCCCGATGTCGAACCAGGCCGGGCAGTCCAACCTGCGCAAACGCCTGACCGATGCCGGGCTGAGCGTCGAAAAGGGCAACCCGGCGCTGGGGCAGATCCTCAACCGGATCAAGGAGCGCGAGGCCGAGGGCTATAGCTATGACAGCGCCCAGGCCAGTTTCGAACTGCTGGCGCGGTCCGAACTGGGGCTGGCCAAGAGCTTTTTCGAGGTCGAACGCTACCGGGTGATCTCCGAGCGGCGCCGCAATGCCCGTGGCCATCTGGTGGTCGAGAGCGAGGCGGTGGTCACCGTGCAGCTGCCCAGCGGCACCAAGACCACCTCCTATTACAAGAACGAACATGCCAACGAGATGAGCGACGACGGGCCGGTGAACGCGCTCTGGCAGGCGCTGAAACAGGATCTCGGCCCCTATCAGGACATCATCGACGGGGTGCGGCTGGTCGACTTCAAGGTGCGCATCACCAATGGCGGCACCGAGGCGGTGACCCGGGTCATCATAGATTTCGAGGATGAAGGCGGGCGCCGCTGGGCCACGGTCGGGGTTTCGGCCAATATCGTCGATGCCTCTTTCGAGGCGCTGCTCGAGGCGCTGAACTGGAAGCTGTTGCGCGACGGCGCGGTGCGGGCCGGCTGAGGCTGCGACCGGACAGGAAACGGGAAAGACGACACCGATGACCACCGAGGACGACATAGCCGCCTGCGCCGGGCTGGTGCAGCGCGGCGACCCGGACCGCTTTCGCGCCACCATGGCGGCGCGCCCCGAGGCCCGCGACATCCTGTTTCCGCTCTATGCCTTCAACCTCGAGGTGGCCCGCGCGCCCTGGCTGACGCAAGAGACGATGATCGCCGAGATGCGCCTGCAATGGTGGCGCGACGCGCTGGAAGAGATCGCCGCCGGCAAGGCGGTGCGCCGCCACGAGGTGGTGAGCCCGCTGGCCGAATTTCTCGACGCCGAGGCGGTGCGCAACCTCGATCAGCTGGTCGCGGCGCGGCGCTGGGACATCTACAAGGATCCCTTCGAGGACGCGGCCCATTTCGCGCAGTATATCGACGCCACCTCCGGCAACCTGATCTGGGTCGCGGCGCGCGCCCTCGGCGAGGCCGAGGAAGGCGTGGTGCGCGATTTTGCCTATGGGGTCGGGGTCGCCAACTGGCTCTGTGCCATCCCCGACCTTGAATCGCGCCAGCGGGTGCCGCTGGTCGATGGCCGCCCCGAGGCGGTGGCGCTTCTGGCCGAGGCTGCCCTGCAACGGCTGCGCACCGCGCGCCGCAACCGGGGCGCCCTGCGCGGCCCGGCGGGGCAGGCGCTGCTGGCGGGCTGGCAGGCCGAGGCGGTCTTGCAACAGGCGGCGGCCCGGCCCGAGCGGGTGGCCGATGCGGCCCTCGGGCAGGGCGCCCTGCGCCAGACCCTGTCGCTGACCTTCCGGGCCCTGACCGGCCGCTGGTAGCGGCGGGTTACGGGCGGATCTCTACTGGCGGATCTCTTCGGGTCGCAGCACCAGCCAGATCAGCGCCCCGCCGGCCAGCATCAGGAAGGGCGCCATCGCCAGGTTGACCGAGGTCCAGCCGGTGACCGCATCGCCGCCCGAGCAGTTCATCAGCCCGCCCGAGGCCAGCGAGGCCACGGTGACACCGCCAAAGACGATCAGGTCGTTCAGCCCCTGCATACGGCCGCGCTCATGCGGCTCATGGGCGCCGGCGAGCATGGTGGTGGCGCCGATGAAGCCGAAGTTCCAGCCCACACCAAGCAGCACCAGCGCGACGAAGAAATTCTCCAGCTCGACCCCCTGCAGGCCCACCGCGCCGGCCCCGGCCAGGATCACGAGCCCGGTCGCCACGATCCGCTCGACACCGAAGCGGGCGATCAGGTGGCCGGTGAAGAACGAGGGCACGAACATCGCCAGCACATGCGCCGTGACCACATCGGCGGCGGCATTCTGTTCGAAACCGCAGCCGACCACCGCCAGCGGCGTCGAGGTCATCACCAGATTCATCAGCGCATAGGACACCATGGCGCAGATCACCGCGACCGCGATACGCGGCGTGGTGATAAGCTCCCAGCGGCTGCGCCCACGCGGCGTATCGGCCGTCGGCGGTGCCGGTTTGGGTATGTCGATGAACAGGAACAGCGCCGCGCCGACCACGTTGATGGTGATGACGCCGAGATAGGAGCCAAGGAACGGGATCACCATGGCGTCGCTGGTCACCTTGACCAGCTGCGGCCCGATGATCGCCGAGGCCAGGCCGCCGGCCATGACGTAAGAGATCGCCTTGGGCCGGAAGGCCTCGGAGGCGGTGTCGGCGGCGGCAAAGCGGTAGAACCCCTGAGCGCTCATGTAGATCCCGGTCAGCAGGCTGCCCAGAAGAAAGACCGGGAAACTGCCGAGATAAAGCCCATAGGCACCGATCGCGCCGCCCGCCGCGCCGCCGGCGGCCCCGACGAGAAACCCGGTCCGCCGGCCATATTTCTGCATCACCGCCGAGAGCGGCGTTGCCGCCAGCATCGAGCCGACGACAATCAGCGAGATCGGCAGCGTGGCAAGGCAGACATTGGGTGCCAGTGACTGGCCCGCCAGCCCGCCGATGGTAAAGATCATCGGCATCTGGGCCCCGAGAAAGGCCTGTGCCAGAACAAGGATGAAAACGGTGCGCCGGGCGCGGGTATCGTCTACGGTGTGGCTCATGCGGCCAGCGTTAACTGCTTAACCCTTGAAGGTCCATATCCGGTGGAAAATACTTTGCGTAATTTGAATATGTATCACGGGCTCCACGAGGCCGGGGCATGAGCCTCGGGCGCATCATCCGCGACGAAACCTGCCTTGCCGAGGGGGCGACCTGGCTGGCGGCGCGCGATTCGCGCTTTGGCCGGGTGCTCGAGGTCACCGGACCGCTGCCGCTGCGCCTGCGCGCCGACGGTTTCGCAGCCCTGCTGAATGCCATCGTCGGCCAGCAGGTCAGCACCGCCTCGGCGGCGGCGATCTGGCAGCGCCTTCAGCTCGCGGGTCTGACCGGGCCGGGCGCGATCGGCGAGGCCAGCGACGAGGCCCTGCGCGCCTGCGGCCTCAGCCGGCCGAAGATGCGCTATGCCCGCGCCCTGGCCGCGGCCGGCCTTGATTACGCGGCGCTGCGCAGGGCGCCGGATGCCGAGGTCATCGCCACCCTGACCGCGATCAGCGGCATCGGCCCCTGGACCGCCCAGATCTATGCCATGTTCTCGCTCGGGCGGGCCGATGTCTTCGCCCCCGGCGATCTGGCGCTGCAGGAAGCGGCGCGGCTGCTCTTCGAGCTTCCCGACCGGCCGCGCGAAACCGCGCTGCGGCAAATGGCCGAGGACTGGTCGCCCTGGCGGTCGGTTGCAGCCCGCGCCCTCTGGGCGTACTACCGTCTGGCAAAACACCGGGAAGGGATTTGATGACACGCGTTTTGACCACCGGCCGCAAAGAGCCGCTCTCTGGCACCACCCGTTCGGTGGTGATCTTTCTGCATGGCTACGGCGCCAATGGCGCCGACCTTCTCGGGCTGGCCGATCCGCTGTCCGAACATCTGCCCGACACGCTGTTCCTTGCGCCCGACGCGCCGGAAACCGTGCCCGGCATGCCCTTTGGGTTCCAGTGGTTCCCGATTCCCTGGATCGACGGCTCTTCGGAAGAGGAAAGCGAACGCGGCATGCGGGCGGCGGTTGAGGATCTCAACGCCTTTCTCGACGCGGTGATGGTCGACGAAGACGTGCTGCCCGAGCAGGTGGTTCTGTTCGGCTTCAGCCAGGGCACGATGATGGCGCTGCACGTGGCGCCGCGCCGCGAGGATGAAGTTGCCGGCATCATCGGCTTTTCTGGCCGCCTGCTGGCGCCCGAGCTGCTCGAGGACGAGGCGCGCTGCAAACCACCGGTGCTGCTGGTGCATGGCGATGCCGACGACCTGGTGCCGATCCAGTCGCTGCCCGAGGCCGCCGAGGCCTTGCAGAAGGCCGGCTTCGTCGATGTCTATGCCCATGTCATGAAGGGCACCGGCCACGGTATCGCTCCCGACGGGCTGTCGGTATCGCTGGCCTTCATGCGCGACAAGCTGGGCCTCTAGCGGCGGCCCGGCCGCCAAACCGGCAAATCCCGTTTCGCAAGCGCAACCGACGCGCTATAGAGAGGTATTGGATTTGCTGGATTGGAGAGTGTCATGGCGGCGGGATTCGGGGATGGTTCCAGATTGGGTTTGTGCGGTCTGGCCGCCGTCGGCGCGCTGGCGCTGGCCGGCGCGGCGCAGGCCGACCCCGGCCGGGTGGTGCTGCACGAGCAGCCGACCCGGCTGATCTCGCTGGAGACCGCCAATACCGCCCATGAGGGCACGGTGGCGCTGACTGTCGGCTCGTCGCAGACCGACCCGCGCAGCGCTGCGGGCACCGGCAACCAGCTCTACTTCGGCGGCGCCAGCTACGCCCCCGGCGACCGGCTGACGCTGGGGCTCGACCTGCAGAACTACGTCGATCTCGTCGGCGGCCCGATCGCCGGCTCGACGCCCCATGTGGAACTGACCACGGCGGCGCTCTGGGGCAAGTACCGGCTTTACTCCGACAGCCGCATCTCGATTGCGGCGCAGGCCTCGCTGGAAAGCTTCGTGCTGCTCGATTCGACCCTTTTCGGCGGCGCCAGCAGCAACGTCATGATCGGCAGCCTGAAAGCGCCGATCAGCTACGCGGTGTCACCGGAACTGCAGCTTCACCTGACGCCCTCGGTCTCGGTGCTGCCCGATACCGTCAACGGCACCGGCTTTTACGGCACCATCGCCTCGGTCGGGGTCGGGGCAAGCTACAAGCCCAGCGACCGGCTGAGCTTTTTCGGCGCCGTCGACGTGCCGGTCAGCGGCACCAATACCATCGCCAGCAGCGGCGCCTACGAGGCGGTGCCGGTCTGGACCCTCGGCGGGCGCTTCAACATCACCCCCAAGGGGGCGATCGAGGCCTATGTCACCAATGGCATCGGCATGACGCCGGCGACCAGCGCGCTGACCTTCTGGCCCGGCGGCGACCGGGTTCTCGCCGGCCTGCAGCTGGTCTACACGCCCGGCGCCAAACGCCCGGACACCTATCGCGGCGTGCCGGCCCCGGTCACCCTGCGCCAGGCCCGCCTGCAACAGGACGGTTTCACCCTGGGCACCGCCGATGTGCTGGAGCCGGGCAGGGCGCGGGTCTCGGGCTGGTACGGCACCGACAATCAGGCCGGGGTGCTGCTGGCCTTCAGCCCCGACCGCGACGGCGAGATCCAGCTGGTGTTCGAACAGTTCTCGGACAGCACCTCGGCCCCGGCCGCGCTGGTGCCGCGCACCGACGTGCGCTACATGATCGGCCCCAAGATCCGCTTTCTCGACCAGAACAACGGCGATGCCTTCTCGCTCTCGGGGCGGATGCTCTACGGGCGCAGCATCGGCAGCCGCATGCTGGGGGTGTTCTTCGCCGAGGCGCTGGCCAGCTACAAGGCCGCCGGCGGCGCGGTGGTCACGCTCAACCCCAAGCTCGCCGCCTTCGGCAGCACCGAGATCGCCGGGCTCGGGCTGGGTCTGAACTACGCGCTGCGCGACGGGCTCGAGCTGATCGCCGAGGTCACCCCGGTGGCGCTGGATGCCTCGACGCCGACCTGGGCGGCGGGCCTGCGTTATCATATCGGCAACTCGGGGCTCAGCCTCGACGCCCAGGCGAGCAATGCCATCGGCAGTTTCGGCATCGGCGGCATGGTGGCCCAGAACGACCCCCGGATCACCGTGACCCTGTCGAAACTCTTCGGCGGCTGAGCCGCCCCGGCGGCGCCCTTCAGCCCGCCAACCTGTCATGCCAGGGTCACAAATCACGGCTAAACCGCTTGCACAGCGGCATATATCGTGAGGCTTGCCAGAATGGCACCACGATATATAGTGGTAGCTGAGCCGGGGCGGGACTGCCCGCCTCGATGCTTGGTGAAAGGCAGACGGGGCAGAGGACGACTCGGGACCATGGATGGCGATTTCAGAAGCGAATTCGTAAGGCGACCACCGGCGGCGCGGCATCATCCGGCGCTGGTGCTGAACGCCGATTACCGGCCGCTGTCCTATTACCCGCTGTCGCTCTGGCCCTGGCAGGAGGCGGTCAAGGCGGCCTATATGGACCGGGTCGACATCGTCGCCGAATATGACGCGGTGGTGCGAAGCCCAAGTACCGAAATCAGAATACCCAGCGTGGTGGTTCTGAAAGACTATGTAAGACCTCAAAAGCGCGTGGCCTTCACGCGCTTTAATTTGTTTCTGCGCGACGAATTTCGCTGCCAGTACTGCGGCAGCCGCGGCGATCTCACCTTCGACCACGTCATCCCGCGCGCCGCCGGCGGCGTCACCAGCTGGCAGAATGTCGTCGCCGCCTGCAGCCCCTGCAACCTGGCCAAGGGCTCGAAATCGCTGCGCCGGGCGGGCATGAGCCTGCGCCGCGCCCCGCGCCAGCCCTCGGCCGAGGAACTGCGCAACATGGGCCGCCGCTTCCCGCCCAACCACCTGCATGAAAGCTGGGTCGATTTCCTCTACTGGGATGCCGAGCTCGACGCCTGAGTGCGGACCACCCCGCGCCCCTGCTTTCTCTTGCGACAAATATCCCGGGGGGCTCCGGGGGGCTGGCCCCCCGTACCGGCGGCTCGGGCGCGTAGCCCTCTCCCTAGGGCTTGGCGCGTTGCAGCATGCCGAACAGATCGCGCGGATCGTCGGGGTCCGCCAACAGGTCGAGATCATAGTGAAAGGGCGTGCCCCGCACCCGGTCGCGGATATAGCGCAGGGCCGAGAAATCCTCGATCGCGAACCCCACCGAATCGAACAGGGTGATCTGCCGGGCGCTGGTGCGGCCCGCCGCCGCGCCGGTGATCACCTGCCAGACCTCGGTGACCGCGAAATCCTCGCCCATCTGCTGGATCTCGCCCTCGATGCGGGTCTGCGGCGGAAACTCCACGAACACATCCGAACGCTCGAGAATGCCCTTGGCCAGCTCGGTCTTGCCCGGGCAGTCGCCGCCGATGGCGTTGATATGCACCCCGGCGCCGACCATGTTGTCCGACAGGATCGTGGCGTTCTGCTTGTCGGCGGTGCAGGTGGTCAGGATCTGGGCGCCCTCGATGGCCGCTTCCGGCGTGTCGCAGATCACGGTGGTCAGGCCGGTCGCGGCCAGGTTGGCGGCGCATTTCTCCGAGGCCGCCCGGTCCTTGTCAAAAAGCCGGATCGTGTCGAGACCGCAGATCGCCTTCATCGCCAGCGACTGGAACTCGGATTGCGCGCCATTGCCGATCATCGCCATGGTGGTGGCGCCCTTGGGCGCCAGATACTTGGCCACCATGGCCGAGGTCGCCGCCGTGCGCAGCGCCGTCAGCAGGGTCATTTCCGTGAGCAGCACCGGATAGCCGGTATAGACATCGGCCAGAAGCCCGAAGGCGGTCACGGTCTGCAGCCCCTCGGCGGTGTTCTTGGGGTGGCCGTTGACATATTTGAACCCATAGGCCTCACCGTCCGAGGTGGGCATCAGCTCGATCACCCCGACATCGGAATGCGAGGCCACACGCGGGGTCTTGTCGAACAGCTCCCAGCGGCGGAAATCGGCTTCGATATAGTCGGCAAGATCGCGCAGCATCGCTTCGACGCCGATATGGTGAATGAGGCGCATCATGTTGTCGACGCTGACAAAGGGGACCAGCGCTTTTTCGGAAGGGGTGCTCATCAAACTGTCCTTTCGGGGCGGCGGGTGAGGTGGATTCCCGCGAGCATGCAGCGGACCGATCCGCCGGCGGTTTCAATGGTGGGGATATCAAGCGGCAGCGGCCGCGCCGATTTCTCGATGATGGCGCGCTGATCGGGGCGCAGGGCGCGCAGGGCACGCGACGACAGGGCAAGGATGCGCTGATCGCCGGTCAGCTCGATGGCATTGCCGGCGAATTCGCCGATCTGCGCGTGGCTGAGATCGATCACCGCGCGCCCGGTTTCGGCCAGCCGTTCAGCGACCGTGCGGCGGCGTTCGGGATCGACGATCATATCAAGGCAGACCAGCGCATAATCGGTGGCCACCCCCATCAGCACATTGGTGTGATAGACGTCGCGCCCCATGGCGTCGCGGGCCTCGAAGGCGATGGGCTCATAGTTGAACCTTGTGCAGAACCGCTCCAGCAGGATCGGGTCGGCGCGGTTCGAGCGCACCGTATAGGCGATGCGGCCGATGTGATCGAGCACCATGGCCCCGGTGCCCTCGAGCGCCAGCCCGTCCGCTTCCAGCCCGGAAAAATCGGTCACCTCCTGCACCCGGTAATCGCGTTTCAGCATCTCGATGACGTCCTGCCGGCGCTCCCGGCGCCGGTTGGCGGCGAACATCGGGTAGATCGCGACATCGCCGCCGGCATGGGTCGAGAACCAGTTGTTGGGAAAGACACTGTCCGGCGTGTCCCTGCTTTCATCGTCAAACACATGCACCCGCACGCCGGCGCCGCGCAGGGCGGTCACGGCGCGGTCGAACTCGGCCAGCGCGGCCCCGGATGTGGCCGCGGCGTCGCGGTTGGACAGGGTCTGAAAGGCATTGTCGTCACGGGTCTCGGGGTTGGAACAGAAATGATGCGGGCGGATCATCACCACCGCGTCGGGGGCTTGCATCAGGCGCATCAGTAGCTCCGGGTGACGCGGTCGAAGATGCGCCGGCCAAGGGCCGAGGCGGCAAGATCGACCATCAGCTTGGCGGTGCGGCCACGGGTGTCGAGAAAGGGGTTCAGCTCCACCAGGTCCATCGAGGTCACAAGCGCGCTGTCATGCAGCATTTCCATCACCAGATGAGCCTCGCGCACCGTCGCGCCTCCGGGCACCGTGGTGCCGACGGCGGGGGCCACGTCGGGGTCGAGAAAATCCACATCAAGGCTGACATGCAGCCGGCCGCCGGCCTCGGCCACCCGTTTCAGGAAGGCCGCCAGCGGTCGGGCGATGCCATGCTCGTCGATCTCGCGCATGTCGTGGCGATGGATGCGGCTGGACTGAAGCGCCGCCCGTTCCGCCGCATCGACCGAGCGCAGCCCGATGATGCAGACGTTTTCCTGCGGCACCGGGTTGGCCACCTCGGGAAAGCCCTCGAACCGGCCATGGCCGGTGAAATAGGCCACCGGCGTGCCGTGCAGATTGCCCGAATCGCTGCTTTCCATGGTGTGGAAATCGCTGTGGGCATCCAGCCAGAGCACGAATTGCGGCCGCCCTTCGGCGGCGGCGAAATTGGCCGCCCCCAGCTCCGTGCCGGCCGACAGGCTGTGGTCGCCGCCAAGAAAGATCGGCAGCCCCTCGGCCATCGCCGCCTCGGCGGCGGCGCTGAGGGATTTGGTCCAGCCGATGGTTTCGTTGACCGCGTGCAGCGGGTGGTCGGGGCGGTCGGGGTCATGCGGCGCCGGGGAAAGGTTGCCGCGGTCGATCACCCTGTGACCCAGCTCGGCAAGGGTCTCTGCGATTCCGGCGGTGCGATAGGCATCGGGGCCCATCAGGCAGCCGCGGCGGCGCTTGCCGGAATCCACCGGGGCGCCGATCAGAATACAGGTTTCAGTGGCCATCTCTGTCGATCCGTTTGGTTGAACTGCACCTAGGATGGGTTCGAAATGTGTTGAAATACATCCGGCAATTCGTTCAATACGGGTAGGAGTCAACCGAAACGGAAGGGCGGGGCGTCGAAGTGGATGATCTTGATCGCAACCTGATCTCGGCCCTGCGCCATGACGCGCGGGCCTCGCTGTCGGATCTGGCGCTGTTGCTCGGCGTCTCGCGCACCACCGTGCGCGGCCGGATCGAGCGGCTGCGCGAGCGCGGCGACATCGTCGGCTTTTCGGTGGTGCTGAAACAGGATGCCCATCGCGACCCGGTGCGCGGCCTGATGATGATCGGCATCGAGGGGCGCGGCGCCGAGCGCGTCTCGCGCCAGCTGGGCGGGCTGACCGCGGTGCGGGCGATTCACTCGACCAACGGGCGCTGGGACCTGATCGTCGAACTGGGCACCGAGACCCTGGAAGAGCTGGACGCGGTGCTCGGGCGCATCCGCCGTTTCGAAGGGGTCAGCACCTCGGAAACCAACCTGCTGCTGGCGACCCGCAAATCCGGGTAGCGGCCCCCGGCAGGGCGAGGGGCGAGAATTTTCTAGAAAATTCCTGCCCGGCCCGTGGGCCGATGCGCGGCCCAGATCCAGAGGCCGGCGACCACCAGCGATCCGATGGCGTTGAGATTGGCCATGGTCAGGCCGAACATCATCCAAGGGATCTCGTCACAGAGCACGGGGGCGGCGTTTTCGAGGCTGAGCAGGTTGCCGGAATCGGCGCTGAGCCCGCGCCCGGTGCAGGAGCTTGGCCCCAGCCACCATTTGCGCTCGACCCCGGAATGGTAGAAACCGATCAGCGAGGTGGTGAGCGTCGCCAGCCCCGCGAGGTAATACCAAAGCCGCGCGCCGAGGAAATAGGCCAGAACCCCAAGCCCGATCGCCGCCCAATGCGGCCAGCGCTGCCAATAGCACATGGCACAGGGCGCGAGGCCGCCGATATACTGGAAGCCCCAGGCGCCGAGGATCGAGGCCAGGGAATAGGCGGTCAGCAACAGGGTGAGGACAGGGCGGCTCAGGGTCATATGAATCTCACAAGGACGAAGCCCCCGATCAGGAGCAGGAAGAACAGGGTCGTCATAAACCCGAGACGCCGCTCGATAAAGTCACGAATTGGTGCGCCGAATTTCCACAGCAGACCGGCGACGAGAAAGAACCGCAGCCCCCGCGCCAGGATCGCGGTCGACACGAAGACCGACAGCGGCATGCCGGTCCAGCCCGACATGATGGTGATGACCTTGAACGGAAACGGGGTGATGCCGGCGCCGAGCACCGCCCAGAAGCCGAAATCGTTGAACCGGCTGTTGAATTCGGCCACCGCGTCGGCCTTGCCGAGACTGTGAAGGATCGGCTGGCCGATCTGTTCGAAGGCAAAGGCGCCGATGGCATAGCCCAGCAGCCCGCCCAGCACCGAGGCGACCAGCGCCACCAGCGCGATCAGCCAGGCGCGCGCCGGCCGGGCCAGGATCATCGGGATCATCAGCACGTCGGGCGGGATCGGAAACACCGAGCTTTCGGCAAAGCTGATGATCGCCAGCACCCAGAGGGCGCGGGGATGGCCCGCCAGCCCCATGGTCCAGTTGTAAAGTCTCGTGAGCATCAATGAACTATCCAGAAAGCGACGCCCATGTGGGACCGCAAATCGCCGCAGGATTCAAGCGAATAATGGGCTGTTGCGGCGTTTCACGCCGCCGCCGCCCGGCTCAGAGCGGGCCCGCACCGGGCGGCTGCACGCGCACGTCCTCGCCGACCACGATCAGCCCGTCCGAAAGATACAGCTCGCGGCAGCGCTGGCGCTGGATCTTGCCGCTCGAGGTTTTCGGGATCGACGATTGGCGCAGCAGCGCCACCGCGCTTACCGGCAGCCCCAGCGCCCGGCTGACCGACAGCCGGATGGCCCGCGCGATCGCCGGCGTGTCGAGATCGCGCTGCGCCGAGCGGCTGACCTCGATCGCCACCACCAGCCGCTCCTGATCGCCGTCATCGACCAGAAAGGCGGCGGCGCAATTGGCGCGCAGCGCCGGGTGGCTCGATTGTGCGGCGGCCTCGACATCCTGCGGATAGTGGTTCTTGCCGTTGAGGATCAGCACGTCCTTGATCCGGCCGGTGACAAAGAGATTGCCGGCGTCGAGAAAGCCGAGATCGCCGGTGCGCAGATAGCGTTTCGTCTCAGAGCCGGGTTCCCCCGCGAGCCGGGCGTTGAAATGGGCCTCGGTCTCGTTCTCGTGGCGCCAGTAGCCCATGCCGACCGTGGGGCCGTGAAACCAGATCTCGCCCACTTCGCCCTCGGCCAGGGCGCGCCGGGTTTCGGGGTCGACGATGCGAACCTCGTGCGCCGCGTCGGTGCGCCCGACGCTGACCGCGCGCAAAGGGTCGCCGGGCCTGTGGCCGGGCATCTGGCGCAGCACCGGCAGGGTCAGCTTGTCGGGCCCGGTGATCATCAGCGTGGATTCGGCCATGCCGTAGCAGGGATAGCAGCTCTCCGGGCGCAGCCCCTGCGGCGAAAAGGATTCGTTGAAGCGCTTGATGGTGCGCGGCCGCACTGGCTCCGAGCCGTTGAAGGCGACGTCCCAGCTTGACAGGTCGAGCCCGGCGCGCGCCTCGGGGGCAATCCGGTCGACGCAGAGGTCGAAGGCGAAATTGGGCGCCCCGGCGGTGGTGCCGCGGTATTTCGAGATCGCCCGCAGCCAGCGCACCGGCTCCTGAAGGAAGGCGCCCGGCGACATCAGCACACAGCGGCAGCCGACATAGGATGGCTGCATCATGTTGCCGATCAGCCCCATGTCGTGGAACATCGGGATCCAGCCGACGATGACGGTCTCGGTGTCGTGCTGGAAGCGGTCGCGGATCATCTGC
>NZ_JBFJVE010000009.1:0-33615 GCF_041624275.1 Shimia sp.
GAGATGGTGATGCCGGGCGACAACCTGAAGTTCACCGTCGAGCTGATCGCACCGATCGCCATGGAAGACGGTCTGCGTTTCGCCATCCGCGAAGGCGGCCGCACCGTGGGTTCGGGCGTGGTGTCGAAGATCATCGAGTAATCGGGGATCGCGAGACGCGCGAGCAGCCCGTGTCGAAGATAATGGAACAGGCCACCCCGAGGGGTGGCCTTTTTCGTTTCTGCCGGCGGGCATGCGCGGGCAAATCCGGATGCGGCCAATCCGGGGCTTGACCCGCGCCGGTTCCGGGATATCGTTCCCGGACCGTTGAAGACCGCGGGGCTGCTGGCGCGCCACGGATGCGCCGGCGGTGCGCTGAAAGGAACCGGTCGCGGCAGGCTGCTGCCGAGCGGCGGGCCCGCGGAGCTTCGCACTCAAGTCGGCAGGCAGTGAGTCTAAGAGGTGTGTGCCATAATTGTCCCTGAACCCTCTTAGGAGATCATTATGGAAAACGGTTCGAGAAACCCCCGCCGGCGCGGGCGCGGCGATGCGCGTCAGGCACAGGTCACGGCAGATGCCTTTCGGCTGCGCGAAGGCGCAGCAACGCGCCCCGGTTTCGGCTTTCTGAGCGATGCGGATATAGAAGAGTTGAAAACCCGCGCCCTGGCGCTGCTGTCGGATTACGGGGTCACCGTGATCCACCCCGAGGCGGTGCGGGCGCTCTGCGCGCAGGGGGCCAAGCCGGGGACCGGCGCCGATCGCTTCCTGCTGCCGCGCGAACTGGTCGAAGAGGCGCTGGCGGCAACGCCGAAACAGGTCAACCTGCATGGCAAGTCGCCCGGCCGGCTGATCGCGCTGCCGCGCCGTGACGCGGGTTTCGTCATGCGCACCGGCACCGGGGCCCATGGCTATGTCGACCCCGAAACCTCGGCCTATCGCAACCTTGACCTCAAGGCGGTGCGCGAGATCGGTGCGGTGGCCTCGGGGCTGGACCAGGTGGGGTTCGTCGCGCATCCCTTTGTCGCCGGGGTGCCGGAAATCACCGCCGACGTCCACAGTTTCGCGACCATGGTCAACCACACCGACAAGCATTGCTGGGTCCAGCCCTACAGCAAGGAAAGCGTCGAGTTTCTGATGCAGATCGCCGCCGTTGCCGCAGGTGGCAAGGCGGCGCTGCGGGCGCGCCCGCTGGCCAGCTGCATCACCTGTTCCTTCTCGCCGCTGGAATTCAAATACATGGATACCGAGGTGATCCTTCAGGCCGGGCGCCACGGGCTGCCGATCCATGCCTGCAGCCTGCCCTCGGCCGGGGGCACGGCGCCGCTGTCGACGGCGGGGCTGGTGCTGATGGCCGCCGCCGAGATCCTCGCGATGGTGACCATCGCCCATGTGCTGGCGCCGGGCACGCCGGTGATCGCGACACCGCTGATGTTCACCCTCGACATGCGCACCGGATCGGCCTTGCAGTCGAGCCCCGAGACCCTGCAGGCGGCGAGCATGGCGGTGCAGCTGATGAAACGCGGCTTCGGGCTGGTGACCCATACCTATGGCGCGGGGTCGGACACGCCGGATGCCGACATGCAGTCGATGGCCGAGCGGGCGCTGCTGGCGCAGACCGTTGTGCTGTCGGGGGTCGATATTCTGGGCGGTGTCGGCCAGTTGGAATGCGCCACTGTGCACAGCCCGGTTCAGGCGGTGCTCGACAATGAGATCGGCGCCATGCTGCGGCGCTTCATCGAACGCCCCGAGATCGACGGCACGGCCCTGAACTGGGAGGAGGTTGCGGCCAAGCCGGCGGGCGGTCATTTTCTCGACAGCCCGCATACACTGGCGCTGTGCCGCCGCCAGCACCAGCCCGATGTCTTCCTGCGCATGGGGCGCGACGACTACGAGGCCTCGGGGCGGCGCACCGCCTTCGATCAGGCGCGCGACAAGGCGTTGTCACTGATCCGGGCCGCCCCCGAAGAGGGGCTTCTGAGCGCCGATCAGCGCCGCGAGATCGAGGCCATCCGGCGGGATGCGGACCGCATCATCCTGGCCAAGGAGAGCGCGACGCAGGTGATCTGACGATCCGCCCGCGACATCCGGCTGCCGCCAGCGGTGGCCGGACAGGGCCTGTCAGTGAAAGCGTTCGCCGAACTTGCTCTCCAGCTGTCGGCAGGGATGGCCGAGAAAGCTGCAGGAACAGATATGGATCTGGCTGTGGCAATCGCTGAGCCAAAGGTGGCCGTCGCCGCGTTTGAGGTAGAAGCCGCGATGGCGCAGCTTGTCGCCGAGCTCGGCCCAGTTGTGCGACCGGTTGAAGACCTCGTCGAGATGGGCGCGCAGCCAGCTGCCCAGTTCGGGGTCGAGTCTCTTGGTGATGCGGGCGCGGGCATAGGCGCGCTGTGCCCCTTGCGGTGTGGCCTGTGGGCAGGGTGCGGCGTGTTCTCCGTCTTTCATCTTGTCTACTCCTCGAAACTGCGCCCGCGCGGCGGATGGCGCGGGGCGACCATGGTCCAGCCTGCGGGGCGAACCCGGCCTTTTTGCGGCATCTTCTTGCAGAATAGGCGCCAAATCGTGAAGAACTTCTTCCCGGGGCGGCGAAATTCCGGGTGCCGGGTGATCTCTTTCCCGCTGCACCTGCCGGGCGCGGTTGGGCGCTATTTTCCGCCTTGCCGCTTGGTCCGCAGGTTGACGAAGAAATCGAGCCGTTTCTTCAGGTCGCGTTCAAAACCGCGTTCCACCGGCAGGTAGTAGACGCCGCGCTTCATGCCGTCGGGGAAGTAGTTCTGCCCCGAGAACCCGTCTTCGGCGTCATGGTCATAGCGATAGCCGTCGCCATAGCCCTGATCCTTCATCAGCGCGGTCGGGGCGTTGAGAATATGCTTCGGCGGCGGTTCCGACCCGGTGGTGCGGGCCGCCTTCATCGCCTTCTTGTAGGCGACATAGGCGGCGTTCGATTTCGGGGCCAGCGCCAGGTAGATCACCGCCTGGGCCAGCGCCAGCTCGCCCTCGGGGCTGCCGAGCCGTTCGTAGCTGTTCCAGGCCTCGAGGCAGACGCCCTGCGCGCGCGGATCGGCAAGCCCGATATCCTCGACCGCCATGCGGGTCAGGCGCCGGGCCAGGAAACGCGGATCCTCGCCGCCCTGAAGCATGCGGGCGAACCAGTAGAGCGCCCCGTCCGGGTCCGACCCGCGCACCGATTTGTGGAGCGCGGAAATCAGGTTGTAATGGGCGTCGCCCGACTTGTCGTACTGCGCCGCGCGCCGGGTCAGCCGGGCGGCAAGCTGGTCGCGGTCCAGTGGCTTGGCCACCGTCCAGGCCGCCACCTGTTCGACGAGGTTGAGCAGGGCGCGGCCATCGCCGTCGGCCATCACCACCAGCGCGTCGCGGGCGCCGGGCTCCAGAGGCAGCACCTTGCCGATCTCGCCTTCGGCGCGGGTCATCATCGCAGCCAGCGCGCTGTCGTCGAGCCGGTTCAGCACCAGCACCTGGCTGCGGCTGAGAAGCGCGGCGTTGAGCTCGAACGACGGGTTCTCGGTGGTCGCCCCGACCAGCACGATGGTGCCGTCTTCCATATGCGGCAGGAAGCCGTCCTGCTGGGCCTTGTTGAAACGGTGGATCTCGTCGACGAAAAGCAGCGTGCCCTGTCCGTTGCGGTGCCGCAGCCGCGCCGCCTCGAAGACCTTGCGCAGTTCGGGCACGCCGGTGAAGATGGCGCTGATCTGGACGAAATGCAGGTCGGTCTCGCGCGCCAGCAGCCGCGCGATGGTGGTCTTGCCGACCCCCGGCGGCCCCCACAGCACCAGCGAGGACAGGCTGCCCGATGCCAGCATGATGCCCAGCGGCCCCTCCGGGCCCAGCAGGTGATCCTGGCCGATAACCTCGGACAGCGCCGCCGGGCGCAGCTTGTCGGCCAGCGGGCGTTGCGCCGGTTCGGGCGCGGCGGGGGAAAGGGATTCGAACAGATCGGTCATCGCGGCGAATCTAGCCTTTCGTCCCGGCAATGGAAAACCGAGATTGCCGGTGGCGGAAAATTCCCGTCAAAGCGCCGGCAAGCGCGGGGCAGGGGGCCGCGCCGGTGGTGATTGCTTGACAATTGCCTCCCGCCGGGTGACAGACGCGGCATGTTTTCAAGCCTGATATATGTCGCCCTTGGCGGTGCCGCCGGCGCCACGCTGCGCTATCTGACCGGCCTTTGGGTGCTGCGTCTGGTCGGGCCCGGCTTTCCGATGGGGATCATCACAGTGAATATCGTCGGTTCGTTCCTGATGGGGCTCTGCGCGACGGTCGCGTCACAGCGCGGGTTTGCGCCTCTGTCGCCGCTGGTGATGACCGGCTTTCTCGGCGGGTTCACCACTTTTTCGGCCTTTTCGCTCGAGGCGGTGACGCTGTTCGAACGCGGCGAGATTGGGGCCGCCGCCGCCTATGTGGCGATCTCGGTGATCGGGTCGCTGGCGGCGCTGATGCTGGGGCTCTGGGTGATGCGGGGGGTATTGGCATGAGCGGTGTCCAGACACTGACCGTGGCGGCCGAGGATGGCGACCAGCGGCTTGACCGCTGGCTGCGCCGGCAGTTTCCGCAGCTCAACCAGGTGCGCATCGAGAAGATGTGCCGCAAGGGCGAATTGCGGGTCGATGGCGGGCGGGTGAAGCCGGCCACCCGGCTCGAGCCGGGCCAGACGGTGCGCATTCCGCCGCTGCCGGCCCCCGGCCCGCGCCCGGATGCGGTGCCGGCCAAGGTCTCGCAGGCCGATGCCCGGATGATCCGCGACTGCGTGATCTACAAGGACGACCACGTGATCGCGCTGAACAAGCCGCCGGGGCTGGCGACCCAGGGGGGCAGCAGGCAGACACGCCATGTGGATGGTCTGGCCGATGCCCTGCGGTTCGATCTCGACGAGAAACCGCGGCTGGTGCACCGGCTCGACAAGGATACCTCGGGCGTGTTGCTGCTGGCGCGCAGCCGCAAGGCGGCGCAGGGTCTGACCGCGGCCATGCGCCACAAGGAGACCCGCAAGATCTATTGGGCCGTGGTCGCCGGCGTGCCGACCCCCTATCTGGGCGAGATCAAATATGGTCTGGTCAAGGCGCCGGGACATGGCCGCCGGGGCGAGGCGGAAAAGATGATCTGCCTGCATCCGCGCGACGTCGAAGGCACCCCCGGCGCCAAGCGGGCGATCACCCAATATGCGACGCTCTACCGCGTGGCCAGCCGCGCCGCCTGGGTGGCGATGGAGCCGATCACCGGGCGCACCCACCAGTTGCGGGCGCATATGGCCGAGATCGGCCACCCGATCGTCGGTGACGGCAAATACGGCGGCTCGGGGCAGGAAAACCTTGGCGATGGCTGGGGGGCGAAACTGGGCGGCATCATCTCGAACAAGCTGCACCTGCATGCGCGCAGCATGAGTTTCGAACACCCCGTGACCCGCAAGTCGATCCGGGTCGAGGCCGCGTTGCCCGAACATATGGCCCATACTTTCGATACCTTCGGCTGGACCGCCGACCTGGCCGCCGAGGATCCCTTCGAGGAGCTGCGATGAGCGATCTGCACCTCGTGGTGTTCGATGTCGACGGCACGCTGGTCGACAGCCAGGCCGATATCCTGGCCTCGATGGCGGCGGCCTTCGGTGCGCTCGGGCTCGACGTGCCGCTGCGCGAGGCGGTGCTGGGCATCGTCGGCCTTTCGCTCGACGTGGCGATGGCGCGGCTGGCGCCCGACCAGCCGGCCGGGACCCACCGCCAGCTCGAAGCGGCCTACAAGCAGGCCTATATGGAGCTGCGCGCCGACAAGGGCAGCCTGCTGTCGTCGCCGCTGTATCCCGGTGCCGCCGAGATGCTGGCGCGTCTCGACGCGGTGCCCGAGATCCTGCTCGGGCTGGCGACCGGAAAGTCGCGGCGCGGCCTCGACAAGCTGCTCGAGGGGCACGACATGCAAAGGCTGTTCGTGACCCAGCAGGTGGCCGATTTTCACCCCTCCAAGCCGCATCCATCGATGCTGAAGGCGGCGCTGGACGAGACCGGGGTCGCTGCCGAACGGGCGGTGATGATCGGCGACACCAGCTTCGACATGGAAATGGCGCGGGCGGCGGGGCTGCCCGCGATCGGCGTGAGCTGGGGCTATCATCCGACCGGGGCGCTGGACCTGGCGGACGTGATCATTGACGAGTTTGACGCATTGCCGTCGGCTTTGCAGACAATCTGGGGACGCGAGATATGAGTGGCTGGGCACGCAAACGCTTTTGGAAAGAGGCCTGGGCCGAACAGGAAGGCGACAGCTGGCTGGTCAAGCTGGACGGGCGCGCGGTGAAGACGCCGGCCAAGGCGCCGCTGGCTCTGCCCACCCCCGGCCTGGCCGAGGCCGTCGTCGCCGAATGGCAGGCGCAGGAAGGCGAACTTGACCCGCTGTCGATGCCGGTGACGCGTTCGGCCAATGCCGCGATCGACAAGGTCGCGCATCAGCATGGCGAGGTGGCCGAGATGATCGCGGACTATGGCGGATCGGACCTCTTGTGCTATCGCGCCACCCAGCCCGAGGCGCTGATCGCGCGACAGGCCGAAGCCTGGGATCCGCTTCTGGACTGGGCCGCCGAGACCCTAAAGGCCCGGCTGCACCCCGTAAGCGGGGTGATGTTCGCGCCGCAGGACGAAGCGGCGCTGAAGAACCTGCGCCAGCGGGTGCATGACCTGACCAATTTCGAACTGGCGGCGTTTCACGATCTGGTCGGGCTTTCAGGCTCGCTGGTCCTGGGGTTTGCCGCGGTGCATGGCCATCTGCCGGTTGCGGATCTGTGGCGACTGTCACGGCTCGACGAGGACTGGCAGGCCGAGCAATGGGGCGCCGACGAAGAGGCCGAAGCGCAGGCAAAAGCCAAGCAGGAGGCTTTTTTCCACGCCGACAGATTCTTTCGGATGTCGCGGAAATAACCTGATTTCTCATATGGTTGCCCTAGGGTAAAGGGCGTCTGGGGTCATCAAGAATTATTGAGCGGCGAGTGATTGTTTTCGCTGATAGGCCCCTTGACGTTTCGTGATGAATCCCCCCAGAATGATCCAGTTCAAGAGGATGACACCTCTTGGAAGTGTTAAAACCGGCCATCTTTGGTCGGAAAACAGGCACCCAGACAATGGGTGATCCATCAGGGAAGAGGATAAAATGAAAAAATCCGTAATTTTTGGTGCGCTGACTGTGGCTGGCCTTGCTGCTGGCGCGGCTGCTGCGGGCACGCTTGATGACGTGAAGGCGCGCGGCAAGCTGAACTGCGGCGTCACCACCGGTCTGGTCGGCTTTGCCGCGCCTGACGCGAACGGTCACTGGGACGGTTTCGACGTCGGTGTCTGCCGCGCCGTGGCCGCAGCCGTGCTGGGCGATTCGGAAGCGGTCGAGTTCGTGCCGACCACCGGCAAGACCCGTTTCACCGCCCTGGCGTCGGGCGAGATCGACATGCTGGCACGTAACACCACCTGGACCTTCTCGCGCGATGTGGACCTCAAGTTCACCTTCGTCGGCGTGAACTACTATGACGGTCAGGGCTTTATGGTTCCGGCCGAACTGGGCGTGTCTTCGGCCAAGGATCTGGACGGGGCCACCGTCTGCATCCAGACCGGCACCACCACCGAGCTGAACCTGGCGGACTTCTTCCGCGCCAACAACATCAGCTACGAACCGGTTCCGATCGAAACCAACGCCGAAGCGCAGCAGCAGTATCTGGCCGGCGCCTGTGACGTCTATACCACCGACGCCTCGGGTCTGGCCGCGACCCGCGCCACTTTCGAAAACCCCGGCGCGCATGTCCTGCTGCCCGAGATCATCTCGAAAGAGCCGCTCGGCCCGCTTGTCCGCCACGGCGACGACAACTGGGGTGACGTGGTGCGCTGGACGCTCAACGCGCTGATCACCGCCGAAGAGCTGGGCGTGACCTCGGCCAACATCGGCGAAATGGCCTCGGGTTCCAACAACCCCGAAGTCGCCCGCCTGCTGGGCACCGAAGGCAGCCTTGGCGAAATGCTGGGTCTCTCGGCTGACTGGGCCAAGAACGCGATCATGGCCGGCGGCAACTATGGCGAGCTTTACGAGAAGAACATCGGTGAAAGCACGCCGATCGGTCTCGCACGCGGCCTGAACGCACAGTGGACCGACGGCGGTCTGATCTACTCGCCGCCCTTCCGCTAAAATACTCTGACGAAGGGCGCGGAGACCACTCCGCGCCCTTCTCACTTAATACAGTTCTAAACATCGGCCACCGGCAAAAAGCCACATAAAAACAAGGCCGAGCAACGGGGAACTACCCAGATGACAACTCTCACCGACCCTCCCAAGGAGTCGTTTCGGCTAGGCATGCTGATTTACGACACCCGGTATCGCTCGATGACCATTCAGGCCGTCGCGATGCTCGGGTTCATGCTGCTGGCCGCATGGCTAATCAACAACACGCTCACCAATCTCAACACGCTGGGCAAGCCGATCGACCTCGGGTTCCTTGGCGAGCCCGCAAGCTATGACATCAACCAGCGGCTGCTGGACTACAACAGTCGCGACACCCATTTGCGGGCTGCCTTCATCGGCATTCTCAACACGCTTCTGGTGGCCGTGCTCGGCTGTCTGGCGGCCACGGTGATCGGGGTTCTGGTCGGCGTTCTGCGCCTGTCCAAGAACTGGCTGGTCGCCCGGATCATGACCGTCTATGTCGAGACCTTCCGCAACGTTCCGGTGCTGCTCTGGATCGTGCTCGCGCTGGCGATCGTGACCGAGGCGACACCGCATCCCCGTACCTACAAGGGGGTCGAGACCGGGTGGTTCATCATCACCAATCGCGGCGCCTATCTGCCCGAGGCGCTGTTTTCGCGCAGTCTTGGCGACATCCACCTGTTCGGCGCCTCGAGCCTGCGGTTCGACGTTTCGCTTGATCTGATCGTGCTGCTCGTGGTTCTCGCCGCGTCGATCTTCGGCGTCCGCAAGGTCAATGCGCGCGCCAACAGGATCCAGGCGTCGACCGGAGACCGGCCCACGACATGGCATGTCAACCTGGCGATCGTCTTCGTGCCGCTGATCGTGGTTCTGACCGCTCTCGGTTTCCATCTCGGCTATGCCGAGCTCAAGGGGTTCAACTTCAAGGGCGGCACCCATCTTCGCAACTCGCTGATCGCGCTCTGGGCGGCGCTGAGCCTCTATACGGCGGCCTTCATCGCCGAGATCGTGCGCGGCGGCATCCTGGCCATCAGCCACGGCCAGACCGAGGCCGCCAGCGCTCTGGGTCTGCGCCCCAACAAGACCATGCGGCTGGTGATCCTGCCGCAGGCGCTGCGGGTCATCATCCCGCCGATGATCTCGAACTATCTGAACCTGACCAAGAACTCGTCGCTGGCGATTGCGGTCGGTTACATGGACATCACCGGCACGCTGGGGGGCATCACCATGAACCAGACCGGCCGCGAGCTGGAATGCGTTCTCATGCTGATGGGCTGCTATCTGCTGATCAGCTTGAGCATTTCGGCGGTGATGAACTGGTACAACACCCGCGTCGCATTGGTGGAGAGATAAGATGACACAACAAGCATTTGTCCGCACCGAAATGCTGCCGGAAAAGGTACCTCCGGCCTCGACGGTGGGTGTTGTCGGCTGGTTGCGTGAAAACCTGTTCTCGAGCTGGGGAAACTCGGTCCTGACCGTGATTTCGCTGGCCGCCATCTGGTATGTCTTCTCGGGGGTTCTGCCCTGGATCTTCCAGTCGGTCTCGGGCACCGCCTCGCTGACCGAATGTCGCGAGGTGATGAACGAAACCTGGGGCAGCACCCATGGCCATGCCTGCTGGAGCGTCGTCAACGAACGCTGGCTACAGCTGCTTTACGGCTTCTATCCCGACCATCTTTACTGGCGGGTCAACCTGGCACTGGTGCTGACCCTGCTCGCCCTGGCGCCGGTCCTGTTCTCGCAGCAGATGCCCCGCCAGATGATCTGGCTGACCGCGCTCTACCCGTTCATCATGCCCTGGCTGCTGTGGGGCGGGTCGATCTGGGGGCCGGTGATGGTCGCGCTGGGCTTCCTGCTCGGCTATGCCGCCTACCGCATTCTCGAACCGATCGCCGGCTCGCTGGTCGCGGTGATCGCCGCCATCGCGGCTCCGGTGGCCTGGTGGTTTCTGTTGTCGGGCTCTGCCGCAGGTGCCATCGACGGGCTTGTTCCGCTTGGTATCGAGGCGGTGGAAAGCCGCAAGTTCGGCGGCTTCATGCTGGCCGTGCTGCTGGGCATCGTCGCCATCGGCTGCTCGTTGCCGATCGGCATCGTCTTGGCGCTGGGCCGCCAGTCCGACCTGATGCTGGTCAAGGCGCTCTGTGTCGGCTTCATCGAGTTCATTCGTGGCGTGCCACTGATCACGCTCCTGTTCGTGGCCTCGCTGCTGCTGAACCTCTTCCTGCCGCCGGGCACCAATTTCGACATCATCCTGCGGGTGATGATCATGATGACCCTCTTCGCTGCCGCCTATATGGCCGAGGTGATCCGGGGTGGTCTCGCCGCCCTGCCCAAGGGCCAGTACGAGGGCGCCGATTCGCTCGGGCTCAACTATTGGCAGGCCCAGCGGCTGATCATCATGCCGCAGGCTCTGAAAATCTCGATTCCGGGCATCGTCAGCACCTTTATCGGCATCTTCAAGGACACCACCCTTGTGTCGATCATCGGCTTGTTCGACGTGATCGGGCTGGCCGGCGCCATCCGCGCCGACACCGCATGGAACGGCATCTACTGGGAACTCTTCGCCTTTATCGCGCTGTTGTTCTTCATCGTCTGTTTCTCCATGTCCCGCTATTCCATGTACCTGGAGCGCAAGCTTCATACAGGTCACTAACAAGGAGTTCTGCAAATGTCTGAACTTATGACTGACCGTCAAATCGACCGCTCCAAGATGCATGTCTCGGACAATGTCGCGATCGAAATCAACAATATGAACAAGTGGTACGGCACCTTCCACGTGCTGCGCGACATCAACCTCACGGTGAACGAAGGCGAGCGGATCGTCATCGCCGGCCCCTCGGGGTCGGGCAAATCGACCCTGATCCGCTGTATCAACCGGCTGGAAGAGCATCAGCAGGGGCAGATCATCGTCGACGGGACCGAGCTGACCTCGGATCTGAAGAACATCGACAAGATCCGTTCCGAGGTTGGCATGTGCTTCCAGCACTTCAACCTGTTCCCGCATCTGACGATTCTCGAAAACTGCACGCTGGCGCCGATCTGGGTGCGCAAGACGCCCCGCAAGGAGGCCGAGGAAACGGCGATGCACTTCCTCGAGAAGGTGAAGATCCCCGAGCAGGCCGACAAATATCCCGGCCAGCTTTCGGGCGGTCAGCAGCAGCGGGTGGCAATCGCGCGCTCGCTGTGCATGCGGCCGCGCATCATGCTGTTCGACGAGCCGACCTCGGCGCTTGACCCCGAGATGATCAAAGAGGTGCTCGACACCATGATCGAGCTTGCCGAAGAGGGCATGACCATGCTCTGCGTGACCCACGAGATGGGCTTTGCCCGTCAGGTGGCGAACCGGGTGATCTTCATGGATCAGGGCCAGATCGTGGAACAGAACGAACCCGAAGAGTTCTTCAACAATCCCAAGAGCGAACGCACCAAGCTGTTCCTCAGCCAGATTCTCGGCCATTGATCAGGCGCCGAGCGGCAGCAAGACCAAGTGGAAAAGGCGGGCTGGGCCCGCCTTTTTCTATTCCAGCAACTCGCGCGGCGTCTTGAAGGCGACCACCCTGCCGCTGGCGGGCCCGACCGCGCCCCAGTCGGCCGCGTCGAAGGCAAAGACGGTGGTGGCGCAGGTCGGGTAGTCGCGAAAGCGCGGATGGTCCGGCGGCGCAATGGCAAGGGCCTCGGCCAGCATCGCGATGCCGGGGTTGTGGCCGATCATCAGCACCGTTGCTGCGCTGACCTCCTTCAGGGCCGAGAGCATGCGCGCCGCACTGGCGTGATAGAGGGCGTCGCTGAAGATCACCGCGCCGCCCATGGCCGCCAGTTCGCGGGTTTCGCGGGTGCGCGCCGAGGATGAACACAGCGTCTGCTCGGGCAGATGCCCGGTCTCGCGCAGCCATTTGCCCATGGCAACGGCCGAAGCGCGGCCGCGCGCGTTCAGGACCCGGTCGAAATCGGTCAGAAGCGGGTCGTCCCAGCTGGATTTCGCGTGACGCATCAGGATCAGTTCAAGGGGCATTGTCGAGAAACACCTTCATGTGAAAGGCCGATTGCGCCTCGGCCCTGCCATGGCCCCCCGAGACCGGACAGGCCCGGCGCGCGGCGCAGCCCCGGATCGCGCAGGGGTGCGCTTGCCGGCTGCGGATTTCGGCGGTGCAGGCGGGAACATCGTATTGGCCGCCGGCAAAGGCATCGACCGGGCAGGCCTCGAGGCAGGGTTTTGCAGCGCAGGTCGCGCAGGGGGACGGCGCGGCGGCGGGCAGGTCGAGAACCTGCGGCAGGGCCAGCGCGCCGCGAAAAGACACGAACAGCCCGGCGGTGTCATGCACCAGCAGGTTGATCGGCGATCTGTGGCAGCGTCCGCTGCGCAGCGCCCAGTCGAAGAACGGCTGGTAGGGCGGGCCGGTAAAGGGGAACAGGGGCTGGGCATTGAAGGCCGCCGCCAGCCCGGTGACAACCCGCGCCGACCAGCGGTCGACCGGGTTGGGCTCACCGTCGCGAAACTCCCTGTCACGGGTGAAATACCGCCAGTATCCGGGCTCCTTCGGGCCCAGCAGCAAGAGGGTGCCGATCCCTTGCAGGCCATGGTCCTGCGGGCTCGGGTGGAAGCCCCCGAGGATGTCCAGATGCCGCTCGGCGGCGGTGCGGGCAATCAGATCGTACATCATTTCTTCCGGAACGGCAGGGACAGGCTCCAGCCAAGCCGGGCGGGGCGGTCGTCCTGCCAGCCAAGGCCGATGGTCATGCCCTCATGGCCCGCCTCGGGCTGTGCCACATAGGTGCCGAACAGGCGGTCCCAGAGCGACAGCGCGAAGCCGTAGTTGCTGTCGTGCTCGGCGCGGTGCACCGAATGATGCACGCGGTGCATGTCGGGGGTGACCATCACCAGCCGCAGCGCCGCGTCGAGCCGGCGCGGCAGGGCCAGATTGGCGTGGTTGAACATCGCGGTGCCGTTGAGCAGGATCTCGAACAGGATCACTGCCAGTGCCGAAGGCCCCAGGGCGTAGACCAGCGCGATCTTGAGCAGCATCGACAGCGCGATCTCGACGGGATGAAAGCGGATCGCGGTGGTCACGTCGAAGTCGCGATCCGTGTGGTGCACCCGGTGCAGCCGCCACAGCAGTGGAACCTTGTGGGTGACCAGATGCTGGGCCCAGATCGCCAGGTCGAAGATCAGGATGGCAAGCAGGGTCTCGGCCCAGGGCCAAAGCTCGACCCGGTTGAACAGCCCCCAGCCGAGCCGCGAGGCATCAAGCGCCGCGCCGACGGCGAGAAGCGGCAGCGCCAGCGCCATCAGCCGCAGGGTGACGGTATTGAGCGCCGCGATGGCCCAGTTGGTGAGCCAGCGCCGGCGGCGGCCCTGCACCCGGCGGCGGCGCGGCGCGAGGGTTTCCAGAACCGCGAACAGGGCGAACAGGCTGGCGAAAACGCCCAGTCGGATCAGGCCTTCGTGTTCCATCTCGCCTCCCTGTTAGCCGGGCGCGCCCGAAAGGTTCGTCAGCGGCCGGTCAATCGCCGCGAATGAGAGAGCCCGCCCCATGTTCGGTGAACAGTTCCAGCAGGCAGGCATTGGGGGCCCGGCCATCCAGAATCACCACCGCGCGCACCCCGCCCTCGATCGCGTTCAGCGCGGTTTCGGTCTTCGGGATCATGCCGCCGGCGATGACGCCCTCGGCGGTCAGATCGCGGATCTGCCGGGCCTTGAGTTCGGTCATCACGTCGCCGCTGGCGTCCTTGACCCCGGCGACATCGGTCAACAGCAGCAGGCGGTCGGCCTTGAGCGCGGCGGCGATGGCGCCGGCGGCGGTGTCGCCGTTGATGTTGAATGTCTCGCCGTTGCGGCCCGCGCCCAGGGGGGCGATCACCGGGATGGTGTTCTTGGCAAAGAGGTCGTGCAGCACCTCGGGGTTCATCTCGGCCGGGGTGCCGACAAAGCCCAGATCCGGGTTGGTCTGGTCGCAGATCATCAGGCTGGCGTCCTTGCCCGAAAGGCCGACCGCCTTGCCGCCCTGACTGTTGAGCGCCTGCACGATGCGTTTGTTGACGCGGCCCGAAAGCACCATTTCCACCACTTCGACCGTGGCTTCGTCGGTGACGCGCTTGCCATTGACGAACTCGGACTTGATGGCCAGCTTGTCCAGCATGGCGTTGATCATCGGCCCGCCGCCATGCACGACGACGGGGTGGATGCCGACCATCTGCATCAGGACGACATCGCGCGCGAATTCCTCCATCGCCTCGTCGCTGCCCATGGCATGGCCGCCGAGCTTGATGACGACGATGGCGCCGGTATAGCGCTGCAGATAGGGCAGTGCCTGAGACAGGGTGCGGGCGGTGGCGATCCAGTCGCGGTTCATGTTTTGCTTCTTCATATCCTGTGGTCCTCTTGGATTTTTGTTAGACGCTTGGGCCGGCGGTGCCAAGAGCCCATTGCCAATCCGCGGCATCCGGGTAGGAGTCGAACCTGAGAACAATCGGGGGGCGCGGATGAGCGATTCGAAAACTTTGCTGCTGACCGGGGCGAGCCGGGGCATCGGCCATGCCACGGTGCGGCGCTTCAACCGCGAAGGCTGGCGGGTCATCACCTGTTCGCGCAATGCCTTTCCCGCCGAATGTCCCTGGGGCGGCGGGCAGGAAAACCACGTTCAGATCGACCTTTCGGATCCGGCAGAGACCATCAACGGCATCGGGCTGATCCAGGAAAAGCTTGACGGTCGCCTTGATGCGCTGGTCAACAATGCCGGCATTTCCCCGAAAGGGCCGGGCGGCGAAAGGCTGAGCACGCTGACCACCGACCTTACCGACTGGGGCAAGGTGTTCCACGTCAATTTCTTTGCCTCGGTGGTGCTGGCGCGCGGGCTCAAGGAAGAGCTGGCGGCGGCGAAAGGCTCGGTGGTCAACGTGACCTCGATTGCCGGCAGCCGGGTGCACCCCTTTGCCGGGGCCGCCTATGCCACTTCCAAGGCGGCGCTGGCGGCGCTGACCCGCGAGATGGCACATGACTTCGGCCCGCTCGGGGTGCGCGTCAATGCCATCGCGCCGGGCGAGGTCGAGACCGCGATCCTGTCGCCGGGCACCGAGAAGATCGTCGAAAAACTGCCGATGCAGCGCCTCGGCCAGCCCGAAGAGGTCGCAGCCGCGATCTATTTCCTGTGTTCGGGCGAAAGCAGCTATATTTCCGGGGCCGAGATCGAGGTCAACGGCGCCCAGCACGTCTGAGCGGGGCACGCCGTTGGGCGATGGTCCGGGCGAAACCCCCATGGGGTTTCGGCCCGCTGCCGCTCAGTCGAGCCCGGCGATGATGGCGCGCAGGGTGGCGATGCCGTCGCCTTTTTCCGAGCTGGTCAACACCAGTTCCGGAAAGGCCGCCGGGTGTTTGGCAAGCTTTTCGCGGACCTGCGCCAGAACCTTGGCGCGGTCCTTTTCCTTCACCTTGTCGGCCTTGGTCATCACCACCTGAAAGGTCACGGCGGCGCTGTCCAGAAGCGACATGATCTCTTGGTCCACGTCCTTGATGCCATGGCGCGAGTCGACCAGCACAAAGGCGCGGCGCAGGTTCACCCGGCCCTGCAGGTACTGTTTGAGCAGGCGCTGCCACTTTTCGACCACGGCCAGCGGCGCATTGGCATAGCCATAGCCGGGCAGGTCGACCAGATAGTGGCTGTCGGCAAGGGTGAAGAAGTTCACCTCTTGGGTGCGGCCCGGCGTGTTCGAGGCCCGCGCCAGCCGCGTGCGCCCGGTCAGCGCGTTGATCAGAGAGGATTTGCCGACATTCGAGCGACCGGCAAAACAGACCTCGACCCGGTCCGCGGGGGGCAGGCCGGACATGGCGACAACGCCTTTGAGAAACTCGCTGTTGTTGCCGGCAAACAGCTTGCGGCCCTTTTCGCGGCTGATCTCGTCAGGGTCTTCGGCAAAGGGGAACGGCAGTTGCATCACAGCACCTCGATTTCATCGTCTACGGCAATGTCGCCGCCTTTGACCACCACGGCATGCACGCTCATTTCCTGAATGCCCCAGCCGTCGCGCAGCGCGCCCAATGTGTCGGCGTCGCGCAGGCCGGTGTCCGGGTTGGCCTCGGTCATGCGGCAGCGGGTGATTTCCTTGCGGATAAGGAATTCGGCACTGCCGATGCGGATGTTCTTGCCCACCCAGTCGCGTTCGGCCCAGGGCGCAAGCCCGGCCACCAAGAGGTTGCTGCGCCAGCGCAGCGGGGAAATCTCTCGGCCCAGTTTCTCGCCGACCGCAGCATTGCTGGCCAGGTTCAACAGCGACAGTGACACGGTCTGACTGTCGGTCATGGCGTTGTCGGCCCTGACCACGGATTTCGGGGCCGGGCGTCCCTGGGGGGTGAAATCAGCCAGCCAGTCGATCAGCCGCGCCTGATCTGCCGCGAGATCGGGGTTCACGGTAAGGCCCGGCTTGCCCGGATGGGTGAGCGTCAGCGTGTTTGTGGCCAGATCAAAGCTGGACCTCATCGCCTGCAACAGCGGCGCGCTGGCGCCGCGCGAGAAGTTGCGGCAGCTGTGCCAGCCGTCTTCCGAGGCCCCCAGCTTGGCGGCCTCATGCGCGATGGCCCATTGCCTGTCAAAAGGCAGCCCGCGTCCTGTTTCGACGCGGGCATTGACCATTGGCTCACGGCCATGCGCTTTGATCGGGTGGCGCCAGATCTGCGCAATATGGGCCACTACTTGGCCTTCTTGCGCTTGAAGCCCGACTTGATGTTGCCGAACACATCCGGCTTGTAGCCGTGGGTGCGCATGATGATGTACTGCTGGGTAAAGGTGATCACGTTGTTGGTGATCCAGTACAGCACCAGCCCCGAGGCGAAGCTGCCCAGCATGAACATGAAGACCCAGGGCATCCAGGCAAAGATCATCTGCTGGGTCGGGTCGGTGGGCGCCGGGTTCAGTTTCTGTTGCAGCCACATCGAGATGCCAAGCAGGATCGGCAGCACGCCGAGGCTGATGATGGCCAAAATCGACCCGGCTTCGGGCGTGGCGAAGGGCAGCAGGCCGAAGAGGTTCAGGATCGACGACGGGTCGGGCGCCGAGAGGTCGGTGATCCAGCCCAGCCAGGGCGCGTGGCGCAGTTCCAGCGTCACGAAGATCACCTTGTAGAGCGAGAAGAAGATCGGGATCTGGATCAGGATCGGCAGACAGCCCGAGGCCGGGTTGACCTTTTCCTTCTTGTAAAGCTCCATCATCGACTGCTGCATCTTCTGGCGGTCGTCGCCGGCGGCCTTCTTCAGGGCCTCCATCTGCGGCTGGAGTTCCTTCATCTTGGCCATCGAGGCATAGGATTTATAGGCCAGCGGGAAGACGATCGCCTTGATGATCAGGGTCAGGCCGATGATCGACCAGCCCATGTTGCCGATGACCCCGTTGAGCCAGTGCAGCAGGGAAAAGATCGGCTTGGTCAGGAAGAAGAACCAGCCCCAGTCGATCGAGTCGAGGAAACCGCTGACGCCGCCCTGTTCCTCATAGGCGCGGATGGTCGCCCATTCCTTGGCGCCGGCAAACAGCTGGCTGTCGGCCGAAACGCTGCTGCCCTCGGCCACGGTCAGGGTCGGCATCACCGCCTCGGTCTGGTAGATGTCGCGGCGGTCGTCATATTTGACCACCGATTTGAAGGCGCTGGTCTGCGACGGGATCAGGGTCGCCATCCAGTAGTGGTCGGTGAAGCCGATCCAGCCCTTTTCGCCGACCTGGGTGACCTTGGCCTTGGCGCCCTCGCGCGGGTCGAATTCGTAGTCGGCGACATCGCCGTAATCGATTTCCGACAATTCGCCATCGGCCATGCCGACGACGCCCTCATGCAGGATGAAGAAGTTTTTCAGCTCGGCCGGCTCGCCATGGCGCGCCAGAATGCCATAGGGCGCCAGCGCGACGGTGCCGGCGCCGGTGTTCTCGACCGACTGCTTGACGGAGAACATGTAGTTTTCGTCGACCGAGATCGCGCGGCGGAAGACCAGGCCGGCGCCGTTGTCCCAGACCAGCGTGACCGGCGTCTTGCTGGTCAGCTTGTCGCCGGATTCGACGCTCCAGACGGTGTTGGCGCCGGGGACCGCGTCCAGCGTCAGGCCGGCGCCGGGCGCCCAGCCGTAAAGCGCGTAATAGGCGTTCGCCGCGCCCTTGGGCGACAGCAGGGTCACGATCGGCGCCCCCTTTTCAAGAGTGGCCCGGTAATCGGCCAGCCGCAGATCGTCGATCCGCCCGCCGAGCAGCGAGATCGAGCCGCTGAGCCGCGCGGTTTCGATCTTGACGCGCGGCGCGTCCGCCCCTTCGGCCGCGTCGGCGGTCGCCGGGGTGGCGCTGGCCGGGGCCGCCGCCGGGGTGCTGCCGGCCACAGGCGCCTGCGCCTCGCTGGTCACGGCGACCGCGTTGGGGTCTTCCACCGGCTGTTCCGGCGGCGGGAACAACAGAAACCAGACCAAAATCACCGCGAAACTCAGCGCGGTCGCAAGGATGAGGTTCTTGTTCTGATCGTCCATTGCCTGGGGCCACCTGTCTTTGAAACGTTGGGGTGGTTCAACAGAGGTGTGGCCCAAAGGTCAAGCGGATTCCGGCCCGCCGGGCGCCGATCCGCCGGATTGCCCGCCGTCACGGCGCCGTCAGCCGGATCGGGACAGGGTTTCACGCTTCGCCGAGCGTTTGGCGCCATGGGCGCGCATCCAGGCAAAGGTGTCCTCGAAGGCCATCGGACGGCCGATGCCGTAGCCCTGGACATGGGTGCAGCCAAGCTGGCGCAGCATCGCCTGTTCGCCGGCGGTCTCGACCCCCTCGGCCAGGGTGTCGAGGCCGAGCTGGCGGGCCATGGTGATGATCGCCGAGACCATGCGCTGTTGATCGAGGTCCTGGTCGACCCGGGTGACATAGGAGCGGTCGATCTTGAGCCGGGCGACGTGAAAGCGCCGGATCGAGGCGATCGAGGAATGGCCGGTGCCGAAATCGTCGAGGTCGATGTGGCAGCCGAGCGCCGCCAGCCCGTTGACGTTGCGCACCACGATGTCGTTCGGGGTGCCGGCGATCACCGATTCCAGCACCTCGACCGCGAAACACCCGGGCTGCACCGAGAACCGGTCCAGCTCCCAGCGGATCTTGTCGACCAGCGCCGGATCATGCAGCTCGTCGCCGGAAAAATTGACCCCGATCAGCGGCACGTTCCAGCCGCCGCGCTGCCATTCCTTGAACGCACCGAGGGCCTGGAACAGCATCCGCCCGGCAAGCCGCTCGAGCTGACCGGCCTTCTGGAGCGCTTCGAGAAAGCCGGCCGGGGGCACGATGCCGCGTTCGGGATGGTGCCAGCGGGCCAGCGCCTCAAAGCCGGTGACGCGGCCCGAGACGGTCGAAACCTGGGGCTGGAACCAGGCGTGGATCTGGCCCTTTTCCAGCGCCTGGCAGGCTTCGTCGTCGCTGCGGCGCCGCGCCGCGGCCCGGCGTCGCAACCGCGCGCGGTAGGCGCGGACCGACGATGGGCCGGCGATGCGCGCGTCCTCCAGGGCCATCTGCGCCGCTTCGGCCAGGGATGGGCCGGTCGCCCGGGACAGCTGCGCGGACAGGCAGTAACCGATGCTCGCGGTGGGGTGGATCGACACGGTCTGCAGCGCCACCGGCTGTTCCAGCCGCGCCTGCAGGCGGCCGGCCAGTTGCAGGCAGGTCTCGGCGTCGAGGCGCGACACCGGGTCGAGGCAGACCGCGAACCGGGCGTCGCCGGCGCGGGCGATGATGTCGGTGCTGCGCAGGGCCGCCGAAAGGCGCCGGGCGCTGGCTTTCAGAACCGCTTCGGCGGCGCTGTCGCCATGGCGGGTGCGCAGGGTCGAGAACCCGTCCAATTCGACTTGGAAAACCGCCGTCGCCAGGCCGCGCCGCCGGTGGCCGCAAAGCCTTTCCTCGGCGGCAGGGGCGAAGGCCGCGGCGACCAGGAACCCGGTCAGCCCGTCGCGCCCCGGGGCCCGCGCCGCCGACCTTTGCCCGGCGGGGCGCAGCAACAGGGGCAGCGGCAAAAGCAGGCTGGTCAGCAACAGCCAGATTTCACCGCCGAGAAGATAGGCTGTCAGGATCACGCAGGGCACGGCCAGTGCCACCAGCCGGCGATCCGGGCGATGTGCAGTGATGGATTTGGCCAGTTCCGAAATATGCAAGACAGCCGGGCTCCGCTGAAAGGGTCGGTCCCGGCCCAGCCTAGGCCCGCCATCTCAGCCGCCGGTTAACGCAGGCGCGGTATTTCGGTGTCAATTTGTTCAAATTTTTCAGAGCCGAGGGCCAACCCGGCGAAATCGAACAGTTTCGGATCCAGCATATGCGAGGGGCGGATGTTCATCAGGGCGCGGAACATCACCTGGCGGCGGCCCGGAGAATTGGCCTCCCATTGGTCGAGAATCCGTTTCACCTGCTGGCGCTGCAACCCGTCCTGCGAGCCGCAGAGGTCACAGGGGATGATCGGATAGTTCATGGCCTTGGCGAATTTCTCGCAATCGGCCTCGCTGACATGGGCCAGCGGGCGATAGACGAAGAGGTCGCCCTCTTCATTGACCAGTTTCGGCGGCATCGTGGCCAGCCGCCCGCCGTGGAACAGGTTCATGAAGAAAGTCTCGAGAATGTCGTCGCGATGGTGTCCCAGCACCACCGCCGAACAGCCCTCTTCGCGGGCGATGCGATAGAGGTTGCCGCGCCGCAGGCGCGAACAGAGCGCGCAATAGGTGCGCCCCTCGGGCACCTTGTCCATGACCACGGAATAGGTGTCCTGGTATTCGATGCGATGCGGCACATCCATGCGCTGCAGGAACTTGGGCAGCACCGTGGCCGGAAAGCCGGGCTGGCCCTGATCGAGGTTGCAGGCCAGGATGTCGACCGGCAGCAGCCCGCGCCATTGCAGCTCGTGCAGCACCGCCAGCAGGGTGTAGCTGTCCTTGCCGCCCGACAGGCACACCAGCCAGCGCGCGCCGCGCTCGATCATGCCGTATTGCTCGATCGCCTCGCGCGTCTGGCGCACGATGCGTTTGCGCAGCTTCTTGAAGCCGGCCGAAGAGGGCGCGCCATGAAACAGCGGGTGGATATCGTCGAGATCATCTAACATGTCGCGGCATGTGCCATATTTTCAAAGATTGGGAAAGCGTGGAATCAGGGGCTTTGCCCCTCTTGGCTGCGCCAATTCACCCCGGATATTTGCAGCAAGAGAAAGTGCAGGCGCCTGCATGGCTTTTTCTCTTGCCCGAAGTATCCCGGGGTCCGGGGCAGCGCCCCGGCCTGGCCTTAGTGCTTGTGGCGGTCCTTGCCGGGGGGCACCGGGTCGTAGCCATCGCCGCCCAGGGGATGGCAGCGGCCGATACGTTTCATGGTCAGCCAGCTGCCGCGCAGCGCGCCATGGGTTTCCAGCGCCTCGAGCGCATAGGCCGAGCAGGTCGGCTGATAGCGGCAGTTGAACCCGACCCAGGGCGAAAAGATCAGCCGGTAGGCGCGCACGGGCAGGGCGACGATATGGGCAAGGGGCGACATGGGGTCGATCTAGGTGCGGCTAGCGCGATTTGCCAGAGGGAAGCGGCGCGTGCAGCTTGCGCAGCGCATAGCGCAGATCGCTTTGCAGCAAATCAAAGGGGCGGGCGGCGGTGGCCTCCTTGCGCCCGATCAGCACGTAGTCCCAGCCCGGCTTGCCATGCTGCGGCAGCCCGAGCCGCGCGATCTCGCGCAGGCGGCGCTTGGCGCGGTTGCGGGCAACCGCGTTGCCGACCTTCTTGGAACAGGTGAAGCCGACGCGAATGACCTGCGCGGGCACGTCTTCTTCGGCCCGCCGTTTGCGGGCCTGCACCATCATGGCGCCGGTGCCCTGCCGTTTGGCGCCGGCGGCAGCGAGGAAATCGCCGCGTTTCTTCAGAACCTCGAGACAAACGGACACCGCCGGGGGCGTATCCCCTTGGGCGGCGATGCCATCCTCGGGGGCCTCCGGCGGTGTCATGTCCGTCAGAACGGGGTCGGTGAGCTTAGGCGCTCAGCGACTTGCGACCGCGGGCGCGGCGCGCGTTCAGGATCTTGCGGCCGGCCTTGGTGGCCATGCGCGCACGGAAGCCGTGGCGGCGTTTGCGAACCAGGTTCGAGGGTTGGTAGGTGCGTTTCATCGCTCCGTCTCCGTCTGTTCAGGGCGCCTCGCGGCGGAATCGCGGGCCCATGTGCTATTCGAAGCCCGGTCTATAGGGGGGTGTTCGAGATAAGTCAAACGCCGCTGAAGGGGTTTTGCAATAAAAACCGCCGAAAGCCGCGTTGAATGTTTCAAAAACCCCGGCGGCGCGGTCCTGTTATCACGGATCGCGGCGGCGGGATCAACCACGCGTGAGCGGGCTGTTGTTTCAAGCCGGGCTGGCTCATGTTGCAGGGGCGACATGACGAACGGGCGGAAGATGAGCGATATGACCGAGACAGGAAGGGCCGGGCGCAGCCGCATGCTGCCGATGGCCGCAATTGCCGCCGTGGCCCTGCTGGGGGCCTTCACCCTTGGCGATGTGCTGAGTTTCGAGGCGCTGCGCGACAATCGCGCCGCCCTGCTGGCCTATCGCGACGCCAATCTCGGCCTCAGCATCGCGGTCTTCATGACGCTTTACGTGATCATCGTGGTGTTTTCCCTGCCCGGCGCGCTGGTGGCCTCGCTGACCGGAGGCTTTTTGTTCGGCACCTGGCTGGGCTCGCTGGTCAATGTCTCGGCGGCCACGATCGGCGCCACGGGGATCTTTCTTGCCGCGCGCTGGGGATTCGGGGCGCGGCTGGCGGCGCGGATGGACATGTCGCAGGGGCCGGTGAAACGCATCAAGGCCGGGATCGACTCCAACCAGTGGTCGATGCTTTTCCTGATCCGGCTGGTGCCGCTGGTGCCGTTTTTCGTCGCCAATCTCATTCCCTCGATGGTCGGGGTGCCGCTGCGCCGCTTCGTGATCTCGACCTTTCTCGGCATCATCCCCGGCGGCGTGGTCTATACCTCGGTCGGGGCCGGGCTGGGCGAAGTCTTCGCCCGTGGCGAAACCCCGAATCTGGGGGTGATCTTCGAGCCGCATATCCTGTTGCCGCTGCTCGGGCTCTGCGGGCTGGCGGCGCTGCCCATTCTCCTCAAGGCCCTGCGCGGCGGGAAAGACATCTGATGAGTGACGTCAAGACGGATCTGCTGGTGATCGGTGCCGGGTCGGGGGGGCTTTCGGTGGCGGCCGGGGCGGCGCAGATGGGCGCCGACGTGGTGCTGCTTGAAGGCCACAGGATGGGCGGCGATTGCCTGAATTACGGCTGCGTGCCCTCCAAGGCGCTCTTGGCCAGCGCCAGGGTGGCCCATGCTCAGGCGCATTCGGCGGGTTTCGGCGTGGCGAATGTGGCGCCAAGGGTCGACTTTGGCGCGGTCAAGGATCATGTCGCCGAGGTCATTGCCGAGATCGAACCCAATGACAGTGTCGAGCGCTTCGAATCGCTGGGCGTGCGGGTGATCCCGGAATATGGCCGCTTCATAGGCCCTGACGAGGTGCAGGCCGGAGCCCATAAGATCTCGGCGCGGCGGATCGTGATCGCCACCGGATCGGCGCCTCTGGTGCCGCCGCTCCCCGGCCTCGACGCGGTACCTTATCTCACCAATGAAACCCTGTTCGCGCTGCGCGACAAGCCGGAGCATCTGCTGATCATCGGTGGCGGGCCGATCGGCATGGAAATGGCGCAGGCGCATCTGCGGCTGGGGTGCCGGGTGACGGTGATCGAGGGCGAAAAGGCGCTGGGGCGGGACGACCCGGAAATGGCGGGCTTTGTTCTCGACGCGCTGCGCGCCGAGGGTGTCGAGATTGCCGAAGAGGCGCTGGCCTCGCAGGTCAGCGAGGATAACGGCGCGATCACGGTTGCGACCAAGGACGGGCGCAGCTTTGCCGGCTCGCATCTCTTGGTCGCCGTGGGGCGCAGGGCCAACACGGCGCGGCTGAACCTCGAGGCGGCGGGGATCGAGACCCACCGCGCCGGGATCACGGTCGATGCCGGCCTCAGGACCAGCAACAGGAAGGTCTATGCCATCGGTGATGTGACCGGCGGCAGGCAGTTTACCCATGTCGCCGGCTATCATGCCGGGGTGATCATCCGCTCGGCCCTGTTCGGCCTGCCCGCCAAGACCCGTGAGGATCACATCCCGCATGCCACCTATACCGACCCGGAGCTGGCCCAGATCGGACTGACCGAGGCCGAGGCCCGCGACCGACACGGCGACCGGCTCGAGGTGGTGCGTTTTGACCTGCATCACAACGACCGGCTGATCGCCGAACGCAAGGCCAAGGGGCTGATCAAGGTGATGGTGGTCAAGGGGCGCCCCGTGGGGGTGTCGATTGCCGGCCACCAGGCGGGCGAACATATCAACTTATGGGCGCTGGTTCTGGCCAACCGGTTGAAAATGTCGCAGGTGGCGGCGATGGTCGCGCCCTATCCGACGGTGGGCGAGATCGGAAAACGCGCCGCCGGGGCCTATTTCTCGCCCAGATTGTTTGATAGCCCTAGGGTGAAGAGGGTGGTCCGGCTGGTGCAGGGCTGGCTGCCCTGAATGCGCAACACGGGAGTGCCATGCTGAGATCGCTTTCAGGTCGATTTCTGATACTGACCGTCATCTTCGTGATGCTGGCCGAAGTGCTGATCTTCGTGCCCTCGGTGGCGCGCTTCCGCGAGGATTACCTGCTGTCGCGGCTGGAGCGGGCGCAGATCGCCTCGTTGGCGCTTTTGGCCGACGACATGATCGACGATGAGCTCGAGGCCGAGCTGCTGCGCAATGCCGAGGTCTATAACGTGGTGCTGCGCCGCGACGAGATGCGCCAGCTGATCCTGTCGTCGCCGATGCCGCAGCCGATCGACGCCACCTATGATCTGCGCAATGCCGGGCCGCTGACCCTGATCGGCGACGCGATGCGGCGGCTGTTCGACCGCGAGGAGCGCATGATCCGGGTGATCGGGGCGCCGGTACGCGAGGCCGGGCTGCTGATCGAGATCACGCTTCAGACCGGCGGGCTGCGCGCCGCGATGATCGACTACGGGCTGACCATTCTCTGGCTGTCGGCGGTGATCTCGGCGATCACGGCCACGCTGCTGTTCTTTGCGGTGCGCGGCCTTCTGGTGCGCCCGATCAAGGGTGTGGTGGCCTATATGCAATCCTATGCCGCGGCCCCCGAGGATGCCCGGCGCATCATCCAGCCCTCGTCCGGGCTCAGGGAGCTGCGCGAGGCCGAGGAAGCACTGCAATCGCTTCAGGTCGAACTGACCGCGGCGCTGAAGCAGAAAGAGCACCTGGCCCAGCTTGGCGGGGCGGTGGCCAAGGTCAGCCACGACCTGCGCAACATCCTGACCTCGGCGCAGCTGTTCACCGACCGAATCGAGATGAGCGAAGACCCCGCCGTCAAGCGCATGGCGCCGAAGCTGGTCAATTCGATCACCCGCGCGGTGAACTTATGCGAAAGCACGCTGGCCTTCGGCAAGGCCGAGGAACCGCCGCCCAAGCTGACCTATGTGGTGCTGGCCGACATCGTCGGCGAGGTGGTCGAGGGCGAGCGGCTCGCGGTCGGCGATCACGACCTCAGCTTTGCCGAGGATATCCCGTCGGGGCTGAAGCTGCGCGCCGACCCGGAACAGCTGTTCCGGGTGGTGTCGAATCTGGTGCGCAATGCCCGTCAGGCGATCACGGCCACCGGGCAGCCGGGCGAGATCGCCGTTGCCGCGCATGAGGATGACGCGGCATGGTTCATCACCGTCAGCGATACCGGCCCCGGCCTGCCGCCCAAGGCCCGCGAACATCTGTTCACCCCGTTCCAGGGCGGGATTCGCAAAGGTGGCTCGGGGCTGGGGCTTGCGATCTCGGCGGAACTGGTGCGCGGCCATGGCGGCCGGCTGACGCTGAGCGGAACCGGCGCCGCCGGAACCACCTTTGAAATCTGCCTTCCCAAGGGTGACTTGGCAGAAACATGAATTTTGCGGATTTTTTCCCTTGCGCTCCCCCGGCGTAGGTTCTAAATCCCCCTCACCGCGCTCTGGTAGCTCAGCTGGATAGAGTACTTGACTACGAATCAAGGGGTCGGGGGTTCGAATCCTCCCCAGAGCGCCATTTTCCTGAACCAGCTGAAACCGCTCATGCCACGCATCCGCGCGCGTTGCCGAGATGCGTTCACCGCATGACGCATCGCCAGCCCAAGGCGGAACACGCCCGTCCGCCGCGATGGCCAGAGGCGTGAATGACAGTGGCAGAATCGCCCCGTGACATGCTAGGTTTTGGGGTATGGCCCAGCAGAGCCCCAATATAAGCGAAAATCAGCCGGTAATCCGCCAGTTGGACGATGCCGCGATCAACCGGATCGCGGCCGGTGAGGTGGTGGAACGCCCCGCTTCGGCGGTCAAGGAACTGGTCGAGAACGCGCTGGATGCCGGGGCGCGGCGAATCGACATCGCCTATGCCGACGGGGGCAAGACGCTGATCCGTATCCGCGACGATGGCTGCGGCATGGCGCCAGACGATCTGCCGCTGGCGCTGTCGCGCCATGCGACGTCAAAGATCGACGGCTCGGACCTTCTCGACATTCATACCTTCGGCTTTCGCGGCGAGGCGCTGCCGTCGCTGGGGGCGGTCGGGCGGTTGCAGATCACCTCGCGGGCCAAGGGGCATCCGGCGGCCGAGATCGCCGTTGCGGGCGGGGTGACGGGGGCGGTGAAACCGGCGGCGCTGACCGGCGGCACCATCGTCGAGCTGCGCGATCTCTTCTATGCCACGCCGGCGCGGCTGAAGTTCATGCGCAGCGACCGCGCCGAGGCGCAGGCGATCACCGACGTGGTGAAGCGCCTCGCCATGGCCGAACCCTTCGTCGGCTTCACCCTGCGCGACGTGAGCGGCGGCGGCGAAGGCCGGGTGAGCTTCCGCGCCGAGCCCGAAAGCGGCGATCTGTTCGGTGCGCTGCATGGGCGTCTGGCGCGGGTGCTGGGGGGCGAGTTCGCCGAGAACGCCCTGCGCATCGACGCCACCCGCGAGGGGCTGCACCTGAAGGGCTATGCCGCCCTGCCGACCTATTCGCGCGGCTCGGCGGTGGCGCAGTATCTCTTCGTCAATGGCCGTCCGGTGAAGGACAAGCTTCTGGTCGGCGCCCTGCGCGGCGCCTATTTCGATTTCCTCAGCCGCGACCGGCACCCGGCGGCGGCGCTGTTCATCGACTGCGATCCGCATCTGGTCGATGTCAACGTGCACCCGGCGAAATCCGAGGTGCGGTTTCGCGATCCGGGGCTGGCGCGCGGGCTGATCGTCAGCGCCCTGCGCCATGCGCTGGCCGAGGCCGGGCACCGGGCGTCGACCACTGTGGCCGGGGCGACGCTGGGCGCATTTCGCCCGGAGCCGACCGGCGCGCCTGGGCGTGTCTATCAGATGGACCGCCCGTCATCGGGCGCGCGGCAGGCGGCCTATGCGGCGCAGGCGCCGGCACCTTCGCCGGGTTTTGCCGAACTGTCGGGGGCCTATAGCGCGCGGGTCGAACCGGTCGTCGAACCTCTGGCCGAGGCCGAAGAGGGGGCGCGGACAGAAGACTTGCCTCTGGGCGCGGCACGGGCGCAGGTGCACGAGAACTACATCATCGCCCAGACCGGCGACGGCATGGTGATCGTCGATCAGCACGCGGCGCACGAGCGGCTGGTCTACGAAAGGCTGAAACGCCAGATGGCCGAAAACGGCGTCGCGGCGCAGGCGCTGCTGATCCCCGAGATCGTGGAATTGTCCGAGGGCGATTGCGCGCGTCTGCTGAGCGTGGCCGAGCCGCTGCAACAGCTGGGCCTGACGCTGGAGCCCTTTGGCGGCGGCGCGGTGGCGGTGCGCGAGACCCCGGCGATTCTGGGCGAGGTCGATGCCCGCGCCATGGTGCTGGACATTCTCGACGAGCTTGACGATCAGGGCGACAGCCAGCTGGTGCAGGCCCGGATCGAGGCGATCCTCAGCCGGGTGGCATGCCATGGCTCGATCCGCTCGGGCCGGCGCATGCGCGCCGACGAGATGAACGCGCTGCTGCGCGAAATGGAGGCGACGCCGCATTCCGGGCAATGCAACCACGGGCGGCCGACCTATGTGGAACTGAAACTGGCAGATATCGAAAGGCTGTTCGGGCGGACATGATTGTAATCGGAGAATATGTGCTGGGCCTGCCCGAGCTGGTCGGGCTGGGGATTGCCGCGGTGGTGATCGTGCTGCTTGTCATGTCGGTGCGCGCCGCCGGCCATTCGGCGCGGCTGGCCGAACCCCTGGCGCAGCAGATGGGGGCGATCTCGGCCCGGGTGCAGATGCTGTCGGACGGGCAGCAGCAACTGGCCGGCGGGCTGACCCATGTCTCCGAGGCGCAGGCCGCGTCCCAGTCCAGCATGTTGCAACTGATGGAAAAGCGCCTGTCGCAGGTCAGCCACAGCATGAACGAGAACCTTCAGGGGGCCTCGCGGCGCACGGCCCATTCGCTGGGCGAATTGCAGGAGCGGCTGAAGACCATCGACAAGGCGCAGGAGAACATCACCAAACTGTCCGGCGACGTGCTGTCGCTGCAGGACATCCTGTCCAACAAGCAGACCCGTGGCGCCTTTGGCGAGATCCAACTCAACGACATCGTGGGCAAGGCGCTGCCGCGCGATTCCTTCACGTTGCAGCACACGCTGTCCAACGGCAAGCGGGCCGACTGCCTGATACATCTGCCGAACCCTCCGGGGCCGATCGTGATCGACAGCAAGTTCCCGCTCGAGGCCTATGAGGCGCTGCGCAACGCCGAGACCCAGGCGCAGTTGAACGAGGCGGCGCGGATGCTGCGCGCCAGCGTCAAGAAACACATCAAGGATATCTCGGAACGCTACATCCTCGAAGGCGAGACCGCCGACGGGGCGCTGATGTTCCTGCCCTCCGAGGCGGTCTATGCCGAGCTGCACGCCAACTTCCCCGAACTGGTGCGCGAAGGCTTTGCGGCGCGGGTCTGGATCGTCTCGCCGACCACCTGCATGGCGACGCTGAACACCATGCGCGCGATTCTGAAAGACGCCCGCATGCGCGAACAGGCCGGCGCGATCCGGCGCGAACTGGGGCTGCTTTATGCCGATGTCGAGCGGCTGGGAACCCGGGTGGAGAATCTCGACCGGCATTTCGGGCAGGCGGCCAAGGACATATCCGAGATCAGGATCAGCGCCGACAAGGCCGGCCGGAGGGCGCGGCGGCTGGACAATTTCGATTTCGAAGAGCTGGCAGAGGACACCGGAAAGGTGGTGCCTTTGGCCAAGACCGAGGGCTGAACCTCAGAAATCCGCCGTGGCGCGCAGCACCTGTGCCCTCAGCCAGCGGTGCGCCGGATTGGAGGTGGACCGCTCGTGCCAGGCCATGTGGAGGTTGCGCGCCGGCACCGGCACCGGCGGCTGGTAGATGTCGAGCGCCATCTGCCCGGTGACATGGTCGGCGAATTGCACCGGCACGAGCGCGATCAGGTCACTCTGGGCCACCACGGCCGCCACCCCGGAAAACACCGGCAGTGAGACCGCCACCCGGCGCCGGCGGCCGACAGCCTCGAGGGCCTCGTCGCCGATGCCCCTGGTCTTGCCCTCGGGTGAACACAGCACATGGCCGATCTCGCAGAAGAGATCCAGCGGCACCACCTGTCCGGGGCGCAGCGCATGGCGGGCCAACGTGGTGTTTCCCCGCCGCGCCAGAACCACGAAGGGCGAGCTGAACATGAAGTGATGCGCGATCCACGTCGGAAAGGGCATTTCGGGCACCAGCAACAGGTCGACGCCGGTCCTTTCCAGCAGGCCGATAAAACTGTCGGCCCCAAGGTCGATCTGGTGGATGTTCATCTGCGGCGCCTCGCGGGAAAAGACCTCGGCCAGACGGGGCACCAAGAGCGAGGCGAAGAAATCCGATCCCGCGATCCTGAAGTCGGCCTCGGAGACGCGGGGATCGAAAGCCGCCGGGCCGGTCAGGGCATCTTCGAGGTTTTCCAGCGCCAGCCGCAGCGGCCTTTCGAGGGATCGCGCGTAGTCGGTCGGCACCAGGCGCTGCCCCTCGCGCACGAACAGGGGGTCGGAGAGCGCGTGCCGCAGACGGCCCAGAGCCGCCGAGACCGCCGACTGCGACAGCCCGATGCGTGCCCCGGCACGGGTCGTGGAATGCTCGGCCAGCAGCGCGTTGAGAACCCGCAGCAGGTTCATGTCGAAACCGGATAAATTCATGCTGTAAATAAATACAATAGAAACAATTTGTTTTGAACATAAATCATTTGCCAGCATTGTTTTTTCGCGTTCGAAGCGGACGCGCGCGAACGGTCGGCAGGACAGAGGAGAATATGATGAACGGTTTGTCGAAGGCGTTTTTCGGATTGGGGATCGGGTTTGCGGTGCTGGGCATGGCCTGGGGGATCGAAATGTCGGTGCGCGGCGATCACATGCTATCGCCGGCGCATGCGCATCTGAACCTTGTCGGATATGTCAGCTTTGCGATCTTCGGGGTCTATTACCACCTGGTTCCGGCCGCTGCGGGCCGGGTTCTGGCGCGGGTGCATTTTGCCCTGTCGGGACTTGGCGTGCTGTTGATGGTGCCCGGGATCGTGATGGCGATCCGCCAGACCGGCGAGACGCTGGCCAAGTTCGGCTCATTGGCGACGATCGCCGGGATGCTGGTTTTCGGCTGGGTGGTTTTGACCTCGCGGGCCCAAAATTAGCCCGCCGGGCCACTGAACAAGTTGCGCAAGATCAAGGACGGGGTGCATAGTGATCGGTGAAATGACTGTGAACAGGACAGTTGGAGGCCGTGAACATGCTTGAGATTTCGCCGTGGAAAGTGGCGCAGGTGGTGCTGATGTCGCGCGAGCTGGACCGTGCCGAAGGGGAGCTGCGGGCCTTTATCGAGCGCCTGAACGAAGACGAACAGGCCAGCCTTGTGGCGGTGATGTGGATCGGGCGCGAAAGCTTCATGGCCGATGAGCTGGCCGAGGCGATCGCCACCGCCAAGGCCGAGGCGACGGCGCCGACGGCCGATTACCTGCTCGGCTCGCCGCATCTGTCCGATCATCTGGAAAACGGCATGGAAGAACTCGGCATGTCGCTGTCCGAAGAGGAAGACGACCTGATGCGGCGCGGCTAGGCACCGCGACCGAACATGGAAAAGGCCGCAGATGATCTGCGGCCTTTGGGTGTTTCAGTGGGTCGGGGATCAGGCCCCGTGGTCGACGACCTCGAGATGCTGGGCCAGGGTGGCGATGTGCTCGAGCCAGGGCCCGACCAGCGCCGGGTCGCTCGGCGCGGCGTGGACGCCGGGTTCGATTTTCCCCTCGAGAACCGCTTCGATCGCCAGCGACACCGGAACCGATACCAGCCGCGCCATGGCGGTGCCGGTCGCGTCGCCCCAGGCGTCCATCACATAGGTCTTGTGCCAGGCCACCTTGCCATCCCGTTCCGCCTTGAGGCCGACGCAGAGCACCACCCGGTCCGGTTCGCCTTGGTCATAGGCATTCTCGGCCCAGAACTGATCCGACATCTGCTTCAGTCGCGCCTCGCCCTCGGCCCCGCTCAGGGTTTCGATCTCGCGGAACACGTCGGCCCAGGCATCGGCCCAGCCATTCAGGCGCAACGTGCCGCGGACGAACTCCTTGACGCTCCAGTCCTCCTCGAAACGGTAGTCCTTCATGAAGGGAATCGAATCGCGATTGGGATAGACCTCGAAGCTCTCCGGCGTCGGCAGCGGCGCCTCGTAGCTTGAAATCGCGTCCCAGGGGCGGGCGACATCGAGCGGCGCGAAATCGCGGATCGAGCGCGAAGGCGAACGCAGCGCCTTCAGCACCCCCAGCGGCGACCAGCTGAACTTGTAGCGGAAGGGGTTGGGGTGTTTCGGAATGCCGCCGCAATAGCTGATGAAGGACAGGGTGTTGGCGGCGTCATAGGCGCCGGAGGCGCGATAGTCGGCGACCAGCGCATGGGCCATCAGGTGGTCGATGCCGGGGTCGAGACCGACCTCGTTGACACAGGCCACGCCGGCGGCGCGCGCCGCGCCGTCCAGCGCCTTCATTTCCGGCGCGATATAGGAGGAGGAGACGAAATGCGCACCCTCGGCGATGCAGCGCTCGGCCAGCGGCACATGCCAGTCGCCGGGCAGCATCGACACCACCACGTCGCCCGGTGCCAGGGCCGCGCCGAGCGCGTCGATGTCAAAGCCGCGGATGTCGTCGGTGAGGTCGCCCACCGCCTCGCGCGCCTTTTCCGGGGTCCGGTTCCACACCGTGACCGGATGACCGGCGCCGATCAGGCGGCGCAGGCCGGGAATGGCCGAGAGGCCGGTGCCACACCAGTGAATGGTCATCTTTCGCATTCCTTACAGATCTTGGACATGTTGGTTGAATTCGGCCTCGGCCCGGGCCCAGACCCCGGCCGAAAGATCGCCGAGGGTCAGCAGGGTGGGCAGCAGCTGCTCGGCGTAGTCCTGCGAGGATTCCACCGGCAGCATCGAGGGCAGGTTGTCGATCGCCATCACGTCGAGCACCGGGGCGTCATGCACGCGCAGCACCGGCGCCTGCCAAGTGGTGGCGCGGTCATAGACCGGCACCGGGTTGTAGTCGCTGTCGGGGTCGCAGGCGACATCGCCGATGGCGGTCAGCCGGCGGGGGGCCGACTTGGCGCTCTCGGGGACGAAGACCGGGGTGCCGGGGCGGGCGAAGATGCAGTTCATGAAGATGTCATGGCCGAGGATTTCCGGGAACGGCCCGCCATGGGCGGTTTCGGCCATGTCCCATTTGGTGACCGCGATGCCGAGGGTCTGCAACAGATCGCCGGCGCCGCTGCCGACCCGGCCGAGGGCGCCGATCACCAGCGCCGAGGGGAAATCGCAGGTCAGCGCGTCGAGGTCGGCGCCGAGATCGTCAAGCAGCGCGTCCTTGTCGGCATAGACACCGACCGGGCCGCAGATCTCGCCGCGCTGCTGGGCGGTCCAGGCCTTCAGCGTCACCGCGGCGCCGGCGTAGCCCGCCCAGTAGCCGAAGGCGGCGACGCGGCGGCCGTTGTCGTCGACCAGATATTCCAGATCATAGAGCCTGCCGCCCCCGGTCCTGAAGCGCTCCAGCAGGGCGCGCCCGGAATGCTGGCCCTTGAAGGCATGGCCGAACATGATGTGGCGATGCGGCAGCGGGCTGCCGTCCTCGGGCAGTTCCTTGAGGCCGAAGATGATGGCGTCGCGCGGTGCCTCGGGCCAGCTGTTTTCCGGGGCGATGTCGCAGCCCGCCGCGCGGTAGCCGGCGATCGGGATGGCGCGGGTGGCGCTGTCTTCGACCGTGACCCGGATGCCCTTGGCGATCAGCGCTCCGGCGCCCTGCGGCGTCAGGCCGACCCGCTCTTCGTTGGCGCGCTGTTCGGCGCGGACCCAGAGATGTGTCATGGTGGCTCCCCTTGCTGACCGGGCAAGGTAAAGCACCGGGCCGAAGGCTTGGCTGGGGGGGGGGGGGGGGGC
>NZ_JBFJVE010000010.1:0-30441 GCF_041624275.1 Shimia sp.
CTGCTCGGCGATCTTCTCGATCATCGAGGCCTTGTTCACCTGATAGGGGATCTCGTCGATAACGATGGCATAGCGGTCCTTGCGGATCTCCTCGACCCGGGTCTTGGAGCGGATGATGACGCTGCCGCGCCCCTCGAGATAGGCTTTGCGCGCCCCCGAGCGGCCCAGCATGAGGCCGCCGGTGGGAAAGTCGGGGCCGGGCACATATTGGATCAGCTGTTCGCTGGTGAGGTCGGGATCGTCGATCAGCGCCAGCGTGGCGTCGCAGACCTCGCCCAGGTTGTGCGGCGGGATATTGGTCGCCATTCCCACCGCGATGCCGCCGGCGCCATTGACCAGCATGTTCGGGAACCGCGACGGCAGCACCGTGGGTTCCTTGTCCTTGCCGTCGTAGTTGTCCTGAAAATCGACCGTGTCTTTTTCGATGTCGGCCAGCACGAAGGCCGCCGGCTTGTCCATCCGCACCTCGGTATAGCGCATCGCCGCCGGGTTGTCGCCGTCCATCGAGCCGAAGTTGCCCTGACCGTCCAAGAGCGGCAGCGACATCGAGAAATCCTGCGCCATGCGCACCAGGGCGTCATAGATCGCGCTGTCGCCATGCGGGTGGTACTTACCCATCACGTCGCCGACCGGACGGGCCGACTTGCGATAGGGTTTTTCATGGCTGTTGCCGGTCTCGTGCATGGCATAGAGGATCCGCCGGTGAACCGGTTTCAACCCGTCGCGCAGGTCGGGAATCGCCCGACTCACGATGACGCTCATCGCATAGTCGAGATAGGAGGTGCGCATCTCGTCTTCGATGCTGACCGAAGGGCCGTCATGGTGCATGAACTCATGCACGATTTCTTCATTATTTTCAGGGGATTCTGGCGTATCGCTCACGTAGTGGCTCGCTTCTGTCTGGCGGACGTTTCTTGCTGCGAGGCTTATATCAGCCACGGCATTTTGGGGCAATGCTTGAGGCGAAGATAAGCCTGTCGGGCCGGGGCGCGCCCGGGGCGGGGATTCCTGCCGGCAGGACGGGGACCGTCCAGCCGCCGCTCAGCCCGAGCAGCTGGCGCCGCCGAGGACGCAGAACTTGGCGCAGTTGGGATGGTTGAGCGCCACCTCGGCCTCGGCCTCGCGCAGGGTTCGGCCAAGGTCAAAGCGCGGATCATAGGGCAAGAGCGTGCAGGCGACGACGCTGGGGGTGTCGGCCCCCCTGCGCTTGACCACCATCCGCGACGAGGCGCACATCACATCCGAGGGCGACTTGCCGAGGATGCCCCAGCAGTCGGTAGAAATCTCGGGCACCTCGACGGTTTCGTCGATTTCGGGGAAAATCACCGTTTCAGCGGGGTTCAGCGGGTCGATGTCGAACCCATGTGCGGCGATCAGATCGCCATAGTGCCGCCGGGCTTCGGCCTCGGTTTCCCGCCACAGGCTGCGCCCGGCCAGCGTGATCCGGAAGCCTTCGGCGCCGAGCCATCGCATGCCCTTGAGCGTCAGATCGAAACTGCCCTTGCCGCGCACTGCGTCATGGCCCTCGGCGGTCCAGTGGTCGACCGAAACCCGATGGGTCAGCCGGTCGCCATATCGCGCGTTCAGCGCCACAAGCGCCTTCTGTACGCGGGGGCGCATCAGCGGCTGCATGGCATTGGTCAGCACCAGCACCTCGTAGCCGCGCTCCAGCGCCCGTTCGATCAGTGCCGGCATCTCCGGGTTCATGTAGGGCTCACCGCCGGTAAAGCCGATTTCCCGGACCGGCCATTGCGCCTCTTGGATCTGGTCGAGATAGTCCGTCACTTCGGCTTCGCAAAGATAGACCAGCGCGTCGTTGCTGGGCGAGGACAGGATATAGCAGTTGCGGCATTCGATATTGCACAGGGTGCCGGTGTTGAACCACAGCGTCCGCGGCGACTCGAGGCGCACCCGCGCGCGTTGGGCTCCGGCCGCCGTGGTCTCGGGGTCGTGAAATTTTCCCGCGTTTACCTGATCTTTCATGCGCATTTTCCCGTTTTGTCATTGCTAGCCGACCGGCTTGCGACGGAAAACCGCAAATGCGGGCGCTGACACAGTTGTGATGCGCCACCGCAATGATAAACTCGCAGCGAACGGGACGCCGATGCGCTAGCGCCATCGGTGTCTTTCAGGTTGAGAGGGTGAAAAACGATGCAGTCCCCGGAGATGACGGACAAAGCGTTCGAGCTTGTCGTATTCGGCGGCACCGGGGATCTGGCGCGGCGCAAGATCCTGCCGGCCCTGTTCAAACGATTCTGTGCCGGGCAGATGCCCGAGCCGTCGCGGCTGATCGGCGCTGCGCGCAGCGACATGTCCAGCGCCGAGTACCGCCGCTTCGTAAGCGACGCGGTGGCCGAGTTCGGCGGTGCGGTCGGCAAGGACGAGCTTGCCCAGTTCCTTCGCCAGATCACCTATGTGCCTTTCGATGCGCGTGGCGACGCGGGCTGGCAAGAGCTTGCGGAAATGCTTGATCCGGCCTGCATCCGGGCTTTCTATTTCTCGGTCGGCCCGGGGCTGTTCAAGGATCTGGCCGAAAGGCTGCATGCCCATGGTCTGGTCACCGAAGACAGCCGCATCGTGGTCGAGAAACCCTTTGGCCATGATCTCGACACCGCGCGGGCGCTGAACAGGGTGCTGTGCAGCCATTTCGACGAACGGCAGATCTATCGCATCGACCATTACCTGGGCAAGGAAACGGTGCAGAACCTGATGGCGGTGCGTTTCGGCAACATGCTGTTCGAACCCCTGTGGAACTCGCAGTATATCGACCATATCCAGATCACCGTTGCCGAAACCGTCGGCATCGGCGGGCGCGGGGCCTATTACGAAAAGGCCGGGGCGATGCGCGACATGATGCAGAACCACCTGATGCAGCTCCTGTGCCTGATCGCGATGGAGCCGCCGGCGAAATTCGAACCCGACGCGGTGCGGGACGAGAAATTGAAGGTGATCCGGGCACTGGACCCGGTCGAGCCGCACCATATCGTGCGCGGCCAGTATACCCAGGCCGACGGTTGCGCCGGGTTTCGGGACGAGGTCGACAACCCCCGCTCCAAGACTGAAAGCTTCATCGCCCTGAAATGCCACCTCAGCAACTGGCGATGGGCCGGAACGCCCTTCTACCTGCGCACCGGAAAGCGGCTGAAGAACCGCGACAGCCAGATCACCGTGGTGTTCAAGGACACGCCGCACTCGATCTTTGGGCAAGATGCCGGGCGCCACAACAACGAGCTGACCATCCAGCTGCAACCCAATGAGGGGATCACCCTTGACGTGACGATCAAGAAACCGGGACAGGGCGGGATGCAGTTGATCGACGTGCCGCTGGACATGAGCTTTGCCGAGGCGCTGGGGCCGGGCGCGGATGCGCCGGACGCCTACGAGCGGCTGATCATGGATGTGATCCGGGGCAACCAGACGCTGTTCATGCGCAATGACGAAGTCGAAGCCGCCTGGGCATGGACCGACCCGATCATCCGCGGCTGGGAGGCCCGGGGCGACGTGCCAAAGCCCTATGATGCCTTCACCTCCGGGCCCGACGGGGCGTTGCAGTTGCTGCGGCGCGACGGGCGCGAATGGCGGGGGATCGACGGGTGAACCTCTGTAGCTATCCCGATGCCGAAATGCTGGCCATCGACCTTGCCAACATTCTTGCGGATGAATTGGCCGAGGCCCTGCACCACGAGGACCGGGTCTGTTTCGCGGTGCCGGGCGGCAGCTCTCCGGGGCCGGTCTTCGACGATCTCAGCGCTGCCGATATCGACTGGTCGCGGGTCGACGTGGTGCTGACCGACGAGCGCTGGGTGCCCGAGGATCATCCGCGATCGAACGCCCGCCTGATCAAGGAAAGGCTGCTGACCGGCCGCGCGGCAGCGGCGCGGTTCCTGCCATTGTTCGCCCCGGCGCATGAACCCGAAGAGGTGCTGGCCGAACTGGAGGCGATGATCCTGCCCGAGCTGCCGCTGGACGTGGCGCTGCTGGGGATGGGGGCGGACATGCACACCGCCTCGCTGTTTCCCGGCGCACCGGGCCTCGCGGCGGCGCTGGCGCCCGACGCGCCGATGCTGCTGCCGATGCGCCCCGACAGCCAGCCCGAAGCGCGTGTCACCTTCAGCGCCCGGGTGCTGAACGCGGCCGTGTCCAAGCATCTTCTGATCCTCGGAGAAGACAAGCGCGCCGCGCTGGACAAAGCCCGCCACCTGCCGCCGAAAGAGGCGCCGATACGGGCGGTTCTGGACGATATTACCGTACATTGGACAAAGTGAAGTATGTTTTCCAAATTACTGAAAATTCATTCAAAAACAAAAAACACCCCGCTGGCTGACCTGTTTCGCGACCCAGATCGCGCCAAGGCTTTCTCGGCCCGCGCCGACGGGCTGCTGCTGGATTTTTCCAAGACCGGCATCGACGCCGAGGCGCTGGCCGCACTCATGGCTCTGGTCGAGCAGCGCGGGGTGGTGCCGAAACGCGATGCCATGCTGCGCGGCGAGCGGGTCAACACGACCGAGAACCGGCCGGCGTTGCACAGTGCGCTGCGGTGTCTCGGCGAAGAGGATCCGGCCGCTTTCCGGGTGGCCGGCGAAGACATTCTCGCCAGTTCGCGGCAGGTCTATGCGCGCCAGAGGGCCTTTGCCGACGGGCTGCGCAGCGGCGCGTGGCAGGGCAGCGGCGGCCCGATCACGGATGTGGTCAACATCGGCATCGGCGGCTCCGATCTCGGGCCGGCGATGAGTCACGAGGCGCTGCTGCCCTATGCCGACGGGCCGCGCTGCCACTTTGTGTCGAATGTCGATGGCGCCGATCTGCACGACCGGCTGCGCGGCCTCGAGGCGCCAAGGACATTGGTCATCGTCGCCTCCAAGACTTTCACCACCCAGGAAACCATGATGAATGCCCGCGCCGCGCGGCACTGGATGGCGGCGCATGGTGGCGACCCGCAGCGCCAGTTCGTGGCCATTTCGACGGCTAGGAACGAGGCGCAAGAATTTGGAATCTCACCGGAAAACATCTTCGGGTTTGAGGACTGGGTAGGGGGGCGTTATTCGATCTGGGGCCCGATCGGCCTGTCGTTGATGCTGGCGATCGGGCCCGGGAACTTCGCCGACTTCCTGCGTGGGGGGCGGGCGATGGACCTTCATTTCGCCACCGCCGAACCCGCCCGCAACCTGCCGGTCCTTCTGGCGCTGGTCGGGCTGTGGCATCACAAGGTCTGCGGCCATCCGACCCGGGCGGTATGCCCCTACGAGGCGCGGCTGGCGCGGCTGCCGGCCTATCTGCAACAGCTCGAGATGGAATCAAACGGCAAGGATGTCGGGCTGAACAATGCGCCGCTGGCCGCAGGTGGCGGTCCGGTGGTCTGGGGCGCGCCGGGCACCAATGGCCAGCACGCGTTCTTCCAGCTTCTGCACCAGGGCCGCGAGGTGGTGCCGGTGGAGTTTCTCGCCGGGGTCGAGGGCCACGAGGCCGATCTTGCCGACCATCACCGGGCCCTGTTGGGCAACTGCCTTGCCCAATCCGAGGCGCTGCTCAGGGGGCGTACATTTGAAGAGGCGGCCAAGCAATTGGTGCAAAAGGGGTTTTCCGAAGGTCATGCGCGGGCTTTGGCGCCCCATCGCGTCTGTACCGGCAACCGCCCTTCGACCACGCTTCTCTATCCCAGGCTGACGCCCTTCGTCCTCGGACAGATCATCGCATTGTACGAACACCGGGTCTTTGTCGAAGCCGCCATTCTCGGCCTCAACCCTTTCGATCAATGGGGGGTCGAACTGGGCAAGGAAATGGCGGCCTCGCTGGTGCCGGCGCTTTCGGGAGGGGATGTGCCGCAGGATATCTCGGGATCGACGCGGCTCTTGCTCGATCACATCATGAAGGGCCCCGGCGCGTCCTCCTGAGGCCCGGCGCCGATCATCCGTGGCAGAGGGGCCGGCAGCGGGGTGAAGGCTGCGCCGGGGTCAAGATGTGCCCTGGCCCTGTTTCAGCTCGCGGATCACCTTGAGCCACAGCTCACTCGACTGCGCCCCCGGCACCGCGTGCCGGTTGTCGACGATGAAAGTGGGCACCGAATCGACTCCCATCTTGCGGCTGTGGGCGTCGCGGTCGCGGATCATCTGGCGGTCGGAGTCCGATTTCAGCAGCTTGCCGATCACCGAAGCGTCAAGCCCGGCGCCATCGGCAAGATCGCACAGCACCTCGCCGTTGCCGATGTCGCGCCCCTCGCGGAAATAGGCCCGGAATAGGGCATCGACGACGGCGTCCTGCTTGCCCTCGATGCCGGCCCAGTGGATCAGGCGATGGGCATCGATGGTGTTCGGCGTGCGCTTGATGGCGCCGAAATCCAGCTCCAGCCCCTCTTCGGTGGCATGTCTTTCGATCTCGCCATAGACCCGCACCGCGTTCTCCCGGCCGCCGAACTTGGCCTCGAGATAGGCGCGGCGGTCCATGCCTTCGGGCGGCATCTCGGGGTTGAGCTGGAAGGGATGCCACTCGATCGCGAAAGGGTGGTCGGGCTCGGCCGCCAGCGCCCGTTCAAGGCGGGTCTTGCCGATATAGCACCAGGGGCAGATTGGGTCAGATAGAATATCAAGTTTTATCATTGTGTTGCCTCGAATTCTTCACGTAGGGCGCGGCGGCTGAGCTTGCCGTTGGGGTTGCGCGGCAGGCGGGGCAGACGGCGGAACAGGCGCGGCTGCTTGTAGCGCGCCAGGCTGGCCTGTGCATGGGCGGCCAGAGCGGTCTCGTCCAGCGCATGGGCGCTGGTGTAAAAGGCGGCGATGATGCGGGCATCCTTCTTGATCTCGACATCGGTGACCCCGACCTCTTCGATGCCCGGAAACCGCGCCAGCGCCGCCTCGACCTCGAGCGGCGAGACCCGGTAGCCGCCGGCATTCATCATGTCGTCGGCGCGCCCGGCGTAGTGGATATGGAAGTCGCCGTCCATGGTGGCGCGGTCGCCGGTCAGGAACCACGGGCCGCGGAACCTTGCGCGGGTTTCTTCGCCGGCCCCCCAGTATTCCAGCATCAGCCCGGGGTCGCCGCGGTCGATGGCGATCACGCCTTCCTCGCCCAGCGGCACCGGGGTTCCCGCATCATCGACCAGGGCGATGCGACGCCCATGCTGCGGCTTGCCGAGCGCGCCGGGATTGGCCGGGCAGGCGGGGCTGGCCGAGATCGGAGTCGAGCATTCCGACATGCCGTAGGCTTCGTAAAGCGCGGTGCCGGTGGCCTGGTGCCAGTCGTCGCGGATCGTGTCGGACAGTTTCTCGCCGGCCGCCAGCCCGTGGCGCAGATCCGGCAGATGGATGTCGGGATGATCCGACAGCAGCTTGCGATAGACCCCGGGCGCGGCGGCAAAGATGGTCGCCCTGTACCCTGCCAGAAGCTGCGGCAGCGCGGCGATGTCGACGCCCCGCGCCGGGATCAGCGCCGTCGCCCCGACCGACCAGGGGTCCATCAGCCCGGTGCCCAGGGTATAGGTCCAGTTGAAGGCGCCGGCATGCATCAGCCGGTCGTCGCGGCCCAGCCCGTACCAGTCCTGATGCATCATCTGGCGGGCCCAGATCGCCCGGTGCGCATGGCAGACCGCACGCGGCGTGCCCGAGGTGCCCGAGGTATAGATGATATAGCCCAGCCGGTTCGCATCGCCCATCTGGTAGGCGGCGGGCGCAAGGCCGCGCATCTCTTCCAGCGCTTCCAGCGACAGCTGCGGAATGTCCGGCGTCGCGGGGCAGGCGATCTCGGGGTCGCGCAGGATCGCCGCTGGCGACAGTTCGGCGATCATCCGCGCGACCTCGGGTTCGGTCAGCTGCGCCGAGGTCGGTGCCGGCACCAGCCCGACGGCGATCGCCCCGAGATAGGCGATCGGGAACTCGACCGTATTGCCCAGCCGCATCAGCACCCGGTCTCCGGGCGTCATCCCGGCGGCCAGCAACCCGGCGCCGGTGCCCCGCACCGCGGCCTCGAGCCGGCGGTAGCTCCAGGTCTCGGCCTTGTCCTGCGACATCACCGCAAGCGCCGTCTTGTCGGCCAGATTCTCGGCATGGCGCAGCACATGGGCGGCCATGTTGAACGGGGCGGGCGGAGGGGCGAAAGCCCCCTTGTCGAAAATCGATAGCATGGCGCCTTGGTATTGCGCCCCCGGCGCAGTTGCAAGAGAGGGGGCGAGAGGGATAGAAAGACCCATGACCGACAAGACCCCAGAATCCCTGATCCGGGTGGCGCGCGAAAGCGGGCGCCACGACCATGTGGAGCCGCTCGACCTCGGGTTGCGGGTGCGCGAATTGCGCAAGGCGCGCAACTGGACGCTGGAACAGGCGGCAAGCCAGGCCGGGCTGGCCCGTTCGACCCTGTCCAAGATCGAGAACGGCCAGATGTCGCCGACCTACGACGCGCTGAAAAAGGTGGCGGTGGGGCTGGAGATTTCGGTGCCGCAACTGTTCACGCCGCCGCAGAAGGGCCAGGTCAATGGCCGCATGTCGGTGGTCAAGGATGGCGAGGGCGTGCGTCAGGCCACCGTCACCTATGAACACGAGCTGCTGGCCGAGACCCTGACCAAGAAGACCATGCTGCCCTATCGCGCCCGGGTGCGCGCGCGCGCGATGGAAGAGTTCGACGGCTGGGTGCGCCATGACGGCGAGGAGTTTCTCTATGTGCTGACCGGGGTGATCCGGCTCTATACCGAGTTTTACGAACCGGTCGAGATGCGGCGCGGCGACAGCGCCTATTACGACGGCACGATGGGCCATAACGTGGTCTCGGTCTCGCAGGAGGACGCGATGATCCTCTGGGTGACTTCTTTGGCCTAAATTACTGTAATAAAAATGAAAACAGCAGTCGTTGCGGGCGCCTCAGAGGGCCGCCAGCGCGGTGGCGAGTTCGCCGTAGCCGGTAAAGCGCCGCTCGAAGGCCAGCCCCAGCCGATCGGCGCAGTCGCGGGCCTTGCGCGTCAGCTCTTCGTCTTCAGTCTGCGCCTGATAGACCAGCTTGGTGTAATTGGCGAAATACATGTCGCGCAGGTCCGGGTGACGGTCGAGCCCCATCGGTTTCCAGACGAAGGCATCGAACTGGCGGACCAGGAAATCGGTCAGGTAGAAGGCGTCGAACTCGTCTTGGCTGAGGGCCTCGAAACGCGCGTTGCCCTCGAAGAAACTGTAGCAATGGGGGCCTTCGACCATGGCCACCCCGAGCGCCTCGCAGGTCGCGCGCAGCTGCCCGCCGGTGCCGCAATCGGCATAGACCACGAAGATCTCGTCGTAATCCGCCTGGTGCCGCAGCACCGCCTCGCGCACCGCGCCGGCGATCTTTTCGGGGTGGACATGCAGGATCGCAGGCAGGCAGGTGAGGTCCATGTGCTGCCAGCCATTGGCCTCGCGCAGCGCGATGATCTCGCGCGCCAGCGCACCGCAGGCCAGCAACAGGATGCGGCCGGTCCCCCGGGCGGGTTCAAGCCCGGTCTCGGTCAGTTCCCTATCGCTGGGCAGGGTCATGGGCGTCTCCTGAAACAAAAGGCCCGCCAGTGGGTTGGCGGGCCTTCCTAATGTGACTGTCCGACCGGATCAGCCCGCCATCTGGTTGTGCTTGCGACCGACCAGTTCCTTGGCGGTTTCCACCGCGACCGCGGCGTCGCGGCAATAGGCGTCGGCGCCGATCGCCTTGCCGAATTCCTCGTTCAGCGGCGCCCCGCCGACCAGCACCACATAGTCGTCGCGCACGCCCTGTTCGACCAGGGTGTCGATGACCACCTTCATGTAGGGCATGGTGGTGGTCAGCAGCGCCGACATGCCGAGGATGTCGGGTTTCTCGTTCTCCAGCGCCTCGAGATAGTTCTCGACCGGGTTGTTGATGCCAAGGTCGACGACCTCGAAGCCGGCGCCTTCCATCATCATCGACACCAGGTTCTTGCCGATGTCGTGGATGTCGCCCTTGACGGTGCCGATGACCATCTTGCCGACGCGCGGTGCACCGGTTTCGGCCAGAAGCGGCTTCAGGATCGACATGCCACCCTTCATCGCGTTGGCCGCCAGCAGCACCTCGGGGACGAAGAGGATGCCGTCGCGGAAATCTGCGCCGACGATGGTCATGCCGCCAACCAGCGCCTTGGTGAGAATGTCATACGGCGTCCAGCCGCGTTCAAGCAGGATGTTCACCCCTTCTTCGATCTCTTCCTTGAGACCGTCGTAGAGATCGTCGAACATCTGCTGGACCAGTTCTTCGTCGTCCAGTTCCGACAGGATGATATCGTCTTCTTCCGACATGGGCGTTCCTCTGCTGTCCGGCTTGAGTGCCGGTATCACGGTGTTTTTCAACACTTGCTCTTTTTCCGGTGGCCCGACTGTCAAAATTACGACATAGGCGAAGCTCGGACCGACTTAACACGGCGATAATCCGGGCTTCCAATGAAAATTTCTCATGCAGATGCTGAGCCGCGGCACATGACCGCAAGAGCGTCAGGGCCATTGGCACGGCCGCAGGGCGCAATGCTCCGGAACGGCCCCAGCGGCCGTTCGGAGGCGTCGACGATCCGGTCCGTCGGCGCGCGGCAACGCGCCGGCCGATGGCGGGCGATCTAGCCCTTTTCCATCGCCGCGATGGCTTCGGCGACGCGGCGCGCCTTGGCGATGGCCAGCGCCGCCAGCGCGATGTGATCGTCGGTGTTGCAGGCGGCGATCTTCTCGTCGAATTCCTGCCGCGCCTGTTCCAGCGCCGCGATTTCCGAGGGCAGCACCTCGAAGGCGTATTCCAGCGGCGCATCCGGGGCCAGAACCCCGTCTTCGCGCAGTTTCTCCTCGGCCAGCTCGCGCGCTGCGGGGGTCATCTTGTCAAACAATATGCTCATGGTCGTCTCCTTCGCCGGCTCTCCCGTCGAAGCTGCGCTGATCGCAGCCGTCCTCGCCCGGCCGGCAAGGCCAGCTTGGAACGGCGGCGGGGGCGGCGGCACTGATCTAGGTCAAGCGGCGTCAGTGCGTCGCAGCAAAAAGGCGCCGCCCTTGCCGGGGCGGCGCCGTTGTTCTGCGGTATTGGCCGTGGGCTCAGCTGCTGGTGCGCCGGCGGCGGCCGCCCCCACCCCGGCGCGGCGCCGGGCCTGCGTCTTTGCCGGTGCCGTCACCGGCCGAGGAAAAGGGGCCGAGGACGTCGGTGATCTGTTCCAGCGTCGGGCGGGGGCCGGCCTCGCTGTTTTCCAGCGCCCGGCGCATCGCCGCCAGATGCTCGGGCATGGTGCCGCAGCAGCCACCGATGATCCGGGCGCCGCAGTTGCGCGCCATCACCGCGTATTCCCCCATCAGCTCGGGGGTGCCGTCGTAATGGATATGGCCATCGACATATTTGGGAATCCCGGCATTGCCCTTGGCGATGATCGGACGTTCGGCGCCCTGCGCGGCAAAGCCCAGCACCGTGCGCAGCAGGTCCGAGGCACCGGTGCCGCAGTTGGCGCCATAGGCCAGCGGCGGGTTGGGCAGGCTCTCGACCAGCTGCACCATGTCCTGCGAGGTCACGCCCATCATGGTGCGCCCGGCGGTGTCGAAGCTCATCGTGCCGCACCACGGCATGCCGGCCAGCGCAAAGGCCTCGGCGGCGGCGCGGTATTCCTCGGGGGCGGAAATGGTTTCCAGCCACAGCACGTCGGCGCCGCCCTCTTTCAGGCCCTCGGCCTGCTCGTGGAAGATCTCGACCGCCTCGGCGTGGCTCAGCGCGCCCACCGGCTGCATGATCTCCCCGGTCGGGCCGACAGAGCCGGCGACGATCACGGTGCGGCCGCTGGCATCGGCGACCTCGCGGCCCAGTTCGGCGGCGATGCGCGACAGCTCGCGGGCGCGGTGGCCGGCCTCGTGCAGCTTGAGCCGCGCCGCGTTGCCGCCGAAGGAATTGGTCAGGAACAGGTCGCTGCCATTGTCGACCGCCAGGCTGTAAAGCTGCTTGATCCGGTCGGGATGCTGTTCGTTCCAGAGTTCCGGCGCGTCGCCCGAACTCAGACCCATGTTGAACAGGTTGGTGCCGGTCGCGCCGTCGGCCATGATCCAGTCGCGGCGTTCCAGCATCTTGGACAGGGCATCGCTCATCGGGAAACTCCTTCTTGCCACTTGTGGCCCCCTTTGCGCGCCTGTCTGTCACGCGGTCGCGGTGATGGCAATCCTATTCGGCTCATGGTGATTATGAGGTGATCACGCGCACGGCCGGGTGCCCCGCGGCGCCGGCGGCCTGCGCCGGACAGCAAAGCGGGCCCCGAAGGGCCCGCGAATCGCTTTTGCAGGTAAAGTGCCGGATCAGACTTCGTTGACGATCTGCTGCTTGGCGATCAGCAGCAGTTCGGCGCGTTTCTCGCGGATTGCCTGCGAGGTGATGGTGCCCTCGAGATCGGCGACGACCTTGCGCACCACATCCTCGTGACCGGCTTCCTCGAAATCGGCGATGACGACGGTTTTGGCATAGGCTTCCGCCTCGGCGCCGGATTTGCCAAGGGTTTCCGCGGCCCAGAGGCCAAGCAGCTTGTTGGCGCGGGCCTCGGCCTTGAACTTCATTTCCTCGTCATGGGCAAATTTGGCTTCGAATGCGTGTTCGCGATCATCAAAGGTGGTCATCTGCGGATTCCCTTGCAAATGTTGGTGTTGGCTCTTGTATGCACATGAGGACCGCATGCCGCAAGGGGGCGGGGCACGCTTGCGACAATGCCGCCCATGGATTATGAGGGCGCCAGAAAGCGGGGAGTCGGCCCCGGCAGACAGGAAAGAGACCTCGATGGCGCGTGGGAAGAAGATTTACGAAGGCAAGGCCAAGATTCTGTTCGAAGGCCCCGAGCCGGGCACGATCGTGCAGTACTTCAAGGACGACGCGACCGCGTTCAACGCCGAGAAGAAGGATGTCATCGACGGCAAGGGCGCGCTCAACAACCGCCTGTCGGAATATTTCATGACCGGGCTCAACCAGATCGGCGTGCCGACCCATTTCCTGAAGCGGCTGAACATGCGCGAGCAGCTGGTGCGCTCCTGCGAGATCATCCCGCTCGAGGTCATCGTGCGCAACTTCGCCGCCGGCTCGATGAGCAAGCGGCTCGGCGTCGACGAGGGCACCCAGCTGCCGCGCCCGATCGTCGAATATTGCTACAAGGACGACGCCCTGGGGGATCCGCTGGTCACCGAGGAACATATCGCCGCCTTCGGCTGGGCCAGCCAGCAGGACATGGACGACATTCTCGGCCTGGCGCTGCGGGTCAACGATTTCCTGTCGGGCGTGATGTATGGCGTCGGCATCAAGCTGGTGGATTTCAAGATCGAGATCGGCCGCGTCTACGAGGGCGATTTCCAGCGTCTTGTCGTCGCCGACGAGATCAGCCCCGACAGCTGCCGGCTGTGGGACATCGAGACCGGCCAGAAACTGGACAAGGACGTGTTCCGCCGCGACCTCGGCAGCCTGACCGACGCCTATGCCGAAGTGGCGCGCCGCCTCGGCGTGATGCCGCGCGGCACCGGGCCGAAACCGACCCTGGTCAACTGAGACCCCTGCGCCCCGGGGCGGGCGCGGAATTTGAGTATTTTTGAAGAGATGAAGCCGGGGATGCGCTTTGTCTTGCAGCCGGAGAGAAAGACATGAAAGCACGTGTGTACGTGATGCTGAAAAATGGCGTTCTGGACCCGCAGGGCGAAGCCGTGCGCCATGCGCTCGGGAGCCTCGGGTTCGACGGCGTCGAGGGCGTGCGCCAGGGCAAGGTGATCGAGCTGGACCTGGCCGAGGGCAGCACCGAGGACACGGTCACCGAGATGTGCGAGAAGCTGCTCGCCAACACGGTGATCGAAAGCTACCGCGTGGAGCTGCTCTGATGAAGGCGGCGGTCATCGTTTTTCCCGGGTCGAACTGCGACCGCGATCTCGCGGTGGCCTTCGAACGCGCCGGCATGGATGTCACCATGGTCTGGCACAAGGACACCGATCTGCCGCAGGGGCTGGACATCGTCGGCGTGCCCGGCGGCTTTTCCTTCGGCGATTACCTGCGCTGCGGGGCGATCGCGGCCAATTCTCCGATCTGCAAGTCGCTGGTGCGCCACACCGAGCGCGGCGGCTATGCGCTGGGGATCTGCAACGGGTTCCAGATCCTGACCGAGACCGGCATCCTGCCGGGGGCGCTGCGCCGCAATGCCGGGCTGAAATACATCTGCCGCAGCGTCGGGCTGCGGGTCGAGACCGCCGAGACCGCCTTTACCGGCGGCTATGACAAGGGGCAGGAGATCGACATCCCGATCGCCCATCACGACGGCAACTACTATGTCGACGAGGCCAAGCTGGCGCAGCTGCAGGGCGAGGGCCGGATCGCCTTCAGCTATACCGACAATCCCAACGGGTCGGTGGCCGACATCGCCGGGGTGGTGTCCAAGAACCGCCGCGTGCTGGGCATGATGCCGCACCCCGAGCGCGCCGCCGACGCTGCCCACGGCGGCACCGACGGGGTGGCAATGTTCCGCTCGCTGGTGGGCCAGCTGGCGACGGCGTGACTTGAGGCCGCGCCCCGGCGGGCGTAATCTCGGGGGCATGGATCAGCTGCCGCTTCAGACCGACGCAGATGCGCCGTCGCGCCCGGGACACTGGCGCGCGCGGGTGGTGGTGGCTGTGGTGCTGGTGCTGGCGGTGGTGACGGTCTGGGTGACCAATTCCTTTCTGACCGACCGGTTCACCCAGAACACCCGCAACCGGGCCGAGCTGCGGCTGGCGCTCTATTCGGGCAACCTGCAGTCCGAGCTGCGGCGCAACGCCATCGTGCCGCAGCTGCTGGCCAAGGATCCGGCGCTGATCAACGCGCTGACCTCGGGCGACTTTTCGCTTTCGACGGCGCGGCTGATCTCTTTCGTCGAGGAGATCGGCGCCGCCTCGATCATGCTGCTGGACGCCGACGGGCGCATCGTGGCGGCCACCGACCGCACCCGGCTGGGGGCCAATTACCGCGGCAACGAGTTCTTCATCAACGCCCTGCGCTCGAACGTCACCGTGTTCACCACCGAGCGCAACGACAGCGGCGCCTATCATTTCACCTATGCGCGGCGGCTCGACTTCCAGGGCCAGGTGATCGGGGTGATCTCGGTCGAGGCCGACCTGCACAAGTTCGAACGCGCCTGGGCGGGGATTTCCGACGCGCTCTTCGTCACCGACAGCCAGGGCACGATCATCCTGGCCACCGAGCCGCGCTGGCGTGGGCTGACCGAAGAGGTGGCACTGCGGCGCCAGCCGGCCGAGGGGGCGATCGAACGCGCGATCCAGGCCACCGCCGACTGGACGCAGCTGCCCGCCGACGCCTATTTCCAAGGCGAGGGGGTGATGCGCGAGGACGCGCGGATCCCGTTTCGCGGCTGGCGCATGACCTCTTTCACCTCGTTCAACAGCGTGCGCGAGAAGGTCAACGCGGTGCTGGCGCTGGAAATCATGGGATTCGCGGTGCTGCTGGCGCTGGCCTTCTACGTGCTCAACCGCAAGAACACCCTGCGCATGGTGCTGTTCCAGCGCGAAAGCGCCAGCCTGCGGGTGCTCAACCTGCGGCTCCAGCGCGAGATCGCCGAGCGCGAGCGGATGCAGGAAAGCCTGGCCGTGGCCGAACAGTCGCTGGCGCAGAGCTCGAAGCTGGCGGCGCTGGGGGAGATGTCGGCCGCCGTCAGCCACGAGCTCAACCAGCCGCTGGCGGCGATGAAGACCTATCTCGCCGGGGCGCGGCTGCTGTTGAACCGCAACCGGCCCGACGAGGCGCTGTCGTCGTTCCAGCGCATCGACGACCTGATCGAGCGCATGGGGGCGATCACCAAGCAGCTGAAATCCTATGCCCGCAAGGGCGGCGACGATTTCCACCCGGTCGATCTGGCCGAGGCGCTGGCCTCGGCGCTGGCGATGATGGAGCCGCAGCTGCGCCAGGGTCACGTGCGCATCAGCCGCATTCAGCCCGACCTGCCGGTGCGCATCATGGGCGACCGGCTGCGCATCGAGCAGGTGATCATCAACCTCTTGCGCAACGCGCTGGATGCCACCAAGGGCGAGGCCGACCCGGAGATCGAGATCATGCTGGCGGCCGGAGAGACAGCGACCCTGTCGGTGCGCGACAACGGCCCCGGGATCGAGAACCTCGACGACCTTTTCGAGCCCTTCTTCACCACCAAGAAGCCCGGCGACGGTGTCGGGCTGGGGCTGGCGATCTCCTCGGGGATCATCAGCGACCTCGGCGGCCGGCTGACGGCGCGCAACGGGCAGGGGCGGGGGGCTGTATTCGAGGTTCAACTCCCTATATTGAATGAAGAAATCGAGGCAGCGGAGTAACACGCCATGGCCCAGGGTATGAAAATCGCCATCGTCGACGACGAACAGGACATGCGCCAGTCGATCAGCCAGTGGCTGGCGCTGTCGGGCTATGACACCGAGACCTTCGCCAGCGCCGAGGACGCGCTGAAGGCGCTGGGGCCGGATTATCCGGGGATCGTGATCTCGGATATCCGGATGCCGGGCATGGACGGCATGCAGTTCCTGAAGAAGCTGATGGGGTCGGACAGCGCCCTGCCGGTGATCATGATCACCGGCCATGGCGATGTGCCGATGGCGGTCGAGGCGATGCGGGTCGGGGCCTTTGACTTCCTCGAGAAACCCTTCAACCCCGACCGCATGAGCCAGTTGGCCAAGAAGGCCACCAAGGCGCGCCGCCTGACGCTGGATGCGCGGGCGCTGCGCCGCGAACTCAGCGATGGCGGCCAGCTGATCAAGAAGCTGATCGGCGTCAGCCCGGTGATGGAACGGCTGAAGGAGGATATTCTCGATCTCGGCCAGGCCGACGGCCATGTGCTGATCGACGGCGAGACCGGAACCGGCAAGACGCTGGTGGCGCATGCGCTGCATGCGGTGGGCAGCCGGGCCGGCAAGAAATTCGTGCTGGTCAGCTGTGGTGCCTTCGAGGAAGAGGCGCTGGCGCGGCGGCTGTTCGGGCCGATGCAGCCCGAGGACAGCCAGTTGCCGGCGATCGAAGAGGCGCGCGGCGGCACGCTGGTGCTGGAAGATGCCGAGACCCTGAGCGACGGGCTGCAGGCCAAGCTGCTGAATGTCATCAACGAACAGGGCACGCCGGCCGAGACCCGCATTCTGGCGATCTCGAACCTGCAGGAGCAGGACCGCACCGCCGAGGACGCCCTGCGCCCGGACCTGTTCTACCGCCTCGCGGCGCTGCGCATCACGGTGCCGCCGCTGCGCCAGCGCGGCGAGGACATCCTGACCCTGTTCACCCGGCTTTCGGAACAGTTCGCCGACGAATACGGCTGCGAGGCGCCCAAGGTCAGCGCCCAGGAGGCGGCGCAGCTTTTGCAGGCGCCCTGGCCCGGCAATGTGCGCCAGCTCATCAACCTGGCCGAGCGCGCGGTGCTGCAAACCCGGCGCGGCGAGGGCACCATCGCCTCGCTGCTGATGAGCGACCATGAAGAGATGCAGCCGGTGATGACCACCGAGGGCAAGCCGCTGAAGGAATATGTCGAGGCTTTCGAACGGATGCTGATCGACAATACCATGCGCCGGCATCGCGGCTCGATCGCCAGCGTCATGGAAGAGCTTTGCCTGCCGCGCCGGACGCTGAACGAGAAGATGGCCAAATACGGGCTGCAGCGGGCCGATTATCTCTGACCCCGCGGTGCCGCTGGTGTCCGCTTTGATGACGTGAAAAGGCCGGGCGCTTGGCCCGGCCGTTTGCTGTGTTGCGGCGGCGGTTTACTCGGCTGGCCCGGTCGGTGCGTCCGAAGTGTCGGCCCAGCCATCGGCGCGCGGCGACCATTCGCCGGAATCCTCCTTGATCTTGCGGCGCATGCGGGCGGCGCGGCTGAGAACGAACCACATCAGCGGCAGCACCCCGCCGATGGTGAAGACCAGGCCGCCGAGGCTGCGCATGATGGTCAGGTTGCGGAACACCGCGCCCTGGATCACCTCCTGGCTGCGCGCGTACCACAGGCCCTCTTCCAGAACCACCGACAGCTGGTAGAGCCCGACTGGCAGCAGATCGAGGAACATCATCATCGCGATGCCGATGTTCAGCGACCAGAACGAGACCCGGATCAGTTTGCGGTTCCAGTCGCCGGTCTTGAACAGGTGTTGCAGGCAGAACAGCATGCCGCCGAGCGCGATATTGCCCTTGACCCCGAACATCGCCGCATGGGCGTGGTTGCCGGTGAGATAGGTCGAATGCTCGAAGTAGTTGACGATCGGCAGGTTGATCATCGAGCCGAACACCCCGGCGCCGAAGACGTTCCAGAAGTTCACCGCCAGCACGAAGAGCCAGACCTCATGCATGATGAAGCTCTGGCTGCCCGCCGCGTGAAACTGTATGGCGCGCTCCTTCTCCTGACGCATGCGCCAGGCATCCAGCGTCAGCAGCAGCAGCGGCAGCACCTGAAGCGTCGAGAACACCGAGCCAAAGGCGATCACCCCGGTCGGTTTCGCAATCCAGTAGAAGTTGTGGGCGATGCCCACGGTTGCGGTCAGCAGGAACAGCATCACGGCGAGAAAGATCACCCGCTCGGCCATGACCCGTGTAATGAGCCCCATCTGTACCAGCATGTAAGCGACGATCACCGTGGTGAAGACCTCGAAGGTGACCTCGACCCACATATGCACCACCATCCAGCGCCAGAAGTCCGAGATGGCGAAATTGGCCTCGGGGGTCACGAACAGGCCGAAGAACAGGAAGAACACCATCACCCCGCTGCCATACAAGAGCCAGGCCGGCACCGACCACATGTTCTTGGCCGTCAGCCAGGGTTTGACGCCGCGATAGATGATGACGATCCACAGCGAGAAGCCGACCAGCAACAGGATCTGGAAGAAGCGCCCCATCTCGAGGAACTCCCAGCCCTGGCTGCCGAACCAATAGGCCGCGGCCCCGGTCAGGATGCCGGTCTGGCCGGCATAGATGCCGATCACCGATCCGGCGCCGACGATGAAACAGCAGGCGAACAGCAGCTCGATCAGCGCCCGCTGGCCGCGCGGCACCGGCCCCAGGCGGGGCAGGAAGAAGATCGTGTAGCCGACCCAGCACATGAAGAACCAGTAGATCTGCAACAGCGTGTGATAGCTGCGCAGCACGGTAAAGGGCAGGATGTCGCCGATGAAGAACCCGCCCGGACGCACGAAATCCGTGGCCGCCAGAATGCCGACCAGCACCTGAAGCCCGAATGCCAGCATGGCCAGGGCAAAGAACTTGTAGGTGGCGCGCTGGGTCTTGCGTACATAGCCGCGCTCGAGGTCATAGGTGGTCAGCGAACGTTCCTGGCTGCTTTCGAAGGGGTCGTATTGCAGCGATTTCATCTGGCCGTAGATATACAGCACCAGCCCGATGCCGGCGAACAGCGCCAGCACCGAGAGGATGCTCCAGAAGACCACCGCCGGGGTCGGCCCGTTGCCGACCTCGGGGTCATAGGGCCAGTTGTGGGTATAGGAATAGCTCTCGCCCGGGCGATGCGCCGCCGCCACCCAGCCGCCCCAGAAGAAATAGGCCGACAGGTCGCGGATCTGGGCCGGATCGGTGAGATAGCCGGTCTGGAACAGCTCCGGATAGTCGGGATCGGTGAACATGCGGCTGAAATGCGTCGCCACGGTCTCGAAGGCGGCGACCTGGCCTTCGCTCAGGGTGATGGTGCCGCTGGCCTCGTCCCAGGTGTTGCGGTGCAATTCGCGCCGCACCCGCGCCGCCACCGCGTCGCGGTCGGCCTCGTCAATGGGGCCGCCGGCCGCCAGCGCGGCCTCGTAGTGGTCGATCATCCCGAGATAGGTGTAATGCAGCGCGTCGGCGGTGAAATCCGGGCCGCGCTCGGCGCCGTCGCCCCAGAAGGAGCCATAGCTCATCAGCCCGCGCAGGTGGAACACCTCTTGCCCGGCCTGGATCTGGGCGCGCGAGAACACCATGCGGCCGTCTTCGGTGACGAAATCGGCGCGCGGCGGGGCGCTGTCATAGGTGGCGTCGCCCATGTAGAGCAGCCCGCCGAGGCAGATCAGGATCACGGCGGCGAAATGCGCCATCCAGTATTTCTTGTTGAGCAGGATAAGTGCGAGATTTCCGAAGCGCGGCTGGCTTCGTGCAGGAGTGGTCATCGGCTGTCCTTCGGTGGTCGGGAACGGTGGCGGAGTCTTGCCGCTGCGGCAGCAGGGGCGCATGCTCTGTTCAATTTGGCGCACAGACTATGGGCTGACTTGCGGCGGCGAAATGACGATCGTCAAAATTTCGTTGAAGCGCAAAGGGTTAGTGTCTAAGGGCTTGGCCGCAAGCGGTTTTTGCCGATGCCCTTGCAGGCTGATCCGGGGCGGCGGGTGGGCTTTTCGCGCGGCGTCTGCCGTTCTGCAGAGCCGGCGGCGCGCCGGGGGCCGCTGCACGGGACGCAACGAAACATGCCCCGCAGACCGATGTTTCACCCTCAATGCGGCTTTTGCCATTGTAATTTGCAGGACGCTGGTCTTATTTAGGGGAAGGAGAGTCCGCCCGGCGGACCTCTGCCATGAGTTTCGCTGGATGTGATGCGCGACGGCCCCGAGGCCCGGTATCCCGTCCAGACCGATTGAGCCCCTGATACAGGGGCAGTGAGACGCCCGAACTGCCGCAGGCAGAGGGCATATAACAGACACAGGACGGGGCGTGGATCACTGCGATTCGTCTTGTGTCGGAGAAGAAACGCGATGACGCGCGCGAACAGAGTGTTTGACCGAGCAGAGGCCGCATGCGGCCCTCTCGGCCGCGCGCGGCCCGTCGCCCTGACAAGACACCCCCTGCAATTCAACTCCAACCCTCCTCCAGGGCGCAGTCGATTGCGCGGGTGCAAACGGATAACATGCCTAAGAAAATGCTCATTGATGCCACCCATGCGGAAGAGACCCGCGTCGTGGTGGTCGACGGAAACAAGGTCGAGGAATTCGACTTCGAATCCGAAAACAAACGCCAGCTTGCCGGCAATATCTATCTCGCAAAAGTAACCCGGGTCGAACCCTCGCTTCAGGCCGCCTTCGTCGATTACGGCGGCAATCGCCATGGCTTTCTGGCCTTTTCCGAGATTCACCCCGACTATTACCAGATCCCCGTCGCCGACCGCGAGGCGCTGATGGAAGAAGAGCGCGCCTATGCGGAATCGCAGAAGGCGCGCGACGAGGACGAGGAAGAAAAGAAAAAGCCCAGCCGGTCGCGTTCGCGCAGCCGCTCGCGCAGCCGTGGCAAGGCCAAGGACAGCGCCAAGAGTGCCGCCGCGAGCGAAGAGGCCTCGGCCGAGGCGGCGAGCGACCAGATCGAAGGCATGGAGACCATCGATCTCGGCGAGGACACCACCGAGGACTCCACCGAGGGGCTGTCGCCGATGGAGCTGGTGCGCGACACCCCGGTCGAAGAGCCGGAGGCCGCCGAAGCGACCGAGGCGGCCGCCGAAGCCGATGCCGATGCCGACAGTGCGCCGGAAGAAGTCGCCGCTGAGGAAGTGACGGTCGAAGAGGCCGCAGAGGCGGTCGACGAGGCCCCCGAAGCGGCAGCGCCCGAGGCGGCACCGGCCGATGAAGCCGATGAAACAACCCCGCAGCCGGCCGAAGAGGCCGCAGCCACCGAAGAGGCCGAAGCGGCGCAGGACGATACTGCCCAAGAGGATGTCGACGAGGACGGCGCGGACAAGGACAGCGCGGACAAGGACGGCAAGGACGGCGGCAGCCGCACCATGGCCGCCAATACCGAGGGCGAAGACGCGGTCGCGACCCGCGACCCGGCGACCGGTGAAGAGACCGAAAGCGCCGAGCCGGCCGAAGCCAGCGATGACGCCGATGGCGACGCGGAAGCGGTAGAAACCTCGCAAACCGAGGCCGCCGAAGACGACACCGCAGGCGACGATGCGGCCGAGACGGCCGAGGAAGACTCCGAAGGCGAGGACGACGCCGACGAGACCGACGAGGCGCTTCCGGCCGACGACGAGGATGCATCGCACAGAAAGGGTGCCAGCGCTTCGGAAAAGGATGACAGCATCGAATCCGTTGCCGACGAGGACGACAGCGAAGACATCCGCCCGGTGCGCAAACCGCGCCCCCGCCGCTACAAGATTCAGGAAGTGATCAAGGTCCGCCAGATCCTTCTGGTGCAGGTGGTCAAGGAAGAACGCGGCAACAAGGGCGCGGCGCTGACCACCTATCTGTCGCTGGCCGGTCGCTATTGCGTCCTGATGCCCAACACCGCCCGTGGCGGCGGCATCAGCCGCAAGATCACCAATGCCCCGGATCGCAAGAAGCTGAAAGAGATCGCGGGCGAGATCGACGTGCCCAAGGGCGCCGGCCTGATCATCCGCACCGCCGGAGCCAAGCGCACCAAGGCCGAGATCAAGCGCGACTATGAATATCTGCAACGGCTGTGGGAACAGATCCGCTCGCTGACGCTGAAGTCCATCGCGCCGGCCAAGATCTATGAAGAGGGCGACCTCATCAAACGCTCGATCCGCGACCTTTACAACCGCGAGATCGACGAGGTTCTGGTCGAGGGCGAGCGCGGCTACCGCATCGCCAAGGACTTCATGAAGATGATCATGCCGTCCCACGCCAAGAACGTGAAGAACTATACCGAGACCCTGCCGCTCTTCGCCCGCTATCAGGTCGAAAGCTATCTCTCGGGCATGTTCAACCCGACGGTGCAGCTGAAATCGGGCGGCTATATCGTGATCGGCGTCACCGAGGCGCTGGTGGCGATCGACGTCAACTCCGGCCGCGCCACCAAACAGGGCTCGATCGAGGAAACCGCGCTCAACACCAACCTCGAGGCCGCCGACGAGGTGGCCCGCCAGCTGCGCCTGCGTGACCTTGCGGGTCTGATCGTCATCGACTTCATCGACATGGACGAGCGGCGCAACAACGCGGCGGTCGAAAAGCGCATGAAGGATCGGCTGAAGACCGACCGGGCCCGCATTCAGGTCGGCCGCATCTCGGGCTTCGGCCTGATGGAGATGAGCCGCCAGCGTCTGCGCCCCGGCATGATCGAGGCCACCACACAGCCATGCCCGGCCTGTCACGGCACCGGCCTGATCCGGTCGGACGACAATCTGGCGCTGTCGATCCTGCGCGAGGTCGAAGAAGAGGGCACCAGAGGCCGGTCGCGCGAAGTGCTGGTCAAATGCCCGGTGGCGATCGCCAATTACATGATGAACCAGAAGCGCGAGCACGTGGCGCGGATCGAGGCCCGCTATGGCATGTCGGTGCGCATCGAGGGCGATGTGCATCTGGTGTCGCCGGACTTCACGCTCGAGAAGTTCAAGACCGCGACCCGGCCGGTGGCCGAAGCCGCCCCGGTGGTCTCGGTCGATACCTCGATCATGGACGCGGTGGACGAGGACGAGGCCAAACCCGACGAGACCCCGGTGGCGGTCGATGCAGTCGATGTGGCCGAGGCCGAGGACGGCAAGCCCAAGAAACGCCGCCGCCGCCGTCGTCGTCGGGGCAAGTCCGGCGCAGCAGGTGAAGACCGGACAGACACGCAGCCCGAGACCGGGTCTGGGTCTGGGTCTGGGTCTGGGTCTGAGTCCGAAGCTGACGAGGCCGACGAACCGAGCGACGCGCAGCCCGCCGAGGCAGCAGCCGGCGCGGAACAGGGCGACGAGGGCGAGGCCCCGAAGAAATCGCGCACGCGCAGCCGGACCCGCAGCCGCAGCCGCAGCCGGTCGAAGGCCGCGCCTGAAGAGGCCGAGGCCGAGACCCCGGCCGAAGCGGCGACCGAGGCAGCGACGGGTTCCGAGGAGAACGCCGCCGAGGTGGACGCATCGGGCGTCGAGGCCGGCCAAGCGCCTGTCGCCGAGACCGAAGAAACCACCGAGACCGTGGACGCGGACACCGCCGCGCCCGAAGAGACAGCCGGGGAAAGCGCCGAAACCGTCGATGACGGCGCTCCTGCCGAAGCTGAAGCCGAGGTCGAGGTGGCCGTTGAAAATGGCGCCGCACCCGTGGCCGATACCGAGACAGAGGCCGAGACCGAGACAGAGGCCGAACCGGAAGCCGAGGCCGAGCAGGACCAGCCTGCCGCCGAGCCGGCACCCGAATCCGAACCCGAACCCGAACCCGAGGCCGATCCGGTGCCCGAAGCGCCGAAAAAGCCCAAGCGCAAGGGCTGGTGGTCGGTCGGCGGCTGACCTGCCGGGAGACCCGGACTGAAAACGAAAACCCCGCGCGCCACTTGGCACGCGGGGTTTTCTTTGCGGTGCGGGTGCCGGGAGCCGGCCGCGCCGAGCTCCGGGGTCTGCTGCGGCCTGCTGCTCTAACCCTTGGCGCCCTGGCCGCGGGCATAGATGTCTTCATAGCGGATGATGTCATCCTCGCCGAAATAGCTGCCGGTCTGCACCTCGATCAGAACCATCGGCAGTTTTCCGGGGTTCTCCATCCGGTGCACGGCGCCAAGCGGGATATAGACCGACTGGTTCTCGCTCACCAGCTTGACCTCGTCGTCGACCGTGACCTTGGCGGTGCCTTCGACCACGATCCAGTGTTCGGCGCGGTGGTGATGGCTTTGCAGGCTGAGGCTGGCACCGGGGTTGACCACGATCCGCTTGACCTGGAAACGCGGCCCGATCACCAGGCTCTCGTACCAGCCCCAGGGGCGGTAATCGCGGGGCAGGGTCTCGGCCTGGGCGACGCCCTGGGCCTTCAAAGTCTGCACCGCCCGCTTGACGTCCTGGGCGTGGTCCTTGTGGGCGATCATCACCGCGTCGGGCATGGCCACGGCGACGATGTCCTTCAGCCCGATACCGACCAGCTGCTGGGCCTCGCTGGTGGCCTGCAACAGCGTGTCGGAACAGTCGATGGCAGTGGCCGGGCCGGCGGTGACGATGCCGGCCTCGTCCGGGCTGCCGTCGCGCCACACCGCCTGCCAGTCGCCAAGATCCGACCAGGCGCCGCCATAGGGCACCACGGTGAGATTCTCGGCCCGCTCCATCACCGCATAGTCGATCGAGATATCCTCGAGCTGCTCCCAGGCCTCGGGGTCGAGCCGGGTGAAACCGAGATCGCTTTCGGCGCCCTCATGGGCCTCGCGGACCCGCGCCAGCGTCTCGGGGGCGTGGCGCGCGAAGGCGGCGAGAATGGCGGTGGTGGAAAACAGGAAGATGCCGGCATTCCAAAGATGCAGCCCGCCGGCAAGCAGGCTCTCGGCGGTGGCGAGGTCGGGTTTCTCGACAAAGCTTTTCAGCGCCTGCGGGCGGGCCGAGAAATCGGCATCGGGCTGGGTGGTGAGCTCCAGCCAGCCATAGCCGGTTTCCGGCCGGTCGGGGCGGATGCCGAACGTCACCAGCTGGCCCTCGGCTGCGGCCGGGGCGGCGGCGGTGACGGCGTCGCGGAAGCGCGCCGCATCGGGGATCACGTGGTCCGACGGGGCCACCAGCATCAGCGCGCCGGACGACTTGTCCTCGAGCGCCAGCGCGGCGGCGCAGATCGCGGCGGCGGTGTTGCGCGCCGAGGGTTCGATCAGGATATCGGCCGGGGCGATCTCGAGCGCGGCCAGCTGTTCGATCACCACGAAGCGGAAATCGGCGCCGGTCAGGATGCTGGGGGCGGCGAAGCCTTCGCCGCTGAGACGCCGGGCCGAGGCCTGGAACAGGCTTTCCTCGCCGGTCAGGGGGACGAATTGCTTGGGGTAGGACTTGCGCGAAAGGGGCCACAGACGTGTGCCGGAACCGCCACAAAGAAGAATTGGATGAATGACTTGGTTCATAAATATGCCCTTTGTAAGCCTTTTGGTTATTTCTGCCTGCCCAACTGAAAAGCGCAGCCGGGGCTTGATTGCAAGGATTTTCCGGCCCGGCCCGGCAACGGTGCCCGAGGTCAGCCCCGGCCTGCCGGCCGCAGTTCGCCGAAGGCCTGCGGTTGCAGGATCAGATCGGCCAGCGTGTAGCGGTCCATCACCTCCATGAAGGCCGAGAGCGCCTCGTTCACCAGCCCCGGCAGGCGGCAGACCGGGGTGATCGCACAGGCATTGTCGGGCCGGAAGCATTCGACCATCTCGAAATCGGGTTCGGTCAGGCGCAGGACATCGCCCAGCCGGATCTCTTCCGGCGGTCTGCCAAGCGTGAAACCGCCGCTGCGTCCGCGTTGCGATCGCAGCATGCCGGCACTGGCCAGCGTACCGACGATCTTCATCAGGTGGCCGCGCGAGATGTCATAGGCTTCCTGGGTTTCGTCGATCGTCACCAGCCGGTCGGGGTAGGCGGCGGTATAAAGCAGGACGCGCAGCGCATAATCCGACATCACGGTCAGGCGCATGGCCGGTCTCCGGCCTGGCAGTCCGCGCCGGCGGGCAATAATGGGCGTCTTGGTGGCACGGACGGGGTTTGATCGGGCATCGGGCTCTCCTGCGGTTCGGGCGAATCTAGGCCATTCCGGCGCCCGGGTAAAAGGAAATCCGGCAATAAAGAAATATTGACAATATTTTTTAAATTGCCTAGAAAGGCAACCTGCCACTGCAAGGAACCCTGCCATGTCCGACACGTTCCAGTCCGACACGACCCAAGCCCCCCCGCCCGCGCCGGTGATCGTCGATCTGCGCCCGATGATCCCGCCGCAACGCCACGCCACGGTTTTTGCCGCGATCGAGGGGCTGGCGCCGGGGGCCAGCTTCGTTCTCATCAACGATCACGCCCCGGTGCCCCTGTTGCGCCGCATGGAAGAGATCTGGCCGGGGCTCTACGACTTCCAGTACCTCAGCGACGGACCCGAGGTCTGGCAGGTCGCCATCACCCGCCGCAGCGCCTGAAAACCCTTCCGGAGAGTGCCGAGATGACCCAAGCCCAAGCCGTTCCCGTCGAGGATGCCGCCGAGCTGACCCTTTTTATCGAGCGCCGCTACCATGCGCGCCATCGCCAGCAACTGCCCCATCTGGTGAAGCTCGCCGCCATGATCGAGGATATCCACGCTGGCGACGCCGGCCTGCCCGCCGGGCTGAGCCTGCTGTTGCAGCGCATGGGGCAGGAGATGGAGATGCATATGCGCAAGGAAGAGATGATCCTGTTCCCCGCCATCCGGCGCGGCGGCATGCCGGGCATCGAACATCCGATCGCGGTGATGCGGGCCGATCACGAGGGCCACGCCGACGACCTTTCAGCGATCCGCAGCCTGACCCGGGATTTCACCCTGCCGGAGGGGGCCTGTAGCAGCTGGCAGACCTTGTATCGCGATCTGGCCGAGTTTACCGAGGATCTCGGGGAACACATGCGGCTCGAGAACGAGGTGCTGTTCCCGCAATTCGAAACCGCGCGCTGACGGGCGGGCAGGGTCCAAGGCAAGACGATGACAGATGACACCAAAGGGGGCGGCGCGGGCGGCTATGCCTCTCCGCCCTGCATGGCCCATGAAATCGACCCGACCTATTTCGATCCGCTCGGCGTCGAGGCGCAGCAGGCGCGCGATGTGGCGCGCTGGCGCCGGGCCGAGCGCGGCCGGCTGCTCGAGGCCCGGCGCGCGCTTGGGGTCGAAGGGATCCGGGCGGTCGGCGCGGCGCTGGTGCGACATGTCGGCGATGCGCTGGCCGCCCGGATCGGCAGCCGCCGGGATCTGGTGGTTTCGGTCTATTGGCCGATCAAATCCGAGCCCGACCTGCGCCCGCTGATGCAGGATCTGACCGAGCGGGGGCTCCGCGTCGCGCTGCCGCTGGTCGAAACCAAGCGCGCGCCGCTGGTGTTTCGCGAATGGACGCCACGAACCCGCATGCAGCGCGGCGACTGGAACATCCCGGTGCCGCCGCCCGATGCCCCCGAACTCAGGCCCGACATCGCGCTGGCGCCACTGGTCGGCTGGGACGATGGCGGGTATCGACTGGGCTATGGCGGCGGCTATTTCGACCGCACGCTGGCGGCGCTGGCGCCGCGCCCCTATACCATCGGGGTCGGGTTCCAGTCTGCTCGGCTGACGACGATCTATCCGCAGCCGCATGACATGGCGCTCGACGCGATCGTCACCGAGGCCGGCGCGCAGCAGATCCGCCATCGCTGAGCGCGCCATCGCGGGCACAGGGCCCTTGCGGGGCGGGCGAAGCCGCGCCCGCTGTCCGGCCGCGCTTTGCCGGGGCCCGATGCGCGGTTTGCCAGCAATGCGAGAATCCGGCTTGCCTTTGCGGCGGCTCTCGTGCTCCATGGGTGCCAGACCCTGGCAATAAAGGCATTGCGCGCTGCTGTCCGGGTGAGCGGAGCCAGTCTGCTCGAAACCGGGACAGGTCCTGCCCACAGGCTCTGCGCCCTGCGTGCAACCGGCTCTTTTCAGACAGAACAGGCGGCGCGCCCGCCCCAGCCGGAGACCAGCCATGCTGCACAATGACCATCTTGAACAATGGGACCGGGAAAACTTCTTTCATCCCTCGACCCATCTTGCCGATTTCGCGCGGGGGCAGGCGCCGCAGCGCGTCATCAGCACCGCCTCGGGCTGCCATATCGAGGATCGCGACGGCAATCGCCTGCTTGATGCCTTTGCCGGGCTGTACTGCGTCAACGTCGGCTATGGCCGCCCCGAGATCGCCGAGGCCATCGCCGAGCAGGCGCGCGAACTGGCCTATTACCATGCCTATGTCGGCCATGGCACCGAGGCCGCGATCACGCTGGCGAAAATGGTGCTCGACCGCGCACCCGACCACATGTCGAAAGTCTATTTCGGCCTTTCCGGCTCGGATGCCAATGAAACCAACATCAAGCTGGTCTGGTATTACAACAACATCCTCGGGCGGCCCGAGAAGAAAAAGATCATCTCGCGTTGGCGCGGCTATCACGGTTCGGGGTTGATGACCGGCTCGCTGACCGGGCTCGAGCTGTTCCACAAGCGGTTCGATCTGCCGCTGGCCCAAGTGCTGCACACCGATGCGCCCTATTATTACCGCCGCGACAGGGCCGATCAGAGCGAGGCCGAGTTCACCGCCCAATGCGTCGCCGCGCTGGAAGAGCTGATCGCCCGCGAAGGTGCCGACACCATCGCCGCCTTCATCGGCGAGCCGGTTCTGGGCACCGGCGGCATCGTGCCGCCGCCCGAGGGCTACTGGCCGGCGATCCAGGAGGTGCTGGAGCGCCACGACATCCTGCTGATCGCCGACGAGGTGGTGACCGGATTCGGCCGGCTCGGCACCATGTTCGGCTCGGACCGCTACGGGATGCGCCCAGATCTCATGACCATCGCCAAGGGGTTGACCTCGGCCTATGCGCCGCTCTCGGGGTCGATCGTCTCCGATGCGGTCTGGCAGGTGCTCGCGCGGGGCAGCGACGAGACCGGCCCCATCGGCCACGGCTGGACCTATTCGGCGCATCCGATCGGGGCCGCGGCCGGGGTCGCCAACCTGAAGCTGATTGATGATCTGAATCTGGTCGAGAATGCCGGCACCGTCGGCGCCTATCTCAATGCGCGCATGGCCGAGGCGCTGGCCGATCACCGCCATGTCGGCGAGGTGCGCGGCACCGGCATGCTCTGCGCCGTCGAATTCGTCAAGGACCGCGACGGCCGGACCTTCTTCGATGCCGCCGACAAGATCGGGCCGCATATCGCTGCGGCGCTGCTCGAGCAAAGCAAGGTCATCGCCCGCGCCATGCCGCAGGGCGACATCCTGGGCTTCGCGCCGCCCTTCTGCCTGAGCCGGGACGAGGCCGACCGCATCGTCGAGGCCACCGCGCGGGCGGTGGGCTCGGTGCTGGGCTGAGTGAGAAACGGAAAGCGGAAAGGAGCCACGCATGACCCATAACAGCCCGTCGAACGCCCCGTTCAGCGCCGCCGAATACGACCGCCGCCTGAAGCAGACCCGCGCCGCCATGGCCAAGGCCGGCCTCGAGGCGCTGTTCGTCACCGACCCGTCGAACCAGGCCTGGCTGACCGGCTATGACGGCTGGTCCTTCTACGTCCATCAGGGGGTGATCCTGACCATGGAGGGGGCGCCGGTCTGGTGGGGCCGCCACATGGACATGATGGGCGGGCGCCGCACCTGCTGGATGGATCACGCCCATATCCTCGGCTATGGCGACCATTACGTGCAGTCGACCGAACGGCACCCGATGCAGGATCTGGCCGGGCATCTGCGCGACCGGGGGCTGGCGACGGCGCGGATCGGGGTCGAGATGGAGAACTACTATTATTCCGCCAAGGCCCATGCGGTGCTGGGCGCCGAGCTGCCCGGGGCGACGCTGGTCGACGCCACGGCGCTGGTCAACTGGCAGCGGCTGGTGAAATCCGGCGAAGAGATCGCCTTTGTCCGCAGGGCGGCGCGGATCTCGGAAAAGGTCATCGACACCGCCATCGAGCGCGCCGCGCCGGGGCTGCGCAAGAACGATCTGGTGGCCGAGATCCTGCATGCCGGCATCACCGGGGTCGGCGAGGATTGGGGCGACTACCCGGCGATCGTGCCGCTGACCCCCTCGGGGCTGGATGCCACCGCCGCCCATCTGACATGGAACGGTGCCCCGATGCGCGCCGGCGAGGCCACCTTTTTCGAGCTGTCGGGCTGTTA
>NZ_JBFJVE010000011.1:0-27934 GCF_041624275.1 Shimia sp.
GCAGGCCGTCCTTGGTAACGGTGTAGCGAAGCGGCCTCAGCCCGTTCCGGTCCATGCCGGCCACCGCCCAGCGACCGCCGAAGCCGCAGATCGCCGCCGGCCCGTCCCAGGGCTCCATCACCGCATTGCAATAGGCGTAAAGGCCTTGCTGATCCTTTGGCATGCTGCGGTTCTGAGCCCAGGCCTCGGGGATCAGCATGGTTTTCGCCATCGGCAGGTCGCGCCCGGCGCGCACCATGAGCTCGAACACCGCGTCGAGCGCCGCCGAATCCGAGCTCCCCGGCTGGACCACGGGCAGCAGGTCGTCCATGTACTCGCCATACAGCTCGTGGCTCATCAGCGGCTCGTGGCTCTTCATCCAGTTGACGTTGCCCTTCAGCGTGTTGATCTCGCCGTTATGGGCCAGCATCCGGAACGGCTGCGCCAGCCACCACTGCGGGAAGGTGTTGGTCGAATAGCGCTGGTGATAGAGGGCAAAGGCCGACTCGAAACGCTCGTCCATCAGGTCGGGGTAGAACACGGCGACCTGCTCGGCCAGCATCATGCCCTTGTAGATGATCGAACGGCAGGACAGAGACGCGATATAGAGGTCGCGGATATGGGCGGCCGCGGCGGCCTTCTCGATCCGGCGGCGGATCACGTAAAGCTCGCGTTCGAAGGTCTCTTCGTCAACGCCCTTGGCATTGGAAATCAGGATCTGTTCGATCTCGGGCCGGGTGGCGTTGGCCTTTTCGCCAAGACAGGTCACATCTACCGGCACATGGCGCCAGCCGTAGATGCGATAGCCCATTTTGAGCACTTCGGTCTCGACGATGGTCCGGCAGGCCTCTTGGGCGCCGTGGTCGGTGCGCGGCAGGAACACCTGGCCGATGGCCATCAGCTCGTCCATGCGCGGCTCGTGGCCGGTGCGGCGGATCTGGTCGTAGAAGAACTGCACCGGGATCTGGACGTGGATGCCGGCGCCGTCGCCGGTCTTGCCGTCGGCGTCGACGGCCCCGCGGTGCCAGATCGCCTTCAGCGCGGTGATGCCGGATTCCACCACCTTGCGGCTGGGTTTGCCGTCGATCGACACGACAAGGCCGACACCACAGGAAGAGTGCTCTTCCTCTTCCGAGTAGAGGCCGTTCTCGGCCATCCACCTGCGCTTGGCTTCTTCCGCGCGCACCCAGTTCTCGTCATACTTGGTCATGGTTTTACCCTTTCTCAACTTGGTGGGTCAGCTGGGCTGACCTGCGGTGCGGGGGCCGTTCATCCGGCATCTCCGGTCGCACCGGCTCAATTCTTGCTGCCCGGTCGGCAGGTGGCCGAAAGCCTATTCGGCCGCCACTTCCACCGCGCCTTCGAAACGCTCGAGGATCGCGGCGGCGCAGTCGCGCCCGTCGCGGATCGCCCAGACCACCAGCGAGGCACCGCGCACGATGTCGCCCACTGCGTAAACGCCGTCCATCGCCGTCGCCCCGGTGGTGAACTCCGCTTTCACGGTTCCCCAGCGGGTGACTTCCAGCTCGGGCTGATCCCAGAGCGTCGGCAGGTCTTCGGGTTCGAAACCCAGCGCCTTGATGACCAGATCGGCCTCTTCGACGTAATCCGCGCCCTCGATCACCTCGGGGGTCTGGCGGCCGGTGGCATCGGGCTGCCCAAGGCGCATGCGCTGCACCATGACGCCGGTCACCGGGTCGCCGGCAAAGCCCTGCGGCGCGGCGAGCCATTCGAAGACCACGCCTTCTTCCTCGGCGTTCTGGGTTTCGCGCTGCGAACCGGGCATGTTGGCACGGTCGCGGCGATACAGGCATTTGACGCTTTCGGCGCCCTGGCGCACGGCGGTGCGCAGGCAGTCCATGGCGGTGTCGCCGCCGCCGATCACCACCACCTTCTTGCCCTTGGCATCCAGCTCGCCGCTGTCGAACTCGGGCACGCTGTCGCCAAAGCTGAGCCGGTTGGAGCAGGTCAGATAGTCGATGGCGCGGACGATTCCGGCGGCGCCGGCGCCCGGCCCCGACAGATCGCGGGTCTTGTAGACGCCGGTGGCGATGATCACCGCGTCATGCGCGTTGCGGATCTCGTCGAAGGTGATGTCCTTGCCGATCTCGCAGTTCAGGCGGAAGGTCACGCCGCCCGCTTCGAGCTGATCGTTGCGGCGCATCACCACGTCTTTTTCAAGTTTGAAACCGGGGATGCCATAGGTCAGCAGGCCGCCGGCGCGGTCGTGGCGGTCATAGACCGTGACCTGAACACCGGCGCGGCGCAGATGGTCGGCTGCCGCCAGGCCGCCGGGGCCGGCACCGATGATGCCGACGCTTTCGGGGCGCTCGCCGGCCGGCGTGATCGGCTTGACCCAGCCCTTTTCCCAGGCGGTGTCGGTGATGTATTTCTCGACCGCGCCGATGGTCACGGTTTCATGGCCCGACTGTTCGATCACGCAATTGCCTTCGCACAGACGGTCCTGCGGGCAGATGCGGCCGCAGATCTCGGGGAAGGTGTTGGTGGCCTGGCTCAGCTCGTAGGCCTCTTCCAGGCGGCCGGTCGCGGTCATCCGCAGCCAATCGGGGATATTGTTGTGCAGCGGGCAATGCGCCTGACAATAGGGCACGCCGCATTGCGAGCAGCGGCTGGCCTGTTCGGCGGCCTTGGCCTCGGCGAACTCGGCATAGATTTCAGCGAAATCCTTGTTGCGAGTCTCCGCATCGCGCTTGTGCGGCATGTCACGGTTTACCGTTACGAATTTCAGCATTGGTTGCTTGGCCACTGCAGCTGCCTCCTGATGTCTTCCGTCCAGCGCTTATAAACAGGGCAAATCCGAAAGAAAAGGCAATCTTGCTGACCTAATATTCGTTTTTTCCCCTTCATGACCTTCCGGGATGAAAAATATTGAACAATTTAACTCCGGATCGGACCTAAAAGTCTGCTTTCTTTCTGAATCCAGACCTTTATACGAAAGGGCATATATTTTCAGAGGCGCCATATATGGGAATTTTTCATATTTTTCTGGTCGCGGTGATTCAGGGGATCACCGAATTCCTGCCGGTCAGCTCTTCGGGGCATCTGATTCTGCTGCCGAATCTCACCGGGTTGAGCGACCAGGGGCAGGCGATCGACGTTGCGGTGCATGTCGGCACTCTGGGCGCCGTGGTGCTGTATTTCTGGTCCGACGTCCGGCTGGCCCTGCTCGGGTTGCCGCGCCTTGCGCGCGGTCGCGCCGACACCAAGGGCAGCCGGCTGGCGCTGCTGCTGATCCTGGCCACGGTCCCGGTGGTGGTGGTCGGTCTGGTGCTCAGCGTGACCGGGCTCAGCGATGCGATGCGCGGCATCGCGGTGATCGGCTGGACCATGCTGGGTTTCGGCATTCTTCTGTGGTGGATGGATCAGCGCGGCGCGACCGGCAAAACCGCGGCCGACTGGACGCTGCGCGACGCCATGATCATGGGCCTGTGGCAGGCGGTGGCGCTGATTCCCGGCACGTCGCGCTCGGGCATCACCATCACCGGGGCGCGGGCGCTGGGCTATGAACGCAGCGAGGCGGCGCGCCTGTCGATGCTGATGTCGATCCCGACGATCATCGCCAGCGGGACCCTTCTGGGGGTCAAGGTCATCGGCAGCGCTGACATGCAGGTTGCCCGCGATGGCGCCATCGCCGCGGCCCTGTCCTTCGTTGCGGCCCTGCTGGCGCTGAAGCTGATGATGCGGCTTTTGCAGAGCGTCAGCTATACCCCCTATGTGATCTACCGGGTGGCGCTGGGGCTGGTGCTGCTGTTCATCGCCTATACCTGAGTCGCAAACGGAAACGGGCGGACCCCCAAGGGCCCGCCCGGTCAAAAGCGTTGTTGATCGCGTGGATCAGACCTTGAGGTTCTTGGCCGAGTCCTTGATCGCGGCATACTGGCCGGAGACGCGGTAGCGCCACAGGTAGTCCGGCAGCACCGTCGCGGTGTTGGTCGGCTTGATGCCCAGGTCTTCGAGGGTCTTGGCCCCTTCGGAGACCACGTTGTCCTGCTGCAAGAGCTTGAGCTGGTCGCGGGTCAGGATCTTGTTCTCGATCAGCCCCATCAGCACCGACTGGGCCATGTCGCAGGCCCAGGCCATCAGGCCGGCCAACCCCTGCGGCAGGTTCACCACCAGGCGTTTGCGCAGGGTCACTTCGAGGGTCTGGTCGACGAAGTCGCGCAGCGTGCCGACATCGGGGCCGCCCAGTTCGTAGGTGCCGCTGGCCTCGCCGAGCACGCCCTTGACCGCTGCGGCGGCGACGTCATCGACAAAGACCGGCTGAAAGCGGGTGTTGCCGCCGACGATCGGCAGCACCGGGCCAAACTGCGACAGCGAACCGAAGCGGTCGAAGAAGCCGTCGCCCTGACCGAAGATCACCGAGGGGCGCAGGATCATGGCACCGGGCATATGCGACAGCACCGCCGCCTCGCCCTTGGCCTTGGCCCGTGCATAGGCGCTGTCGGAATCGGCGTCGGCGCCGATCGCCGAGACATGCACCATCGTCGCGACGCCATTGGCGGCGGCCAGCCGGGCGACGCGCTCGGCGCCTTCGGCCATGGTCGCGTCAAAGGTGTTCTTGCGATGCTCGCCCAGAACGCCGACGCAGTTCACGACCGCGTCCGCTCCCTGCATCGCGGCCTCGACCGAGGCGTCGTCGCGAATGTTGCAGGGGAAGGGTTCGACCTGACCCACGGTGCCATAGGGTTTGACGAACAAGGCTTCGTTGGGGCGGCGCACGGCGACCCGCACCAGCCAGCCCTCTTTGGCCATGCGACGCGCGATGTGGCGCCCGACAAATCCGGAGCCGCCATAAATCGTCACGAGTTTAGGCATGGGACCCTCCACTAACTGAAATCCGTGCCCTGAAATACCCCTGCGACGGCTTGGGAACAAGGCGCAAAGCGGGCCCCGCGACAAGAATACCACCTTTCGGTCGCGGCAGGGGGCACAACGCCCGGCCTGGGGGCCCGGCCAGCGTCGGGCCGGCCTCGCGCCCGCGTCTGGCTGCTCGAAAGGAAAAATGAAAAATCTTCAATTACCTCGTTGACACCCCCCCAAAGCAGGTCTAAATGCCTGCCTCACCAACCCGTGCCCAGATGGCGGAATTGGTAGACGCGCTAGCTTCAGGTGCTAGTGTCCGTATGGACGTGGAGGTTCGAGTCCTCTTCTGGGCACCAACGCTTCCGGCACAGGCCGGGGCCTTGGACCTTTCTCGAAAAGACAGATACCGACAGCCGCGCCACGGCCGCGCCGCCTGTTTCGTGGTCTCCCACCCGGTGTCCGGGAGATATGGCGCCGGCGCGCGCGCCATGAGAAAACCGGCGCATCCGGTCGATGAACCGGCGGTTTTCCCTATTGGAGGGAATCACCGGAAACCCTATAAGCCTCGCGTTGCCGAATCGGGACAAATCCAACAGGGGCCTGTATTTATGGACCGGTTATAGGATCAGACGTCAGTCCTGCGTTCAGCCATCCAGCCCGATGGCAGGATGGCAGCGTCAGCGCGATATGGTCCTCGTGTTTCTTGTTTCTTCTTCTCTCATCAGCAAAGGCGATGTCACGTGACCCAGGATCACAAGTGCAGCGAAAGCATTTACGGAGTCGACCGGTGGGGCAAAGGTCTCGTCACGATCTCGGCCGAGGGCGAAATCGCTCTGCGCAACCCGGCGCGGGAAAATGCCGCCCCGATCAGCCTGCCCGGCATCCTGCGCGATCTCGATCAGCGCGGCATCGCGACACCCCTTTTGCTGCGCATCAGCTCGTTTCTGGAAAGCGAAATCCGCCACCTGAACCAGAGCTTTGCCAGCGCCATCGAACGGGTCGGCTACAAGGCGCCCTATCGCGGCGTGTTCCCGATCAAGGTCAACCAGCAGGCCCAGGTGATCGACCGGATCGTCGAGTTCGGCCGCGAATTCGAATACGGGCTCGAGGCCGGCTCCAAGCCCGAGCTGGTGATCGCGCTGGCCCACCGGCTTTCCAAGGAGGCGCTGATCGTCTGCAACGGGGTCAAGGATGCCGAGTTCATCCGGCTGGCGATCCTGTCGCGCCGCCTCGGGTTCAACACCATCATCGTTCTGGAAAGCCCGAAAGAGGCGGAAACCGTCATCGAGGTCACCCGCGAACTTGGCATCGATCCGCTTCTGGGGGTGCGGGTCAAGCTGACCAACCAGATCGGCGGCAAGTGGCAGGAAAGCTCGGGTGACCGCTCGGCCTTCGGCATGAACACCGACCAGCTCTTGCGCGTGGTCGACCGGCTGAAGGACGTCGGCCTGCTGCACTGCCTGAAGCTGCAACATTCGCATCTCGGCAGCCAGGTGCCCGACGTCAACGACGTGCGCCGCGCCACCACCGAGGCCTGCCGCTATTTCATCGAGCTGACCCACGAGGGCGTGCCGCTGACCCATCTCGATCTCGGCGGCGGTCTCGGGGTCGACTATACCGGCGAGAAACGCGCAGCCGAGAACTCGATCAACTATTCGATCGAGGAATATGCCTCGAACGTGGTGGAGACCGTGGCCTATGCCATGGACGAGGCCGAGATGGCCCATCCGGTGCTGGTCACCGAAAGCGGGCGGGCGGTGGCGGCGACCTCGTCGATGCTGCTGTTCGACGTGCTCGAGACCACGCTTTATGACGCGCCCGACGCGCCCGAGGTGCAGCCCGAGGATCACCACCTTGTGGCCGACCTGGCCGCGGTCAGCGGCTATCTGGTGCCGGGCCGGGTTCAGGAATGCTGGAACGACGCCACCTTCTATCGCGACGAGCTGCGCGGCCTGTTCCGGCGCGGCATGGTCGACCTGCGCCAGATGGCGCGGGCCGAGCGCATCTTCCTGTCGCTGATCGCGCGGATCAAGGCGCTTGCCGCGACCGCCGACGAGGGCGACGAACTGGGCGAGAAACTCGAGAAGGTCGCCGATGTCTATCATTGCAACTTCTCCCTGTTCCAGTCGCTGCCCGATGTCTGGGCGATTGGCCAGCTGCACCCGATCGTGCCGCTTCAGATGCTGAACCAGCTGCCCGACCGGCGCGCCGTGCTCTCGGACATCACCTGCGACAGCGACGGCAAGGTCGACCGTTTCATCCTTGCCGACGGCATTTCGCCGTCGCTGCCGGTGCATTCCCTGCCCGAGGACGACCCCTATTACCTTGGCGTGTTCTTCGTCGGCGCCTATCAGGAAACCCTGGGCGATCTGCACAACCTCTTCGGTGACACCAATGTGGTGACGATCGACCTTCGCGAGGATGGCGGCTTTGATCTGTTGCACGAACAGGAGGGCGACACGATCTCCGAGGTCCTGTCCTATGTCGAGTTCGACCCCGCCGACTGCGTTGCCGAGTTCCGCAAGATGGTCGACGAGGCGATTTCGCGCGGCGCGCTTGAGGTCGGTGAACGCAAAACCCTGATCGGGGCCTATCGGGATTCGATCAACGGCTATACCTATTATGAATAACCCCGGTAAGGAGACAACCACCATGGGCAAGACACTTGTTGTTGGTGCCGGCGGCGTGAGCCACGCCTCGGTGCACAAGATGGCGATGAACGCCGACATCTTCACCGAGATCACCCTGGCCAGTCGCACCAAATCGAAATGCGACGCCATCGCCGCGAGCGTGAAGGAACGCACCGGGGTCGAGATCAAGACCGCCGAGCTCGACGCCTATGACGTCGCCGCGACCGTGGCGCTGATCCGCGAAACCGGGGCCGAGATCCTGGTCAACCTGGCGCTGCCCTATCAGGATCTGGTGCTGATGGATGCCTGCCTCGAGGCCGGCTGCCATTACCTCGACACCGCCAATTACGAGCCCGAGGATGTCGCCAAGTTCGAATACCACTGGCAATGGGCCTATCAGGAGCGTTTCAAGGAAGCCGGCCTGACGGCGATTCTGGGGTCCGGCTTCGATCCGGGCGTGACCTCGGTCTTTGCCAAATGGCTGAAAAAGCACAAGCTGGACAGCATCCGCCAGATCGACGTGCTGGACGCCAATGGCGGCTCGAACGATCAGGAGTTCGCCACCAACTTCAACCCCGAGATCAACCTGCGCGAGGTGCTGGCCGAGGTGCGCCACTGGGAAGGCGGCGAATGGAAGACCAGCCCGGCGATGACCACCAAGGTCGAATTCGACTTCCCGGCCATCGGCCCCAAGAACATGTATCTGATGTATCACGAGGAGCTGGAATCGCTGTCGACCCACTTCCCCGAGATCGAGCGCGCCCGCTTCTGGATGACCTTCGGTGATGCCTATATCATGCACGCCAAGGTGCTGGAAAATGTCGGCATGACCCGGATTGATCCGGTGATGCATGACGGCAAGGAGATCATCCCGATCCAGTTCCTGAAGACCCTCCTGCCCGATCCCGGCGATCTCGGCGCGGAAACCAAGGGCAAGGCCTGCATCGGCGACATCGCCACCGGCCAGGCCAAGGACGGCTCGGGCGAAAAGACCTATTACATCTACAATATCTGTGACCACGAAGAATGTTATGCCGAAGTCGGCTCACAAGCCGTGTCCTACACCACCGGTGTGCCAGCGATGATCGGTGCGGCGCAGGTGCTCAAGGGCAACTGGGTTGAGCCCGGTGTGTGGAACATGGAACAGCTCGATCCTGACAACTTCATGGACATGCTGAACGAGCACGGCCTGCCATGGCAGGTGCATGAGCTGGACGGCCCGGTCCAGTTCTGACCCCAAACCCCGAGGCGGCCTCCGGGCCGCCCCTTCATCTCTTTTCAAATACTTCCGGGGTCCGGGGCAGCGCCCCGGTCCTGCCGTTCAGGAGCCGCAGATGGCCGACATGATGACCACCCAGGCCGGCGATGCCGGCGCCTTCCGCGACTTCGACCTCTCCCGCGTGCCCTCCCCCTGTTTCGTGGTCGACGAGGTGGCGGTGGCGCGCAACCTGGCGATCCTTGGCGATGTGGCCGATCGCTCGGGCGCCCATGTGCTGGCGGCGCTCAAGGCCTTCTCGATGTTTTCCCTGGCGCCGCTGGTGCGCCAATACCTCGCGGGCACCTGCGCCAGCGGCATCTACGAGGCGCGGCTGGCACGCGAGGAATACGGCGGCGAGGTCGCGACCTTCTGTGCCGCCTACAAGGAACAGGACATCGACGGGATCCTTTCGCTTTCCGATCACGTCATCTTCAACAGCCCGGCGCAGAAAGACCGGTTTCTCGCCCGGGCGCAGGCCGCAGGCGTGCAGGTCGGGCTGCGCATCAACCCCGAGCATTCCGAGGGCGAGGTCGCCAAATACGACCCCTGCGCCCCCTGCTCGCGCCTTGGCACCCCGGTCAGCCAGCTGACGCCCGAGGCGCTTTCGGGTGTGGACGGGCTGCATATGCACACGCTCTGCGAACAGGGGTTCGAGCCGCTCCGGCGCACCTGGCAGGCCGTCGCGCCGAAACTCGCCCCCTATCTGCCCGGCCTGAAATGGCTCAACTTCGGCGGCGGCCATCACATCACCCGCGCCGATTATGACCGCGATGCGCTGGTCGCCTTTCTGCGCGGCATCCGCGACACCCACGGGCTTGAGGTCTATCTCGAACCGGGCGAGGCGGTGGCGCTGGATGCCGGCATCCTGGTCGGTGAGATCCTCGACCTGCCGCGGAACGGCATGGACCTTGCCATCACCGATATCTCGGCCACCTGCCACATGCCGGACGTGATCGAGGCCCCCTATCGCCCGGCCCTGATGGGCGAGGCCGAGGCCGGCCACCGCTATCGTCTCGGCGGCCCTTCCTGTCTCGCGGGAGACGTCATCGGAGACTACACCTGGGCCGCGCCGCTCGAGATCGGGCAGCGCTTTGCCTTTCTCGACCAGGCCCATTACTCGATGGTCAAGACCAACACTTTCAACGGCGTGCCGCTGCCCGCCATCGCGCTCTGGAACAGCACCACCGGCGCCCTGCGCATCCTGCGCCAATTCGACTATTCCGACTTCAAAGAAAGACTCTCATGAGCATCTTCCTCGACAGCGAACTTTCCGCCACCGAGCGCGGCGAAAACGCCCGCTTCCGCGTCATCCCCGTGCCGCTGGAGCGCACCGTCTCCTACGGCGCGGGCACCGCAGGCGGCCCGGCCGCCATCATCGAGGCCTCGAACGAGCTGGAGCGCATCACCAATGGCGCCGAACCCTGCGCCGAGGGCATCTTTACCGAGGCCCCGCTCGACTGCACCGGCCCCTTGCCCGAGGTCATGGAGCGCCTTGCCGGCCGCACCGAAGCGGCGCTGCGCGCCGGTCAGGTGCCGGTGACGCTGGGCGGTGAACATTCGCTCTCCTATGGTGCGGTCACCGGCGTCGCCCGCGCCCTTGGCAAGCCGCTCGGCGTGATCCAGATCGATGCCCATGCCGACCTGCGCATCGCCTATCAGGGCGAGCCGCATTCCCACGCTTCGGTCATGCATCTGCTGGCCAGCGACGGCATCCGCCTGGCCCAGTTCGGGGTCCGCGCCCTCTGCCAGCAGGAAATCGACGAACGCGCGGCGCAAGATGTCTTCTTCCGGGACGCCGAGGAGCTGGTCACCAAGGAGCTTCACGCCGTCGATCTGCCCGAGGATTTTCCCGAAGATGTCTATGTCAGCTTCGATGTCGACGGGCTCGATCCCAGCCTGATGCCCGCCACCGGCACGCCGGTGCCCGGCGGTCTCGGCTACTACCAGGCCCTGCACCTCGTGGAACACGCCCTCAAGGGGCGCCGCTGCGTCGGTCTCGACGTGGTCGAACTGGCCCCCGACGGCAACCCGGCCTGGGATTTCACCGCCGCGCAGATCGTCTATCGGCTGATGGCGGCCTGCACCGACAGGTGACCGGGCCCTGCCTTGGCGGCGCGGCCCAAGGCCGCCTCGCCCCGGGGTCGCTTGCGTCTGTCGCGTCGATTGCCGAGGCGCGAGTCGGGGTATCGGGGCGGGCCTTTCGCAGCTCTTTCCCTGTCGCTGAAAAGCGAAAACCGCCAAGCTCTCGCTCGGCGGTTTTTCGTTTCCGATCAATCGGATAAAGTGGTGAGCCGTGTAGGATTCGAACCTACGACCCACTGATTAAAAGTCAGTTGCTCTACCAACTGAGCTAACGGCCCACTCTGTGGCGCGGTTACTATGCTGACCGGCGATGGGGGTCAAGGCCGAATTTTCCCTTTAATTCAGTTTTCTCGGATTGGCGGCGAAATCCCCGGATACGGCCCGCGAAAAGCGGCCCCCGGCGCGCCCGATGACCCGGACATTGGCCGGTATTCGTAGAGGGGTCCGTGGCGACGGGCCCTTTTCTGCTGCGGCCGTCTTCTGTAGACCACCCGGCAGGACAGGAGCCGCCCCCTCTCTGGGCGCGGCGTCGGGAAATGGGTTGGGCATGACGGAACATGTGATCGAACGGTTGGGGCTGCATGGCGACGGCATCGCGGCGGGGCCGGTCTATGTGCCGTTGACGCTGCCCGGCGAAGTGGTGCGCGGCGAACTGCAGGGCAACCGGTTGGGCGCGGTGCGGGTGCTGACCCCGTCCGGCGACCGGGTGGCGCCGCCCTGTCGGCACTTCAAGACCTGCGGCGGCTGTCAGCTGCAACATGCGCGGGACGGTTTCGTCGCCGACTGGAAAACCGGCGTGGTGCGCCAGGCGCTGGCGGCGCAGGGGCTCGAGGCCGAGATGCGCCCGATCCTGACCTCGCCGGCGCGCTCGCGGCGACGCGCGACCCTGTCGGCGCGGCGCACCAAGAAGGGGGCGCTGGCCGGGTTCCACCGGCGCGCCAGCGACGTGATCTGCGCCATCGACGATTGCCACCTGCTGCATCCCGACCTGATGCCGGCGCTGGCGGCGGCCGAGGCGCTGGCCCGCGCCGGTGCCAGCCGCAAGGGCGAGATGAGCGTCACCGCGACCCTCGCCGACGCCGGGCTCGACATCGCGGTCACGGGGGGCAAGCCGCTGGACGGGCCCCTGCAGAGCCTGCTGGCGCAGGAGGCCGAACGCCTGGGGCTGGCGCGGCTGGCCTGGGACGGGGAAACCGTCGCCATGCGGGCGCGCCCCGAACACCGGTTCGGGCCCGGCGCGGTGCTGCCACCGCCGGGCGCCTTTCTTCAGGCCACCCGCGAGGGCGAGGCGGCGCTGCTTTCGGCGGTGCGCGAGGCGGTCGGCGCGACCGGCACGGCCGGGGTCGACCTGTTTGCCGGCTGCGGCACCTTCACCCTGCCGCTGGCCGAACAGTTCACCATGCACGCGCTGGAGTTCGAGGCCGGGATGCTGGCGGCGCTGGATCAGGGCTGGCGCCGCGCCGAGAGGGTGAAACGGGTGACCACCGAGGCGCGGGATCTGTTCCGCAACCCGGTGATGGCCGAGGATCTGACCTATGATTTCGCGGTCATCGACCCGCCGCGCGCCGGCGCCGAGGCCCAGGTCGGCGAACTGGCGCGCTCGGGGGTTCCGGTGATCGCCTTCGTGTCCTGCAACCCGGTCACTTTTGCCCGAGATGCGGCGCGGCTGGTCGCGGCCGGCTATGCTCTGGACTGGGTGCAACTCGTCGACCAGTTCCGCTGGTCGTCGCATATCGAACTGGCGGCGCGGTTTTCCGCCACCTGAGGCGTTCACGATTGCGCGACCCGTGCCGGGGCGCTATCCGCCGGGGCGCAACCGCGCTAGGGTTGCGGCAAAACGGACAAGGACATGTCGATGCGGTGGCTTTCAATGGCGTTCGTGGCTCTGGTGCTGACCGGGCTGGCGGGGTGCAGCTCGAAATTCAAGACCTACAACGGGCCCGAAGTGACCCGGGTTCTGGTCTACAAGGAAAGCCGCAAGATGTATCTCATGCATGGCGAGCAGGTGCTGAAGACCTATGATGTCGGCCTGGGTTTCGCGCCCGTCGGCGACAAGGCCAAACGTGGCGACGGCAAGACCCCCGAAGGCGATTACCGGATCGACCGGCGCAATCCCAACAGCGAGTTCCACCTTTCGATCGGCATCGACTATCCGAATGCTCGGGATCTGGCCGATGCCGAATCGGCCGGCGAAGACCCCGGCGGCGACATTTTCATTCATGGCCGGCCGTGGAAATACCGCGACGGCGGGCAGGACTGGACCGCCGGCTGCATCGCCGTGACCAACGACGAGATGGAAGACATCTACGCGATGGTCCGGGACGGCACGCTGGTCTCGATCTATCGCTGAAGGCGGCACCCCGAAGACGACGACCGCGCCTGGCCGGTGGCCATTGACCGTCGTGACCCCGAGGATCCCGGCGGGCTGCCTCAGCCCAGAAGCTGCGGCGCGGCGTCGGGGCGTCCGGTGACCAGCACCCACCAGATCTTGCCGTTGCTCTCCTGGAACCATGCAAAGCCCAGTTCCTGGGCGTCGGGGTTCAGCAGAACCCCCTTGGTGTCGGGCTGCGCCAGCCAAGCTTCGAGGGTCTGAAGCTCGTTCTCATAGGTTTCCGAGATGGTCTCGCCAAGGAACAGGCCCTGATAGCCGACGCGCTGCACCCGCTGGATCGGCGATGAGCCGTCCGAGCCGAAATGCCAGGGCCGGTTCTGTTTGGCCATGTCCAGCGCGTGGGTGGCCGCGGCGGCGTTGAGCTGGGCGTTGAGCTCTAGCGGCCCGGCCCCCGAGGCCTGGCGCAGGGCATTGATCGAATCGAGCACGCGGTACTGGATTTTCGCGGTGGCGTTCGACGAGATCTTGTACTGGCGCGGGCCGTTCGAGCCGCCGCCGGTGGTCGTTCCGCAGCCGGCGAGCACCAAGGTGGCCGCCACGATCAAAGCCAGAAGTCGCGTCATTTTCTCAGTCCCGTCGGTTTTCCAGTCCACACTCCTCTACCCCGGCGCCCGTTGCCTTGAAAACCCACATCGGCGTGAGATCGCCAAAATGACAAGTCTTTGATTTGCGACTGCGGCTTTCCCGCAATATTGTCCGGTCAACCGATGCAATCCGACCTTTGAGGGAAATGATGGCCAAAAAGCACGACCGAGTCCTGGGGCGCCGCGCCTTTCTGGCAAGCGGCGCCGCGTTCCTGAGCGCGCCGGCACTGGCGCAGACCGATGGCACGACGGAAGTCGAGCGCGACATCGACGAGACCGTGGTGCGCAACATCTCGAGCTTTCGGGCGCTGGACTGGCGACCCTATTTCTCGAACACCAACAACGGCGCGATCCTTGTCGACGTGACGTCACGGGCGCTGCACTACTGGTCCGAGGACCAGTCGCTTTACAAGCTCTACCCGTCGTCGGTGCCACTGACCGATGACCTCACGCGGCGTGGTCGCACCAAGGTCGTGCGCAAGGTCGAGGGCCCAAGCTGGGCGCCGACTCCGGCGATGAAGAAACGCAACCCCGAATGGCCCGACTACGTGCCGCCGGGCCCGGATAACCCGTTGGGTACACACGCGCTTTACCTGAGCTGGACCTATTACCGGATCCACGGCACCCACGACACCAGAAAAATCGGCCGCCGCTCTTCCAATGGCTGCATCGGGCTCTACAATGAGCATATTGCCGAGCTGTTCGCGATGGCCAAAGTGGGCACTCAGGTGTTGCTAATTTGACGACATTTCGGCATTCGCGCCATGCCTGTGGCAATCTGGGGTTTGCAATCACCCGGCTTTGCTGTTTAGACATGGATACGAGGTAAGTCTTGGGTGCTTTTCGTCGTGTTCAATTGCGACGACTGGCTAAATATCTGGAGGATACTATGAAAAAACTCGTTCTCGCCGCTGCTCTGGCCGCCGCTGCTTCGACCGCAACCGCCGGTTCGATGGCAGACCCGATCGTTGAGCCGATGATCGTCGAAGCCGAAGCAAGCTCGTCGGCCGACTCGGTTTGGGTTCCGGCACTGCTGCTGCTTCTGGTTGCCGGCGCTGTTGCCGCCAACTGATTTATCAGCCTTGTGAATTGCAAAAGGCGGAGCATTTTGCTCCGCCTTTTCTTTTGTCCTTTGCTTTTGACTCCACGCCCTGTGATCCGGGCTAGTCGAGCCAGCCTCGCAGGTTCGCGCGGATGATGTCCGACAGGGCGGCGACATGGTCGTCGCGGTCGTTCAGGCAGGGAATATAGGTGAATTCCTCGCCCCCGGCCTCTTCAAAGCTTTCGCGGATCTCTTCGTTGATCTCTTCCAGCGTTTCGATGCAATCGGCCGAAAACGCCGGGGCGATCACGGCGATGCGTTTCTTGCCCTCGTCGCGCGCCAGGCGCGCCACCTCGTCCACCGTGTAGGGTTGCAGCCATTCCTCGGGGCCGAACTGCGACTGGAAGGTGGTCACGATTTCGGTGTCGTCCCAGCCCAGACGCTCTTTCAGCAGGCGCGTGTTCTTCTGGCAGTGGCAGTGATAGGGGTCGCCCTCTTGCAGGTAGCGGATCGGCATGCCGTGATAGGAGACCACCAGAAGCTCGGGCCGCTGTTCCAGCGTCTCATAGGTTTCCTCGATGCTGCGGGCCAGCGCGTCGATATAGCCGGCATCGTCGTAATAGGCCGGCACCGTGCGCGCCGCAGGCTGCCATTTTTCCTGCATCAGGGCGCGGAAGAACGCGTCATTGGCGGTGGCCGTGGTGGCGCCGCCATACTGCGGATAAAGCGGGAAGAACAGGATCCTCTCGCAACCTGCCTCAACCATGGCGCGGACCTTCGACTCCGTCGAAGGATTGCCGTAGCGCATGCAGAAATCCACCATCACCCGGTCGCCGAAACTGTCGGACAGGCTGCGGGCGATCTTGGCGGTCTGCGCCTTGGTGATGGTCAAGAGCGGGCTTTCGTCGATCTCGTGATTCCAGATCGACCTATAGGCCGCGCCCGAGCTGAAGGGCCGCTTGGTGAGGATGATCGCCTGCAGCAGCGGCTGCCATTTCCACGCCGGATAGTCGATCACCCGCTTGTCCGACAGGAACTGGCTGAGATAGCGACGCATCGGCCAGTAGGTATAGCCATCGGGCGTGCCCAGATTGGCCAGCAGGACACCGGTCTTGCCGCGCGCCACCCTGGGGTGATCGCCGGGGCCGTGTTCGGAACGGGTGGCGGTGATGGAACTCATCGGCTTCCTCATTGTATCTGAGCGTTCCGGCTGACCTAGTGCATCCTTATGCGCTGTCAATCCTCGAGCTTGGTTTCGTCGGTGCCCAGCGCATCGGCCAGCCGCGCCGAGGCCGATCCGGGGCGCAGGGGCTTGGGCTGGCTGGTGTCCGGGGCCCAGCCGCTGAGGAAGATCAGCTCGAAGGTGGCCGGCATGCGCCCGTCCTGCATGAAGGCGCGGGTGTAGATCTCGGTCGCGCGCATCATCACCCGGCGCCCGGTCGGCCGCCGCAACCGCCCCTCGAGCGCATTGGCCTCGCCCATGGCGCGCAGATCGCGCATCAAGTGCCAGGGCGTTTCGTAAGTCACCCTCAGCGGCAGCGCATCCGCCACCGGCAGGTTCAACCCCGCGCGTTGCAGCAGCGCCCCGAGATCGCGGATCTCGGCCATCGGGGCGACGCGCGGCGACAGGCCGCCGGTGACCTCGGCCTCGGCCTCGGCCAGGGCGCTGCGCAGCTCGTGCAGGGTCTGCCCGCCAAAGCTCACGCACAGGAAGAACCCGTCGTTCTTCAGCGCCCGCCGGCACTGGATGATCTGCCCCACCGGGTCGTTGGCCCAGTGCAGGCACATTGCATGGATGACAAGGTCGTAGCGGCCCGGCTCGAGCGCCAGGACATCCGCGTCCTCGACGATCTCGGCCTGCGGCGCGACCCGGCGCCACAGGTCGGGGAAGGGGCTGACGATCGCCACCGTGTTAAAGGCCCTGTTAACCAGTGTCAGGCGATCCTGAACCTCTTCAAGGGCGGTTTCCTGAAGGAACAGGCCCTGTGCCAGGTCGGCCCGTGCGCGGTTGCGGGCCAGAGCGGTGCGGTCGGTCAGTCGGGGGGGATTCTGCATGGGCGGACCATAGGATGACGCGGGGCAAGATTCAAACGGCGATACGTCTCATCTACCCGCCGCGCTGCATCGGCTGCGGGGCGCTGGTGGAAGAGGAATTCGGGCTATGCGCCGCCTGCTGGCGCGAGACTCCCTTCATCGGCGGGCTGGTCTGCGACAGCTGCGGCGTGCCGCTGATCGGGCCCGATCTCGGGCAGCCGGAACATTGCGACGACTGCCTTGCGGCGCCGCCGCCATGGGGGCAGGGGCGGGCGGCACTGATCTATCGCGACAATGCGCGGCGGCTTGTGCTGCGGCTGAAACACGCCGACCGCCCCGATCTGGCCAGGGCGGCGGGGGGGTGGATGGCGCGCTGTGCCGCGCCGCTTTTGCGGCCGGGGATGATCGTCGTGCCGGTGCCGCTGCACCCGCGTCGGCTGTTGATGCGGCGCTATAACCAGGCGGCGCTGCTGGCGCGCGAGGTGGCGCGGCGGCTGGGGCTGGACTGCTGCCCCGACCTGCTGATCCGGCCCCGCCTGCGTGGCAGTCTTGACGGGCTGTCGCAGGACGCGCGCCACCAGCGCATGCAGGGCGCCATCGGGGCCCATCCCCGGCGCCGCCACCTGCTGGCCGGACGGCCGGTGCTGCTGGTCGATGACGTGATGACCTCGGGCGCCACTTTCCATGCGGCGACGCGGGCCTGTGCCGGCGCCGCTGCCGGGGATGTGAACGTGCTGGCCCTGGCACGCGTTGCAAAGCGTGACTAGATGGGTCACAAACGCGGCGCAACTTTTAGGGTCCTGAACATGCAACCTGTCGAAATCTACACCAGCCCGCTTTGCGGCTTCTGCCATTCCGCGAAGCGCCTGCTTGACGAGAAGGGCGTGGCCTATCTGGAAATCGACGTGCTGGCCGAGCCGGCGCGCAAGACCGAGATGATCGCCCGCGCCAATGGGGGCCGCACCGTGCCGCAGATCTTTGTCGGCGACACCCATGTCGGCGGCTGCGACGATCTCTACGCGTTGGAGCGCCAGGGCAAGCTCGACCCGCTTTTGGCGGCCTGATCCATGCGGGCGGCGCTCTTGCAGATCACCTCGTCGGATGACCCGGCCGAGAATATCGACGTCCTTCGCGCCATGATGCGCGAGGCGGCGGGCAAGGGCGCCGGCTTTGTCCTGACCCCGGAGGTCAGCAACGTGGTCTCGCTCAGCAAGACACACCAGAAGGCGGTTCTGCGCCCCGAGGCCGAGGATCCGATGCTGGAGGCGCTGCGGCGCGAGGCCGCCGCGCTCGGGGTCTGGCTGCTGATCGGCTCGCTGGCGCTGCAAAGCGGTGACGCGGACGGGCGCTTTGCCAACCGGTCGTTCCTGATCGGGCCAGGGGGCGGGATCGTCGCCCGCTATGACAAGATCCACATGTTCGATGTCCAGGTGACCCCGGAAGAGACCTTCCGCGAATCCGAGGGCTATCGACCCGGTGACCGGGCGGTGGTGGCCGAGACGCCCTTCGGCAAGGTCGGCATGAGCATCTGCTATGACCTGCGCTTTGCCCATCTCTATCGCCGGCTGGCGCAGGCCGGGGCCGAGATCCTGACCGTGCCGGCGGCCTTTTCGCCGGTCACAGGCGCCGCCCACTGGGAGGTGCTGCTGCGCGCCCGGGCGATCGAGACCGGCTGTTTCGTGCTGGCCCCGGCCCAGACCGGCCGCCATGCCGCGTCGCGCGGGCCGGGGCGGCGCACCTACGGCCATTCGATGGTGGTGGCGCCCTGGGGCGAGGTTCTGGCCGACGCGGGCGAGGAAACCGGCATCACCTATGTTGATCTCGAGCGGTCAAAAGTGGCAGAAGCACGCGGCAAGCTGCCTTCGTTGCGGCACGACCGGCAATTTGGCGGACCCTGAATGAGTGACAACAACGCATTGGCGATCTCGCTTTTCGGTGAGATTCTGATGGCCGATCAACTGGCCCGCGCGCGCCTCAGCAAGGCGCTGCCCAAAGGCATGGAATTGTCGCATTTCTCGGTGCTCAACCATCTCGCACCGGGCGGGGCCGAGCGCAGTCCGGCGCAGCTGGCCAAGACCTTTCACGTCACCCGTGGCGCGATGACCAACACGCTGCACAAGCTGGAGAGCGCCGGCTATATCCACATCCGCCCCGACTGGGACGACGCGCGCCGCAAGATCGTCGGGGTCAGCCCGGCCGGCCGCGCCGCCCGCGATCAGGCGTTGCAGTCGATCGCGCCGATGATCACCGAGATCGTCGAGGAACTGGGCGAGGCGCGGGTGCGCGCCGCCCTGCCGATCCTGCGCGAGTTGCGGATCAAGCTGGATCAGAGCTGAGGATCCGGGGGCGCTGCCCCCCGCCGGCTTTCGGCGAAAGCCGGCTCCCCCCGGGATATTTCGAGCAAGAGAAAGATCAGGCCGGTTTGGTGCTGGCGGTGACGTAGTTGACGCTGAGGTCGCGGTCGGAGATCGACCATTGCCACGAGATCGGGTTGAAGACGAACCCCTTGCGGTCGACCGGGGTCAGCCCGGCCTGTTCCAGCAGCGCGAACAATTCGTCGGGGGTGATGAACTTGTGCCATTCATGGGTGCCCTTGGGCAGCCAGCGCATGATGTATTCGGCGCCGATGATGGCGGCGGCGAAGCTCTTGGGGTTGCGGTTGATGGTGGAACACAGGTGCAGACCGCCGGGTTTCAAAAGCTGGCGGCAGGCGGTGAGATAGGCCAGCGGATCGGCCACATGTTCCACCACCTCCATGTTCAGCACCACGTCGAACTGTTCGTCGGCCTCGGCCAGCGCTTCGGCGGTGGTGTTGCGATAGTCGATCTTCAGGCCGGACTGTTCGGCATGGACACGGGCGACGGGGATGTTTCCGGCCGCCGCGTCGGCGCCGATCACCGTGGCGCCGAGCCGCGCCATCGGTTCGCTGAGCAGTCCGCCGCCGCAGCCGATATCGAGCAGGCGCAGCCCGTCGAAGGGTTTGGCAGCGCCGAGGTCGCGGCCGAATTCGGCGGCAATCTGGCTGGTGAGATAGTCGAGCCGGCAGGGGTTCATCAGGTGCAGCGGCTTGAACTTGCCCTTGGGATCCCACCATTCCGCGGCCATGGCTTCGAATTTTGCCACCTCGGACGGGTCGACAGTGCCTTGAGACGGTTGCATTCTGTTCTCCATATGCTCATGTGGGCCATCCGAACGTATATAGGTCAGGAATGGACAGAAACTCGGGCCAAAAGCGCGCAGTGCAGTACCTTTACCCTCCGGTCGATCCCTTTGACCAGAGGATGTTGGAGGTCGGCGACGGGCACCGGGTTTACGTCGAACAGTCGGGCCGCCGCGACGGGGTGCCGGTGGTGGTGGTTCATGGCGGTCCGGGGGGCGGATGCAGCCCGGCGATGCGGCGCTATTTCGATCCGGCGGTCTATCGCATCATCCTGTTCGACCAGCGCGGCTGCGGCCGCTCGACGCCGCATGCCTCGGTCGAGGCCAACACCACATGGCATCTGGTGGCGGACATGGAGCGCATCCGCGAGGTGCTGGAGATCGACGACTGGATCGTCTTCGGCGGCAGCTGGGGCGCGACCCTGTCGCTGATCTATGCCCAGAGCCACCCGGAGCGGGTCGCCTGCCTGGTGCTGCGCGGCGTGTTCCTGATGATGCGGCGCGAGCTTGACTGGTTCTACGGCGGCGGGGCGGGGCATTTCTGGCCCGAGCAATGGGAACGCTTCGTCGGGCTGGTGCCCGAGGAGGAGCGCGGCGACCTGATCGCGGCCTATCATCGGCGGCTGTTTTGCGGCGACAACGCGGTGGAGCTGCAATACGCCCGCGCCTGGGCGGCCTGGGAGAACGGGCTTGCCTCGATCAGCTCGATCGGTGCTGGCGGCGCGCCGCCGGCCGAATACGCCCGTGCCTTCTCGCGGCTCGAGAACCATTATTTCCACCACGGCGGGTTTCTCGAGCACGACGACCAGATCCTGCGCAACATGGACCGCATCGCCGGGATTCCGGGCGTCATCGTGCAGGGGCGCTATGACATGATCTGCCCGCCGCGGTCGGCCCATGAGCTGAAAAAGCGCTGGGACAGGGCCCGGCTGCGGGTGGTTCACGACGCCGGACATGCGCTGTCCGAGCCGGGGATCAGCGCCGAACTGGTGCGAACGATGGACCAGATTGCCCGGTATTAAGGCCAGTTTGCCATCCGCCTTCGGTCCAGCTTGCGGGGGAACCGGGTGGAATCCACGTAAAATAAATGAAAAACGAAATGCCTGTTCAAGAAATTTTTTTATGGGGTTTACAGCGAGGGCGCGGCCGCTAACCTGAATTCAATCAAGAAACAACAGGTGAGGGCTTGTGGCCTCGATACTGAGAATTGTAGCGCAGCGGCTCGCGCTCGGGCTTCTGACGCTGTTCGTCGTCTCCATCGTCATCTTTGCCGCGGTGAACCTCTTGCCGGGCGATTTTGCTCAGCTGATCCTCGGGCAGGGTGCCACCCCGGAGGCGGTCGAGGCGATCCGCCGGGATCTGGGGCTGGATCAGCCGCCGGTCACGCGCTATCTGCAATGGCTTTCCGCTGCCCTGCAAGGGGATCTCGGCAACAGCTTTGCGCAGGCCAATTTCGCCAGTTTCGTCGGCAGCGATGCCGGCAGCGGGCTGGCTTCGGTGGCGACCCAGATCGCGCCGAGGTTCGAGAATACCGTCTTTCTGGCCGGGGTCACGGCGGCGATCGCGGTGCCGATCTCGATTACCCTGGGGGTTCTGGCGGCGCTCTACCGCAATTCGATCTTCGACCGGGCCACCAATGTGCTGACGCTGTCCTCGATCTCCTCGCCGGAATTCTTCATGGCCTATGTGCTGATCCTGTTCCTGGCGGTGCTGAACCCGATCCTGCCGTCGCTGTCCAACATCTATGCCGGCATGGAGTTCGGCGAACGGCTGAACAAGACCTTGCTGCCGGCGCTGACCCTGACGCTGGTGGTGACGGCGCATATGATGCGCATGACGCGGGCGGCGATCATCAACCTGCTGGCCTCGCCCTATATCGAGATGGCGCGGCTCAAGGGGATCTCGCCGATGCGGGTGATCGTGCGGCACGCGCTGCCCAACGCGCTGGCGCCGATCATCAACGTGGTGGCGCTGAACCTTGCCTATCTCATCACCGGCGTGGTCGTGGTCGAGGTGGTCTTTGTCTATCCGGGCATCGGGCAGCTCTTTGTCGACGCGGTCAAGATCCGTGACATCCCGGTGGTGCAGGCCTGCTGTCTGATCTTTGCCGCCGCCTTCATCCTTCTCAACCTGACCGCCGACATTCTCTCGATTGTCAGCAACCCGCGACTGAGGCATCCGAAATGACTTTCTGGCTGCAACTTATCCTCGCTCTCGCCGCGATGGCGGCCTGTGGCTGGGTGTTCCGGCTGGCGGGGCAGAAAGTCACCGGCAACCGGCCGGCGTTTCGCGACATGCCCTTTGGCGTCGCCTTCGGTTATGTGTTCGGGGCCGTCGTCCTTGTCTGGCTGGTTCGGGCCTATGCCCTGTCGCATGCCGCCGACCCGGCCGTGGCCAACAAGTATTTCTTTCTCGGCAAGGCGGTCGAGGCGCTGCTGCTGTTCGCCGTTCTGGGCTGGTTGTTCCGTCTGCTGGGGCGCAGGGTCGGCACCTCGCTGAGCCGCAAGCTGTTCCGTTCGATGCCGCTGACCGCCAGTTTCGGGGTGCTGACCATTCTGGCCTATGCCATCGTGGCGATCTTTGCCGGTGCCATCGCCCCCTATGGGCAGGAAGAGGTGCTGGCGGCGGCCAATGTGGTGCCGGGGGGCGATCCGGCGCTGGGCGGCAACCCGGACTATCCGCTGGGCACCGACCAGATCGGGCGCGATATCCTGTCGCGGCTGATCTATGGCGCGCAGAACACGGTGGGTATTGCCTTTGCCACCACCTGTCTGGCCTTCTTTATCGGGGGCACGCTGGGCTTTCTGGCGGCGACGCTTGGCGGCTGGCTGGATCAGCTGCTGTCGCGGGCGGTCGATGTGCTGATGGCGATCCCTTCGCTGATCTTCGCGCTGCTGTTGATGACCATCGCCAGCGCCTGGGCGGGGTCGGAAAAGGGTCTGTTGACCGTCTATATGGTGCTGATCATCGCGGTCATCGACTCGACCCGGGTCTACCGGCTGGCGCGCGCCGTGGGGCTCAACATCGTGGTCATGGACTACATCGAGGCCGCGAAACTGCGCGGCGAGGGGCTGGGCTATCTGATCTTCCGCGAGATCCTGCCCAATGCCACGGCGCCGCTTCTGGCCGAGTTCGGGCTGCGTTTCTGCTTTGTGTTCCTGACCATCGCCTCGCTGTCCTTCCTCGGGGTCGGCATTCAGCCGCCGCTGGCCGATTGGGGCAGCATGGTGCGCGACATGGCCCAGTTCATCAACTTCGCCGCCTTTGCGCCGCAGATCGCCAGCGCGCCTTTGCTGGCAGCGGGCGCCATCGCCCTGCTGACGGTGGCGGTGAACTTCGTGGTCGACTGGATGCTGCACAGGTCGTCGGGGCTGAAGGAATGAGGAGGGCGCCGTCATGAGCGACCAGCTGCTGAAGATGCGCGGCCTCAGGATCGAGGGCCGCAGCGACGAAACCTGGAGCCAGATCGTCAACGGGGTCGACATCGACCTCAACCGGGGCGAGGTGCTGGGGCTGATCGGCGAATCCGGAGCCGGCAAGTCGACCGTCGGCCTGGCGGCGATGGGTTTTACCCGCGACGGATGCCGGATTTCGGCCGGCAGCGTGGAATTCGACGGCATCGATCTGGTCAATGCCTCGGCCTCGGTCAAGCGCGGGCTGCTGGGCCGGCGCATCGCCTATGTGGCGCAGTCGGCGGCGGCCTCGTTCAACCCGGCGCACCGGCTGATCGACCAGCATACCGAAGCCCCGGTCCAGCACGGCGTGATGGCGCGGGCGGACAGCGAGAAGGACGCGGTCGAACTGTATCGCAAGCTGCGTCTGCCGAACCCGGAAGAAATCGGCTTCCGCTATCCGCATCAGGTCTCGGGCGGCCAGTTGCAGCGCGCGATGACCGCCATGGCGATGGCCAGCCGCCCCGATCTCATCATTTTCGACGAGCCGACCACGGCGCTGGACGTGACCACCCAGATCGAGGTGCTGGCCTCGATCCGCGAGATCGTCGAGGAGTTCAACACGGCGGCGATCTACATCACCCACGATCTGGCGGTGGTGGCGCAGATGGCGGACAGGATCAAGGTACTGCTGAAGGGCGACGAGGTGGAAGAGGCCGACACCCGCACCATGCTGACCAGCCCGCAGCAGGACTATACCAAGTCGCTCTGGGCGGTGCGCAGTTTCAAGCGCCCGCAGAAACCGGCGGTGCACAGCGGCGCGACCCCTGTGGTCTCGGTACGGAACGTCTCGGCCTCCTATGGCCGGATCCCGGTGCTGCATGACGTGAGCTTTGATATTCACGAGGGCCGCACGGTGGCGGTGGTGGGCGAAAGCGGGTCGGGCAAATCGACCGCAGCGCGTTGCATCACCGGGCTGCTGCCGCCGAAATCGGGACATGTGGAATTTGACGGCACGGCGCTGCCGCTCGATTACCGCAAGCGCGACAAGATGCAGCTGCGTCAGGCGCAGATGATCTACCAGATGGCCGACACGGCGCTCAATCCGCGCAAGACCATCGGCGAGCTGATCGGCCGTCCGGTGCAGTTCTACACCGGGCTGACCGGGGCCGAGAAACGCCGGCGCGTCGAGCATCTACTGGAAGAGATCGAGCTTGACCCCGGCCAGTATATAAACCGTCTGCCCTCGGAGCTTTCGGGCGGGCAGAAACAGCGTATCGGCATAGCCCGGGCGCTGGCCGCCGAGCCTAAGTTCATCATCTGCGACGAGGTCACCTCGGCGCTCGACCAGCTGGTGGCCGAAGGCATACTGAAACTGCTGGCAAGGTTGCAGGATGAACTGGGCCTGTCCTACATGTTCATCACGCATGACCTTGCGACAGTGAAATCCATCGCCGACGAGGTGGTGGTAATGAAGGACGGGCGGGTGATCGAGCAGGGGCCAAAGGACGATATGTTCCGGCCGCCGCACCACCCCTATACCGACCTCTTGCTCAGTTCCGTGCCCGAGATGGACCCGGACTGGCTGACCAATCTTCTGAAGGAACGCGGAGTTGATAACATCGGCGACGCGGCGATTGGTAAGATGTAAGGCGAATCGTCCCGGGCAAGCGGGGCGACAATCAATCGGGACAACCCGAAAACAACATGGGAGATGAACAATGACGAGAATCAGCAGACGCGGATTGCTCAAGACCGGCGCCGCCGCCGGTGTGCTGGCAGCCACCGGCATGCCCCTGATGGCGAGCCCGAAACGCGGCGGACGCCTGCGCGCCGGCTTGTCCGGTGCCAACACCTCGGACAGCTGGGACGGTCGCACCCATTCCGACCTGTTCATGATCGCCTCGGCTCAGGGCACGGTGTTTGACAGCCTGACCGAGATCGCGCCCGATGGCGCCCTGCGCGGCGAGCTGGCCGAGAGCTGGGAAGCGACCTCGGACGCCAAGACCTGGACCTTCAACCTGCGCAAGGGGGTCAAGTTCCACAACGGCAAGGATTTCGGCGCCGATGACGTTCTGGAATCGCTGGCCCTGCACACGGCCGAGGGCGCCAAGTCGGCGGCCAAGCCGATCGTGTCGGCGATCTCGGAAATGAAGAAGATCACCGAACACCAGGTGCAGTTCACCCTGGCCGCGGCCAATGCCGACTTCCCCTATCTGATGTCGGATTACCATATCCTGATGTATCCCGCCGGGCAGATCGAGGAAGCCATCGCCAAGGGCATCGGCACCGGCATGTATGCGGTCGAAAGCTTCGAGCCCGGCGTGCGCATGGTGGCGAACCGCGTCGACGACCACTACAAGGGCGACAACGCGGGCTATTTTGACTCGGTCGAATATATCGCGATCAACGATTCCACGGCGCGGATGAACGCGCTGATGACCGGGCAGGTCGATGCCATCAACCGCGTCGATTTCAAGACCGAGAAACTGCTGCGGGCCAATCCGAACACCCGCATCCAGGAGGTGACCGGCAACCAGCATTACACTTTCCCGATGCTGTCCAAGACCGCGCCCTTCGACGATGTCAACGTGCGCCGGGCGCTGAAATACGGCGTCAACCGGCAAGAGCTGGTCGACAAGATCCTGCTGGGTCACGGCCAGGTCGGCAACGACACGCCGATCGGTCCGGCCAACCAGTATTACGCTGGCGACATGGAACAGCTCGAGTTCGACGCCGACAAGGCCAAGTTCTACCTGAAACAGGCCGGGCTGACCGAGCTGACCGTCGATCTCTCGGCCTCGAACGCGGCTTTCGAAGGTGCGGTGGACGCGGCGCAACTGTATCAGGCCTCGGCAAAGAAAGCCGGTATCAACATCAACGTGGTGCAGGAGCCGGCCGATGGCTACTGGTCGAATGTCTGGCTGAAGAAACCCTGGTGCGCCTGTTACTGGTCGGGACGCGCCACCGAGGACTGGATGTTCTCGACCGCCTATGAAGCGGGTGTGCCGTGGAACGACAGCCAGTGGGATCATCCGCGCTTCCAGGAGCTTCTGCTGACGGCGCGGGCCGAGCTGGACAGCACCAAGCGGCGCGAGCAGTACCGTGAAATGCAGGAGATCCTGCGCACCGACGGCTCGGTCGTCATCCCGATGTTCGCCAATTACGTTCAGGCGTTGTCGAACAAGATCGCCCATGGTGACACGGTCGGCAATCTCTGGCAGATGGACAACGGCCGCATGGCCGAACGCTGGTGGATGGCCTGAGCTATCGCGTCACGATTCCAGAAACGCCCCGCGATCTGCGGGGCGTTTTTCATTAGACCTTGCAGATTCGGCACGACGGGCGTATATGGCTTCTCAACAGCGGTGCGCTGGGGTCCAAACCCGGTGCTCCATCGGTAAGCACGACGGGCCGCTGGCCCGTTTTTTTGTGCCCGGAGGCACGACCCAATGAGTGACATGATTGCCAAGGCGGCGATTGACCGCAAACTGGCCGAGATCATCGCCCCCGTCATCGAAGACATGGGGTTCGAACTGGTGCGCCTGCGCCTGATGGGCGGCAATACCCACACGCTTCAGGTCATGGCCGAACGCCCGGATGGCGGCATCGAGGTCGATGAATGCGCCGAGATTTCCAATGCCATCAGCGCGGTTCTCGATGTCGAGGATCCGCTGGTCGATTCCTATGTTCTGGAAGTGGGCAGCCCCGGCATTGACCGGCCGCTGACCCGGCTCAAGGATTTCGCCACCTTCGAAGGCTATGACGCCAAGCTGGAGACCTCGGAACTGATCGACGGGCGCAAGCGGTTTCGCGGCGTTCTGGCCGGGGTCGAGGGCGACGAGGTGCTGATCAACATCGAGGATCAGGGCGAACAGGTGACCGTGGGGTTGCAGTTCGACTGGCTGGCCGAGGCCAAGCTGGTGCTGACCGACGAGCTGATCCGGGAAATGCTGCGCCAGCGCAAGGCCGCCGGCGCCATCAACGAAGACGATTTTGACGAGATCGAGACCGAAGGGTCCGAGGAGGACAAGTAAATGGCAATTACCTCTGCAAACCAGCTCGAGCTGCTGCAAACCGCCGAGGCCGTGGCCCGCGAGAAGATGATCGACCCGGGCCTGGTCGTCGAGGCGATGGAAGAATCGCTCGCCCGGGCGGCCAAGTCGCGCTACGGCAGCGAAATGGACATCCGCGTCAGCATCGACCGCAAGACCGGCAAGGCCACCTTCACCCGCGTGCGCACCGTCGTCGAAGAGGAAGAGCTGGAGAATTACCAGGCCGAGTTCACCGTTGAACAGGCCAAGCAGTATCTTGACGATCCGAAGATCGGCGACCAGTTCGTCGAGGAGATCCCGCCGGTCGAGATGGGCCGCATCGCGGCCCAGTCGGCCAAGCAGGTGATCCTGCAGAAGGTGCGCGAAGCCGAGCGTGACCGCCAGTACGAGGAATTCAAGGACCGCGTCGGCACCATCATCAACGGTGTCGTCAAGCGCGAGGAATACGGCAACGTCATCGTCGATGTCGGCCGTGGCGAAGGCATCCTGCGCCGCAACGAGAA
>NZ_JBFJVE010000012.1:0-27613 GCF_041624275.1 Shimia sp.
TCATAGACCGCCCTGCCGAAGATGCGCAGCGGAATGCCGCGCCACAGCACCTGCTGGGCGGCGGTGGAATTGACGGTGACGGCGCTGCGCGCCTCGTTCAAGAGCTGCGCCAGCTTGCCGCCGCGCACGAAATGCACCCGCTCGCCCAGCCCGTGTTCGGCGGCCAGCCTGTTCAGGGTCTGCCGCAGCGGCGCGCGCCCGTCCTCCAGCGGGTGGGCCTTGAACACCAGATGATGGTGGGGCGGCGCGCCGCGGGCGAACTCGGCGATCACCAGTTCGAGAAACTCGGTCATCGAGGAAAACGGAGAATGTTCCTGGAACGAGCTGTCATGCTCGAGCTGCAACAGGGTCAAATGATAGGGAAAGCCGCCGTATTTGATCCGCAGGGTCGCCATCTTGCGTTCCAGCGCCAGCGCCGGCATCAGCAGCAGGCGTTTCAGGTAGAGCTGGAATTCGCGGGTCACCGGCAGGGCGCGGTGGGGCCTAAAATGCGGGAAGCGGCCGTTCCGGAACATCACGAACCAGTGGTAGAGCGCGCCATAGAACACGTGCTGGCGCATGTCGCCCCAATGGGCCGGCGGCAGCGGCGTGTCGATGTCGGTGCCGGCCAGCGCCTGCTCCATGTCGGCAATGCTCATCTGCATCAGCCGCGAATGGCCGTTCGAACCGTCGCGCTCGTAGGTGACCCAGAAGGGCCGCAGATAGCCTTCTTCGAAGACATGCACCCGAAGCCCGGCGGCTTTGGCGCGCCGGATGGCCCCGGCGTGGGCCGGGCGCACGTCGCCGTAAAGCACGATGTCGGTCACCGATTTCTCTTCGCAGATGCGGTCGAAATGCGCCGGCCAGTGGTCGGGGCAGTCGCGGTAGGCGATGAACGAGGCACGGTCGGGCCAGAAGGCGGCATCGCCGGCATTGAAGCCGACCCGCCACACCGTCGCCCCCGAGCGGCGCAGCATCTTGCCCAGAACGTGGAAAAACGGCCCGTGCGGGCCCTGCAGGAACAAGAATACCCGGTTGTTGCTGCTCGTACTGTCCATGTGACCTGACTTTTCCTCAAGTTCTTGGCGCCACCTTAGCCAATAATCCCGGCCAAAGTAAGGCGGCTTGCGCAGGCCGGGCGCGCGGGGTAGGTCTTTGGCAAAGCGACCAGCCGAAGGATTGGCCCATGTTCACAGGCATCATCACCGACATCGGAACCGTGCGCGAGCTGGAAAGGCGCGGCGATCTCAGGGCGCGTATCGCCACCGGCTATGACACGGCCGGCATCGACCTCGGGGCGTCGATCGCCAATGACGGTGTCTGCCTGACGGTGATCGAACTGGGCGCGGACTGGTACGATGTCGAGATCAGCGCCGAAACCGTGTCCAAGACCAATCTCGGCGACTGGCAGGTCGGCAGCCGCGTCAACCTCGAGCGGGCGCTGAAGGTCGGCGACGAGCTTGGTGGCCATATCGTGTCGGGGCATGTCGACGGGGTGGCCGAGATCATCGCCATGGTCGACGAGGGCGACTCGACCCGGGTGACGCTGCGCGCGCCGGCCGATCTGGCGCGGTTCATCGCCCCCAAGGGCTCGGTGGCGCTGAATGGCACCTCGCTGACGGTGAACGAGGTCGACGGCTGCGATTTCGGGATCAATTTCATCCCCCACACCAAACAGGCCACCACCTGGGGCGATGCGGCGGTGGGGCAGCGGATCAACCTCGAGATCGACACCCTGGCGCGCTATGTCGCGCGCCTGTCCGAAATGAGCTGATCGCGCGCCCGCCCGCAGAAGCTTTGCAGAAGCTTTCCGGTGGCGTCCGGCGGGCCTCCGCGCGCCGGGGCGCGGGTTTCAGCCCTTGCCGCGCAGATATTCCATCACCGCCGGGCGCACCGACTGGTCGCCGCGCTCGCGTGCATCGACGATCACCTGGCGCAATTCGCCGAGATGGGTGCGCCGCAAGAGGCTTTTCACCGGGCCGATCGAGGCCGGGCGCATCGACAGCGAGCGCAGCCCCATCGCCGCGAGGCAGATCGCCTCGATCGGGCGGCCGGCGTCCTCGCCGCAGAAGCTCAGCGGGGTCTTGGACGTGGTGCTGTTGCAGCGGTTGACGATGCCTTCGATGAAGCTGAGAAAACTGACGTTGAGCGTGTCATAGCGCCGCCGCACCCGTTCGTTCTCGCGGTCGGCGGCAAAGAAGAACTGCTTGAGGTCGTTGCCGCCGATCGACAGGAAGCCCACCTCTTCGAAGAAGCGCTGCGGCGCGAAGGCCAGCGACGGGGTCTCGAGCATGGCGCCGATGTCGAGCGTTTCGGGCAGCGGATGGCCGAGCACGCGCTCGCGTTCCTTGGCCTTTTCCATTTCCTTCAGCGCGGCGCGGTATTCCTCGTACTGGGCGACGAAGGGGAACATCACCGCCAGCGGCCGGCCATTGGCGGCCCGCAGCAGCGCCTGCAGCTGCATGCGCATGACGCCGGGCTTGTCGAGCCCGACCCGGATCGCGCGCCATCCCAGCGCCGGGTTGGGTTCGTCCTGCGGTGTCATGTAGGGCAGGACCTTGTCCGACCCGATGTCGAGGGTGCGGAAGACCACCCGCTTGCCGCGGGCCGAGTCGATGACGCTGGAATAAAGCGCCGCCAGTTCGGTGCGTTTCGGCATCTGGTTGCGGATCAGGAACTGCAATTCGGTGCGGAACAGGCCGACGCTTTCGGCCCCAGAACTGTCGAGGCTCGGCAGGTCGGCCATCAGACCGGCGTTCATCTGCATGCCGATGGTGACGCCGTCCAGCGTGGTCGCCGGCTTGTCGCGGATCGAGGCATAGCGCTGCTGCGCCTGGGCCTGCATCGCCATCTTGTCGCGGAAGGCGGTGACGACGTTGTCGTCGGGGCGCAGGTGCACCGAGCCGGCCTCGCCGTCGACGAGGATGTGATCGTTGTTCAGCGCCTCGGTGGTGATGCGCTCGGCGTGGATCACCAGCGGGATCGCCAGCGCCCGGGCGACGATCGCGGCGTGGCTGCCGACCGAGCCCTCTTCAAGCACGATGCCGCGCAGGTTGCGGCCGTATTCCAGCAGCTCGGCAGGGCCGATGTTGCGCGCGATCAGGATCGGGTCGGCGGGCATCTCGGCGCCGGTCTCGGCGCCCTGTCCGGTGAGGATGCGCAACAGGCGGTTCGACAGGTCGTCAAGATCGTGCAGCCGCTCGCGCAGGTAGGCATCGGTGACCTGCTCCATGCGGGTGCGCGCGGTGTTCTGTTCCTTCTCGACGGCGGCCTCGGCCGACAGGCCCTGCGAGATATCCTGCTCCATGCGCCGCATCCAGCCCTTGGAATTGGCAAACATCCGGTAGGCCTCGAGAACCTGCATCTGCTCCTTGTCGCCGCCGGCGGCGCCGTCGAGCATCTTGTCGACCCCGACCCGCAGATGATCGACCGCGTCATGCAGGCGCCCCAGCTCGACCTCGGGGTCCTCGGCGATCGGGTTGGTGACCACCACCCGCGGCTCGTGCAGCCAGACATGGCCCTCGGCGGCGCCTTCCTGGGCGCAGCTGCCCTTGAACATGACATGTTGCTGATGGCGCGCGCCCATCGCGGCATTGTCGCCGACAAAGGCGCCGAGCTCGGTCATCTCGGCCAGCACCATGGCGACCACTTCCAGCGCATAGATCTCGTCGGCAAGGAAATCGCGCGCCTCTTTGGACTGCACCACCAGCACGCCGAGATTCTCGCCGAGGCGCTGGATCGGAATGCCGCAGAAGGAGGAATAGATTTCCTCGCCGGTCTCCGGCATGTAGCGGAACCCCTTTTCCGAAGGGGCATTGGCGGTGTTGACGATGCGCGAGGTGCGCGCGACCCGGCCCACCAGCCCCTCGCCGATCCGCAGCCGGGTCTGGTGCACCGCGTCCGGGTTGAGCCCCTCGGTGGCGCAGAGCTCGAGCGTTTCCTGGTCGCGGAACAGGTAGATCGAGCACACTTCGGCGCCCATGGACGAGGCGATCAGATGCGTCACCTTGTCAAGCCGCGCCTGGCCGGCGGCCTCTTCGGCCAATGCGTCGCGCAACCGGCCCAGCAGCTTGCGGCTTTCAGATTGAGTGCGTTCGGACATATCCACGCATTTCCCCGGCTGGTTGTGTTTTCGTCCGAATAGACCACATACGACGCGCGATAGGAACGCGTTTTTCACTCCGCGCGAAGACCGCCGGCGCGCGGCGCGGCGCCGGTCCGGTGCCGCCGGGCATGGTCGCTTTGCTCCGGCCCGCGACGGGCCGGCCCGGCCGTCGCGCGCGGGGCCGGTTTCAGGCGGCTTTTTCGAGCTCGAAGGCGTCGTGCAGCGCCTGCACGGCAAGCTCGACGTATTTGCGGTCGATCAGCACCGAGATCTTGATTTCCGAGGTGGTGATGACGCGGATGTTGATGCCCTCGTCGGAGAGCACCTTGAACATCTTGGCGGCGACGCCCGATTGCGAGCGCATGCCGATGCCGACGACCGAGACCTTGGCGACCTCGGTGTCGATGTCGAGGTCGCTGAAGTTGAGACCGCCCGAGGCCTTGAGTTCGGCCAGCGCCTTCTCGGCGCGTTTGACCTGATCGGTGGGCAGGCTGTAGGTCATGTCGGTGCGGCCCTCTTCCGAGATGTTCTGCACGATCATGTCGACATTGACCCCGGCATCGCTGAGGCAGCCGAAGATCACCGAGGCGATGCCCGGACGGTCGGCGACCGAGATGAGGGTCATTTTGGCTTCGTCGCGGCTGAAGGCGACTCCGGCAACTACGTTGGATTCCATGATTTCCTCCTCATCGCAGACCAGGGTGCCTGCCTCATCGGATTGTTCTTCGAACGAGCTCAGCACCCGCAGTTTCACTTTATAGCGCATTGCCAGTTCGACGGAACGGGTCTGCAATACCTTGGCCCCGAGCGAGGCCAGTTCCAGCATTTCCTCGAAGGCGATCTTTTCCAGCTTGCGTGCCTTGGGCGAGACCCGCGGGTCGGTGGTGTAGACGCCGTCGACATCGGTGTAGATGTCGCAGCGCTCGGCGCCGAAGGCGGCGGCAAAGGCCACCGCCGTGGTGTCCGACCCGCCCCGGCCGAGGGTGGTGATGCGGCCCTCGGGGCTGATGCCCTGGAAGCCGGCGACGACGGCGACGCGCATGCCCTCGCCGAACTTGGCCATGATATTGTCGGTGGGGATCTCCTCGATCCGCGCCGAGGCATGGGCGCTGGTGGTCTTCACCGGCACCTGCCAGCCCTGCCAGCTGCGCGCCGGCACGTCCATTTCCTGCAACGTCAGCGCCATCAGGCCGGCGGTGACATTCTCGCCCGAGGAGACCACGGCGTCGAATTCGCGGGCATCGTAGAGCGGCGAGGTTTCGTCGACCCATCCCACCAGCTCATTGGTCTTGCCGGACATCGCCGAGACGATGACGATGACGTCGTAGCCCTTGGCCACTTCGACGCCGATCCGCTTGGCGGCACGTTTGATGCGGTCGAGATTGGCGACCGAGGTGCCGCCGAATTTCATCACGAGAACGGGCATGGGTCTTCCTTGCGCTTGGTTCGCCGGGCGGTTTACGCGGCCCGGGCCGGTCATGCAAGCGCGGCGGCCGCTTCGCCGGGCATATGCGACAAAAAAACGACGCGCGGCGCGACGGTGTCGCGGGGCAGGGGCGCTGCCCCTCTGAGCGCCGCCGGCGCTCATTCACCCCGGGATATTTCGGGCAAGAGAAAGCGGCGGGCGGAATGCTGCTGGCGCCGAGGTGGCGCTTTGCAAGGTCGGCCGCGCGTGGTAGGATCGTGCCACAGACCCGGAAAACCGGGCGTGAAACGAGGCAGATCGGCGGATATCCGATGACAGAGATGGTCTATGGCACGCTTCCCGTCAGGGGCGGCGAGCCGGTTCTTCCCAAGTGGTGGCGCACGGTGGACAAATGGTCCATGGCGGCGGTTTTGATGCTTTTCGGCATCGGTCTTCTTCTGGGCATGGCGGCCTCGCCGCCGCTGGCGGCCAAGAACGGTTTCGCCCCCTTTCACTACGTGCAGAAACAGGTGGTTTTCGGCGGTGCGGCGCTGGTGGCGATGCTGCTGACATCGATGATGAGCCCGGTGCTGGTGCGGCGTCTGGCGACGCTGGGGTTCGTCGTTGCCTTCGTGGCCATGGCCCTGCTGCCGGTGCTGGGCACCGATTTCGGCAAGGGCGCGGTGCGCTGGTACAGCCTTGGCTTTGCCAGCCTGCAGCCCTCGGAGTTTCTCAAGCCGGCCTTCGTGATCGTCGCCGCCTGGCTGATGGCGGCCAACGAGGAAATCAACGGCCCGCCGGGGCGGCTGTGGTCGTTCCTGTTGATGGTGACCATCGTGCTGATGCTGGCGATGCAGCCCGATTTCGGCCAGGCGAGCCTGATCCTGTTCGGCTGGGGGGTGATGTATTTCGTCTCGGGGGCGCCGATGACGCTGATCGGGGCGATCATCCTGTCGATCTATCCGGCGGCGCGCATCGCCTATGTCAATTCCGAGCATTTCGCGCGCCGCATCGACGGTTTTCTCGACCGTTCGGTCGATCCGACGACGCAGATCGGCTATGCCACCAACGCGATCCGCGAGGGCGGGCTCTACGGCGTCGGCGTCGGCGAGGGGCAGGTCAAGTGGTCGCTGCCCGACGCGCATACGGATTTCATCATCGCCGTGGCGGCCGAGGAATACGGGCTGATCCTGGTGCTGGTGGTGATCGCGCTTTACGCCAGCGTGGTGGTGCGCAGCTTTTTCCGCCTGATGCGCGAGCGCAATCCCTTCATCCGCCTCGCCGGCACCGGGCTGGCGGCGATGTTCGGCGTTCAGGCGATGGTCAACATGGGGGTGGCGGTGCGGCTCTTGCCCTCCAAGGGCATGACGCTGCCCTTCGTCAGCTATGGCGGCTCTTCGCTGATCGCCGGGGGTATTGCAGTCGGCATGCTTTTGGCGTTTACCCGCTCGCGCCCGCAGGGCGAGATCGGCGAGATTCTTCGGGGACACATGAGATGAGACCAAAGCCATTGCTGGTGATCGCGGCGGGCGGAACCGGCGGCCACATGTTCCCGGCGCAGGCGCTGGCCGAGGTGATGCTGCGCAAGGGCTGGCGGGTGCGCCTGACCACCGATGCGCGCGGCGCCCGCTATACCGGCGGTTTCCCGCATTCGGTCGAGATCGACCAGGTGTCGAGCGCCACCTTTGCCCGGGGCGGTGCCCTGGCGCGGCTGGCGGTGCCCTTCCGCATTCTCGGCGGGGTGGTGGCGACGATGGTGAAATTCCGCCGCGAGCGCCCCGAGGTGGTGGTCGGTTTCGGCGGCTATCCGAGCATTCCGGCGATGGCCGCGGCCTGGGTGATGGGCCTGCCGCGGATGATCCAGGAGCAGAACGGGGTGCTGGGCCGGGTCAACACCCATTTCGCGCCGCGCGTCGACATGGTCGCCTGCGGCACCTGGCCGACGGCGCTGCCCGAGGGGGTCGAGGCGATGCATACCGGCAACCCGGTGCGCGCGGCGGTGCTGGAACGCGCCGGGGCCGGCTATATCGCCCCCGGCGACTACCCGATGTCGGTGCTGGTGATCGGCGGCAGCCAGGGGGCGCGGATCCTGAGCGACACGGTGCCGGCGGCGATCGCCGGGCTGCCGGCCGAGATCCTGCGCAATGTCCGGGTCAGCCACCAGGCGCGCGACGAGGATCTGGAGCGGGTGGCGACCTATTATGCCGAGGCCGGGATCGCCGCCGACGTGCAGAGCTTTTTCCAGGACGTGCCGCGCCGCCTCAGCGAGGCGCAGCTGGTGATCTCGCGCTCGGGGGCCTCGAGCGTTGCCGATATCAGCGTCATCGGCCGCCCCTCGATCCTGATCCCCTTCGCGGCGGCGACGGCGGATCACCAGACCGCCAATGCGCGCGGGCTGGTCGATGCCGGAGCGGCGGTGCTGATCCCCGAACGACGGCTGACCGTCGAGAGCCTGGGCGAACAGATCGCCATGGTGCTCGGCGACCCCGAGGGCGCCAGCCGCATGGCGCAGGCGGCGCTGTCGGTGGGGCGGCCCGAGGCGACGGACAACCTGGTGGCATTGGTGGAAATGCTGGCCAGCAAGGAAGAGATGTAAGGAAGGGATGCGATGAGCGCTGCGACCAAACTGCCCGGAGACGTGGGCCCGATCCATTTTGTCGGCATCGGCGGCATCGGCATGTCGGGCATCGCCGAGGTGCTGCTCAACCACGGTTACGTGGTGCAGGGATCCGACCTCAAGACCTCGAAGATCACCGATCGGCTGGTCGAGCGCGGCGCGCATCTCTTCGTCGGGCAGAAGGCCGAGAACCTCGACCATGCCGAGGTGGTGGTGATCTCGAGCGCCATCAAGCCGGGCAACCCCGAACTGGACGAGGCCCGGCGGCGCGGCCTGCCGGTGGTGCGCCGGGCCGAGATGCTGGCCGAGCTGATGCGGCTGAAGTCGAACATCGCGGTGGCCGGCACCCATGGCAAGACCACCACCACGACCATGGTGGCGGCGCTGCTGGACCACGGCCGTTTTGACCCCACGGTGATCAACGGCGGCATCATCCATGCCTATGGCTCGAACGCCCGGGTCGGCGACGGCGAATGGATGGTGGTCGAGGCCGACGAGAGCGACGGCACCTTCAACCGCCTGCCGGCAACGATCGCCATCGTCACCAATATCGACCCCGAACACATGGAGCACTGGGGCACCGAGGAGAACCTGCATCGCGGCTTTCTCGAGTTCGTTTCGAACATTCCCTTCTACGGGCTGGCGGTGTGCTGCACCGACGACCCCGACGTCCAGACCCTGGTCGGCAGGATCACCGACCGGCGGGTGGTGACCTTCGGCTTCAACGCCCAGGCCGACGTGCGGGCGGTGAACCTGAGCTATCGCGCCGGGGTGGCGCATTTCGACATCCTGCTGCAGGCCGAGGGTGGCCGGATCGACGGTTGCAGCCTGCCGATGCCGGGCGATCACAATGTCTCCAACGCCCTGAGCGCAGTGGCGGTGGCGCGGCACCTCGGCATGACCGGCGACGAGATCCGCGAGGCGCTGGCCGCCTTTGGCGGCGTCAACCGGCGCTTTACCAAGGTCGGCGAATGGCAGGGAATTCCGATCATCGACGACTATGGTCATCACCCGGTCGAGATCGCCGCCGTGCTGAAGGCGGCGCGCCAGGCCTGCGACGGGCGGGTGATCGCGGTGCACCAGCCGCACCGCTATACCCGGCTGGCCTCGCTTTTCGAGGATTTCTGCGCCTGTTTCAACGAGGCCGACGTGGTCGGCATCGCCGAGGTCTTCGCCGCCGGAGAGGCGCCGATCGAGGGCGCTTCGCGTGACGATCTGGTGGCCGGGCTGGTGGCGCATGGCCATCGCCACGCCAGCGCCGTGACCAGCGAAGAAGACCTTGAGGCGCTGGTGCGCGCCGAGGCGAAACCGGGCGATATCGTGGTCTGTCTGGGGGCCGGCACGATCAGCGTCTGGGCCAACAATCTCGCGCAGCGCTTGACCTAGGCGGGAAATTTTCTAGAAAATTCCGCCCGGGCGACCTCTTGCGGCCGGGATCGCCGAGGAGGCGATGATGGCGGAACAGTTGAAACGACGGATCGGACTGGGGCTTCTGACCGCCTATGGCGTCGGGGTCATGGTCGGGGCCGGGATCTACGTTCTGGTCGGGGCGGTGGCCGGACAGGCCGGGCTCTGGGCGCCGGTCTCCTTTCTGCTGGCCGGGGCGATCGCGGCGCCGACGGCGCTGAGCTATGCCGAGTTTTCCACCCGCATTCCCGAGGCGGCGGGCGAGGCCGCCTATGTCGGCACCGCCATGCGCTCCGAGGTGCTGGCGCTGCTGATGGGGCTGGCCATCGTGGCGGTGGGCATGATCTCGGCCGCCGCCGTGCTGCGTGGCGGCGTGGGCTATCTGCTGGCGGTGGTCGATCTGCCGCGCACGCTGGCGATCCTGGCCATTGGCGGGGCGCTGACCGTGGTGGCGGTGATCGGGGTGATGGAAAGCCTGTCGCTGGCGGCGCTGTTCACGGCGGTCGAGCTGCTCGGGCTGGCGCTGGTGGTCTGGGCCGGGGCCAATGCGCCGCCCGTGACCGTCACGCAGGCGCTGCCGGTGCCGCTCTGGCCGGCAATCGGCGCCGGCGCGGTGCTGGCCTTCTTCGCCTTCATCGGTTTCGAGGATATCGTCAACATGGCCGAAGAGGTGGCCCGGCCCGAGCGCAACCTGCCGCTGGCGATCATCCTGTCGCTGGTGCTGACCACGCTGATCTATACGCTGGTCGCCTGGGCCACGGTGCGCGCGGTGCCGCTGGCGACCCTGTCGGGCAGTGAAAAGCCGCTGGCCCTTGTCTGGCAGGCCGGGGCGGGCGGCGAGGGGCGGTTCCTGTCCGCGATCGCGGTCTTTGCCGCGATGAACGGGGTGCTGGCGCAGATCGTGATGGCCAGCCGGGTGCTGTTCGGTCTTGGCAAGCGCAGCCCGGCGCTGGCGCTGTTCCATCACGCCCACCCGCGTTTCGCCACCCCGGTGCTGGTCAGCCTGCTGATCGGGGCGGGGGTGATCCTTGGTGCCCTGCTGCTGGATGTCGGGGTGCTGGCCGAGGCCACCTCGTCGACCTTGCTCGGGGTCTTCGTGGTCATCAACCTGGCGCTGATCCTGCTCAAGCGCCGCGCCCCGGCGGCGCCGTTCCGGGTGCCGATGGCGGTGCCGGTCTGCGGGCTGGTGCTGTCGGCCGGGGCGCTGGCGGCCAATCTTTTCGCGGCGTCATGAGCGGCTCGCTGATCCTGGCGCTCGTGTGGCTGGTGGTGGCCAACCTGCGCGCCATGTGGCCCAGCCGCGACCATCACTGGCGCTTTGCCTATGCGATGATCGCGATCGGGCTGCCGCTGCTGGTCTGGCTGTACTGGCAGAACGGTCTCTGGGTGACGCTGGCGGTCCTGCTGGCAGCGCTGTCGGTGCTGCGCTGGCCGCTGATCCATGCCGCCCGGTGGCTGCGGCGGCGCCTGTCGCGCGGCTGAGTGCTTGCCTTTCGGGGCGGCCAGCCGCTAAACCCCGCTGGCAAGGAGAGCGACATGACACAGATGCCCGACACCCGCGGCGCGCTGACCCCGCACAGGGCGCTGGCCGATCTGACCTGGCTGCGCGTCGGCGGCCCGGCCGACTGGCTGTTCCAGCCTGCCGACATCGCCGATCTGGCGGCCTTCCTGAAGGCGCTGGACCCGGATGTGGCGGTCTTTCCCATGGGGGTGGGGTCGAACCTGATCGTGCGCGACGGCGGGCTGCGGGCGGTGGTGATCCGCATGGGGCGCGGCTTCAACGGCATCGAGATCGACGGCACCCGGGTCACGGCCGGGGTCGCGGCGCTGGACGCCCATGTGGCGCGCAGGGCGGCGGCGGCGGGGCTGGACCTGACCTTCCTGCGCACCATTCCCGGCGCCATCGGCGGCGCGGTGCGGATGAATGCCGGCTGTTACGGCACCTATGTCGCCGATGTCTTCGTCTCGGCCCGCGCCGTGACGCGGCAGGGCGCGCTGGTGACGCTGAGCGCCGAAGAGCTTGCCTTTCGCTACCGCGAGAGCGACCTGCCCGAGGGCTGGGTCATCGTCGAGGCCACCTTCGAGGCCCCGCGCGGCGAGCCCGAGGCGCTGGCGGCCCGGATGGAGGCGCAGCTGGCGCGGCGCGATGCCACCCAGCCGACCAAGGACCGCTCGGCGGGCAGCACCTTTCGCAACCCGGCCGGTTTTTCCAGCACCGGGCGCGAGGACGACGTGCACGACCTCAAGGCCTGGAAGCTGATCGACGACGCCGGCATGCGCGGGGCCCGGATCGGCGGCGCGCAGATGAGCGAGAAACACTCGAATTTCCTGATCAACACCGGCGGCGCCAGCGCCGCGGATCTGGAAAATCTTGGCGAAGAGGTCAGAAAAAGGGTTTTCCAAAACAGCGGAATAGAGCTAGAATGGGAGATCAAGCGCATCGGTGAACCGGGCGCGCGATAGCATTCGGGCCGCAGGCAAGAACTGGCCCGGAAAATACAGACAAAACAGGACCTTAAGGTCCGGGACATTGAGGCAAGGTGGGTATGTCGAGCAGGGCAAACCCCAAAGTCGCGGTATTGATGGGCGGCCCCTCGGCCGAGCGCGAGGTGTCGCTGACATCCGGGCGGGAATGCGCGGCCGCGCTGCGGGATAGTGGATTCGAAGTGGTCGAGATCGATGCGGGCATCGATCTCGTGGCCCTGTTGCAACAGGTCAGGCCGGACGTGGTGTTCAACGCCCTCCATGGGCGCTGGGGCGAGGACGGCTGCGTGCAGGGCATCCTTGAATGGCTGGCTCTGCCCTATACCCATTCCGGGGTTCTGGCCTCGGCGCTGGCGATGGACAAGCAGCGTTCCAAGGATGTCTACCGCGCCGCCGGGCTGCCGGTGGTCGACAGTGTCATCTGCGACCGGGACGAGGCGCGGGCGCGGCACGTGATGGCGCCGCCCTATGTGGTCAAGCCCAACAACGAAGGCTCTTCGGTCGGCATCTATATCGTTCACGAGGCCAGCAACGGCCCGCCGCAGCTGTCAAGTGACATGCCCGACCGGGTGATGGTCGAGACCTATGCGCCGGGGCGCGAGCTGACCACCACGGTCATGGGCGAGCGCGCCCTCGGGGTGACCGACATCCTCACCGACGGCTGGTACGACTACGACGCCAAGTACAAGGAAGGCGGCTCGCGCCACGTGATCCCGGCCGAGATACCGCAGGAGATCACCGAAGCCTGTCTTGATTACGCCCTGCGCGCGCATCGCGCTCTCGGTTGTCGCGGTGTCAGCCGCACCGATTTCCGCTGGGACGAGGCGCGCGGGCGCGACGGGCTGATCCTGCTCGAGACCAATACCCAGCCGGGCATGACGCCGACCTCGCTGGCGCCTGAACAGGCGGCGCATCTGGGCATTTCCTTTGCCGAGTTCTGCGCCTGGATGGTGGAGGATGCCTCGTGCAACAGGTGAAGGGCAGAAGCGATCCCGCGCCCTCGGTCTGGGCCTGGCGCTACCAGCGCCTGATGCTGACGCCCTTCTTCCGCCTGTTCCTGCGGGTGTTCCTGCCCTTCATCGTGATGTTCGCCGTCGCCGGCATCTGGTTGTCCGATCAGGATCGCCGCGACCGGCTGGTGATGGCCTTCTACGACATCCGCACCAGCATCGAGACCCGGCCCGAGTTCATGGTCAACGTGATGGCCATCGACGGTGCCGGCACCAGCATCGCCGAGGACATCCGCGAGATCGTGCCGATCGACTTTCCGACCAGCTCGTTCGATCTCGACCTTGGCCAGATCCAGGAGCGGATCGCCGAGTTGCCGGCGATCGAGACGGTGGCGGTGCGCATCCGGCCGGGCGGCATTCTGCAGGTGGCGGTGACCGAGCGTGACCCGGTGATCCTGTGGCGTTCGCGGCGCGGGCTGGCGCTGGTCGATGCCGAGGGTTTCGTGGTCGCCAACGCGGCGAGCCGCAGGGCGCACCCCGATCTGCCGCTGATGGCGGGGGCCGGGGCCGAGGAACAGGTGAAAGAGGCCCTGGCGCTGTTTGCCGCCGCCGGGCCGCTGGCGGGGCGGATGCGCGGCCTGGTTCGCATCGGCGAGCGGCGCTGGGACGTGGTCCTGGACCGCCAGCAACGCATTCTTTTGCCGGAAACGGGCGCCGTGCAGGCGCTGGAGCGGGTGATCGCGCTTAGTCAGGCGCAGGACATGCTGGCGCGTGATCTCGCGGTCGTCGACATGCGTCTGGCGGCGCGTCCGACGATCCGGATCGCGGCGCGGTCGGTCGAGAAATGGTGGCAGATACGTCAGATACAGGTTGGAAGGGCAGAGCAATGATCGGGCTATATGATTCACAGCGCGCCATGCGCAACATGCGCAAGGCCGCCATGCAGCGCGGCGTGGTGGCGGTGCTGGATGTCGGCAGTTCCAAGATCGCCTGCCTTGTGCTGCGCTTCGACGGCACCGACAAGCTGGCCGAGGTCGAGGGCATCGGCCCGATGGCCGGGCAGAGCGGCTTTCGGGTGATCGGCGCCGCCACCACGCGCTCGCGCGGGGTGCGTTTCGGCGAGATCGAGGCGATGCAGGAAACCGAGCGTGCGATCCGCACCGCGCTTCAGGCGGCGCAGAAGATGGCCAATATCCGCGTCGATCACGTGATCGCCTGTTTCTCGGGCGCGGCGCCGCGCTCTTACGGGCTGGCCGGGGCGATCGACCTCGAGGGGCATATCGTGAGCGAACAGGACGTGGCGCGGGTGCTGGCCGCCTGCGAGGTGCCGGATTACGGCGCCGGGCGCGAGGTGCTGCATGCGCAGCCGGTGAATTTTGCCCTCGACAACCGCTCGGGCCTGTCCGATCCGCGCGGCCAGATGGGCCAGCAGCTGGCCACCGACATGCATATGCTGACCGTCGACGCCACCGCCGTTCAGAACCTCGCGCAATGCGTCAAACGCTGCGATCTGGAACTGGCCGGGATCGCCTCTTCGGCCTATGTCGCCGGGCTCTCGGCCATGGTCGAGGATGAACAGGAACTGGGCGCGGCCTGTGTCGACATGGGCGGCGGCTCGACCAGCATCTCGATCTTCATCAAGAAACACATGATCTATGCCGACGCGGTGCGCATGGGCGGCGATCACGTGACCGGCGACATCTCGATGGGGCTTCAGGTGCCGGCGGCGACCGCCGAGCGCATCAAGACCTTCTATGGCGGGGTGCATGCCACCGGCATGGACGACCGCGAGATGATCGAGCTCGAGGGCGACACCGGCGACTGGGAACACGACCGGCGCACGGTCAGCCGCGCCGAGCTGATCGGCATCATGCGGCCACGGGTCGAGGAAATCCTCGAAGAGGTGCGCGAACGTCTCGACGCGGCCGGCTTCGAGCATCTTCCGAGCCAGCAGATCGTGCTGACCGGCGGCGGCAGCCAGATCCCCGGACTTGACGGGCTGGCCTCGAAGATCCTTGGCCAGCAGGTGCGGCTGGGGCGCCCGATGCGCGTCCACGGCCTGCCGCAGGCGGCGACCGGGCCGGGTTTTGCCGGCGCCGTGGGCATGTGCCTGTTTGCCACCCATCCGCAGGACGAATGGTGGGATTTCGACCTCCCGGTCGAGCGCTACCCGGCGCGCTCGCTGCGCAAGGCGGTGAAGTGGTTCCGCGACAACTGGTAGGGGGAAAGGGGCATTTTGGGGGTGACCTTTGCCCGGCCATCCCCTAGACTTGCGAGCAACCGCCGACAGGGCGGAACAGGCGGGCCGAGCAGTGGTCCCGAGTAAAATTGACGAAGGCTCTTCCGGTCCGTGCTGCGGGGTGGATGCCTTTCGTGTTGTGGTGGGTGGTGTCCGGCCCGCAATATCTGCGCAATTTGGCGAGATACCGCTAATTGTGGCGGATTTTTGTCCATATTTCGTGGGTAAAGACGCTTTTTCTCGTGACGATTCAGTGGGCTTCGGCTAATAATAAGGGCAATAGGCAGAAAATGCGCTCGCCCAAGGTGGGCAGGAATACAGACAGGCGGATATTATGACTCTCAATCTGACGATGCCCGAGCAGGCGGACCTGAAGCCTCGTATCTCGGTGTTTGGCGTGGGCGGTGCCGGTGGCAACGCGGTGAACAACATGATCGAAAAGGCGCTGGACGGCGTCGATTTCGTGGTCGCCAACACGGACGCGCAGGCGCTTCAGCAAAGCAAGTCGAAAAGCCGCATCCAGCTTGGCGTGAAAGTGACCGAGGGGCTCGGCGCCGGGGCACGCGCCACTGTCGGCGCGGCTGCGGCCGAAGAAAGCATCGAACAGATCGTCGATCAGCTGGCCGGGGCGCATATGTGCTTCATCACCGCCGGCATGGGCGGCGGCACCGGCACCGGAGCGGCGCCGATCATCGCCCAGGCCGCCCGTGAACTCGGCGTGCTGACCGTCGGCGTTGTGACCAAGCCGTTCCAGTTCGAAGGCGCCAAGCGCATGCGCCAGGCCGAAGAGGGTGTCGATGCCCTGCAAAAGGTCGTCGATACGCTGATCATCATTCCCAACCAGAACCTGTTCCGCCTGGCGACCGAAAAGACCACCTTCACCGAGGCCTTCTCGATGGCCGACGACGTGCTGTATCAGGGCGTCAAGGGGGTCACCGACCTGATGGTGCGCCCGGGTCTCATCAACCTCGACTTCGCCGACGTGCGCGCGGTGATGGACGAGATGGGCAAGGCGATGATGGGCACCGGCGAGGCGACCGGCGAGGATCGCGCCATCCAGGCGGCGGAAAAGGCGATTGCCAACCCGCTTCTGGACGAGATCAGCCTGCGCGGCGCGCGCGGCGTGCTGATCAACATCACCGGCGGTCACGACCTGACCCTGTTCGAGTTGGACGAAGCCGCCAACCGCATCCGCGAAGAGGTCGACCCCGACGCCAATATCATCGTCGGCTCGACCCTTGACGAAAACCTTGACGGCGCGATGCGCGTTTCGGTGGTCGCCACCGGCATCGACGCGCTGGACGTGCAGGCCGAGATCCCGACCCGCCGCCCGATGCGTGCGCCGCTCGAGCCGCATGTGCTGGAGCAGCCGGTCGAGGAAACCGTCGCCGAAGCCCCGGTCGAAGAGGCCGTGGCCGCGACCATGCAACGGCAGGTCGCCGAGCCTTCGCTGTTTGGCGACATGGATGCCGAACGCGTCGCGGCCACCGAGCAGATGGAAGACATCTTCGAAGAGGCGCCGGTCGCCGAAGCTGCCGACGAGTTGCCGCCGCCGGCCTATCAGCCGCGCGTCGCCGCCTTCCCGCCGCAGGCCGACAGCTATGAGGAAGACGAGGTCGAAAGCTTTGTCGCCCCCAAGGCGCCGCCGCTCGGCACCCCGTCGCCCGAAGTGCTGCAACGGCTGAAGGCCGCCGCCAGCAAGGCACCGGCGGCGTCTGCCGCGCCGCAGCCGGCCGCACCGGCGCGCAGCGAAGAGGTCAAGCGCGGCGGTTTCGGGCTGAACTCGCTGATCGGCCGCATGACCGGTCACGGCAGCGAACCGACGGCCCGCAGCGCCCAGCCGCAGCTGCGCCAGCAGCCCGGCATGCATGCCGTGCAGCCCCAGGCCGAGATCGAGGACGACCAGGACCGGATCGAGATCCCGGCCTTCCTGCGACGTCAGGCCAACTGAGCCCACCCGAGGCCCCGGGGGCAGGCGCCGGTTCGGCGCTGTCCCCTCGGGACCCGGCCTTTGCCGGTTGTGCCCCGGTCGCGGCGACTCGCGGAAAAGGACAGAAAGCCTAAAACTTGTAACATATGTTACAGAAATCCAGCCACCCGAGAGGTGGCTTTTTTGTTTTTAAACAGGGTCTTAAGCTGGGTTGGGCGGTGAACTGCCTATTGCCGGCGGTGCTGTTGCCGAAGGTTGCAATCTTTGAGTTGAGTCTGGGGGGGGCGTCCTTTACCTCCAAGGTGCGGTCGCGTGGGGACAGGCCGTGCCATCTGGGGAACAACGTGCAAAACACGGTCAAATCATCCATTCACTTCACCGGGGTCGGGCTGCATTCGGGTAAACCCGTGCATATGGTCATCCACCCGGCTTCGGCGGACTACGGCATCTGGTTTCGCCGTGCGGATATTCTGATCGGGGATGCGCTGATCCCGGCGCGCTGGGACGCGGTGGAGCAGACCGCGCTTTGCACCCGCATCATCAATGGCGCCGGCAGTTCCGTATCGACCATCGAACATGTGATGGCGGCGCTCGCCGGTACCGGCGTGCACAACGCGCTGATCGAGATCGACGGCCCGGAAGTGCCGATCCTCGATGGCAGCGCGGCCCCCTTCGTGCGCGCCATTCTCGAAGCCGGGCTGGTGGCGCAGACGGTGCCGGTGCGGGCGCTGGAAATTCTCAAGACCGTCACCGTGCAACGTGGTGCGGCCTCGGCCTCGCTGGCCCCCGCGCCGGGCCTGAGCATCGACTTTCACATCGATTTCGCCGATGAGGCCATCGGCATCCAGGACAAGTCGCTGACCATGGCCAACGGAAGTTTCGTGCGCGAGCTTTGCGACAGCCGCACCTTCTGCCGCAAGGAAGACGTCGAGGCGATGCATGCCAACGGGCTGGCGCTTGGCGGCACCCTGGAAAACGCCGTCGTGGTCGACGGCGACGCGGTGCTGAGCCCCGGCGGGCTGCGCCATGCCGACGAGGCGGTGCGCCACAAGATGCTCGATGCGCTCGGCGATCTCTACCTTGCCGGCGCGCCGATTCTGGGCCGCTATACCGGCATCCGCGCCGGGCACGCGCTGACCAACGAACTGCTGCGCACCCTGTTCGCCACCCCCGGTGCCCTGCGCATCGTCGAATGCGATGCCCGCACCGCTGCCCGCCTTCCCGGCGCCGGCGTGCATCTGGCGGAAATCCCCGCCGTCGCCTGACACCGATCGGCGGATTCCTGTCAAAGTCGTTTTGCACCGCAATTTTCTGTGCTAACAGCTTGTCAAAGGGCAGGAACCTGCCGCAACGGATCAAGAGGTAGAGCAGCATGACGGGCTTTGGATCGCGGGGCAAATTGCTTGGTGCGGTACTGACGGTCGCGATTCTCGCCTCTTGCGGCAACAGCACCTCGGAACAGGTCCGGCGCGGCAAGATCCCGATGGAGACCTTCACCGCCGAACAGATCTTTGAACGCGGCGAATTCGAACTGGCGCGCAACAAGCCCGAGGATGCGGGCTATTTCTTCTCCGAGATCGAACGGCTCTATCCCTATTCGGAATGGACCAAGCGCGGGCTCATCATGCAGGCCTTTTCCTATCACAAGGCCGAGGATTACGAACAAAGCCGCGCCGCCGCGCAGCGGTTCATGGATTTCTACCCGGCCGACGATGACGCGGCCTATGCCCAGTATCTGCTGGCGCTGACCTATTACGACCAGATCGACGAGGTCGGCCGCGACCAGAAGCTGACCTTCGAGGCCCTGCAAGAGCTGCGCAAGGTGATCGAGACCTATCCCGACAGCGAATACGCCAATGCCGCCAAGCTGAAGTTCGACCTTGCCTTCGACCATCTGGCGAGCAAGGAGATGGAGGTCGGGCGCTTCTACCTGCGGCGCGGCCATTTCGCGGCGGCGATCAGCCGTTTCCGGATCGTGGTCGAGGATTTCCAGACCACCACCCAGACCCCCGAGGCGCTGCACCGGCTGGTCGAGGCCTATCTGTCGCTGGGCCTGACCGACGAGGCCCAGACCGCCGGCGCCATCCTCGGGCACAACTACCAGTCGACCGAATGGTACGAGGACAGCTATGGTCTGCTCACCGCCGAAGGGCTGTTCCCCAAGGAAGAGGGCAGCAGCTGGCTGAGCCAGATCTATCGTCAGACCGTCAGGGGCGACTGGCTCTGACACGGGCAGGGGCGTCGGGAAAGTCGCATGCTGCGTTCGCTTGACATAAGGGACATGCTGATTATCGACCGGCTGGAACTGGCCTTCCAGCCGGGGCTGAACGTGCTGACCGGGGAGACCGGGGCCGGCAAGTCGATCCTGCTGGATTCGCTGGGCTTCGTTCTCGGCTGGCGCGGAAGGGCGGAACTGGTGCGTCAGGGCGCCGAGCAGGGCGAGGTGGTGGCGGTGTTCGACCTGCCCGCCGGCCACGCCGCCCATGCGGTTCTCGACGAGGCCGGGCTACCGGGCGGCAGTGAGCTGATCCTGCGCCGGGTCAACGGGCGCGACGGGCGCAAGACCGCATGGGTCAATGACCGGCGCTGTTCCGGCGAAGTGCTGCGCCGGCTATCCGACACGCTGGTCGAGCTGCACGGGCAGCATGACGACCGTGGCCTTCTGAACCCGCGCGGGCATCGCGACCTGCTGGATGCATTCGGCGGGCTGTCCGAGCTGCGCGCCGAGACCCGGGCGGCGTGGCAGGCGCGCGGCGCGGCGACCAGGGCGCTGGAGACGGCGCAGGCAGCGGTCGAGGCGGTGCGCGCCGAAGAGGATTTCCTGCGCCATGCGGTGGCCGAGCTGGACCAGCTTGATCCGGGCCCCGGCGAAGAGGCCGAGCTGGACGAACGGCGGCGCCTGATGCAGGGCGCCGAACGGGTGCGGGCCAGCGTCGGCCGGGCCCATGGCGCCCTTGGCCCCGACGGCGCCGAGGGGGCGATGGGCGACGCGCTGCGCTGGCTTGACGAGGCCGCCGAGGGCACCGCCGGCCATCTCGAGGCGCCGCTGGCGGCGCTGGAACGGGCGTTGAGCGAGCTTGGCGAAGCGGTGGACGGGGTCGAACGCTGTCTCGAGGCGCTGGATTTCGACCCGCACCAGCTTGAGCAGACCGAGGAACGGCTGTTCGCGATCCGGGGGCTGGCGCGCAAGCACGGCGTGGCGCCGGACGCGCTGGGGGATTTCGCCGCCGATCTGCGCGCCAAGCTCGAGGCGCTGGACGCGGGCGCCGGGCAGCTGGCCGGGCTCGGGGCGGCGCTGGACGCGGCCCAGGCGCGCTATGACCGGGCGGCGGCGGCGCTGAGCGCGGCCCGCGCCGAGGCGGCGACCCGGCTCGACGCTGCGGTCGGCGCCGAACTGGCGCCGCTGAAGATGGAGCGCGCGCTGTTCCAGACCGCCCTGGCGGCCGGTGAGGCGGGCCCCGACGGCAGCGATCAGGTCGCCTTCTGCGTCGCCACCAACCCCGGCGCCCCGGCCGGCCCGCTGGCCAAGATCGCCTCGGGCGGCGAACTCAGCCGCTTCCTGCTGGCGCTCAAGGTCTGCCTGGCGGGCGATGCCGGCGGCGTGACCATGATCTTCGACGAGATCGACCGCGGAGTCGGCGGCGCCACGGCGGATGCGGTGGGGCGGCGGCTGGCGGCACTGGCACATGGTGGACAGGTGCTGGTGGTGACCCATTCGCCGCAGGTGGCGGCCCTTGGTGGCCATCACTGGCAGGTCGCCAAGCGCGTGGTCGATGATTGCACCCTGTCCGAGGTGGTGGCGCTGGACCCGCCGGCGCGGATCGACGAGATCGCGCGCATGCTCTCGGGCGATACGATCACCGAAGAGGCACGGGCGGCGGCGCGGGCGCTTCTGGGCTAGGAAACAGGTGAAGGCGCGACGCCAACCCTTTGCCTTTGTGCCGAAATCATCCTAGAGCTTGATAAAGCAATCGGTGCCGGTGACGGGTATGGCCAATTCCTTTCGATCCTTCCTGGGCGAAAGCCTGGACGACGCGGTCAGGACCTGCCGTGGCGGCTGGCGCGTGCTGATCGAAAAGGGGCCGAGCCAGTTCCAGTTCTGGCTCATCAGCCTGCTGATCGGAATTCTCGCCGGTTTCGCGGCGCTGTTTTTCCGCAAGGGAATCGATGCCCTTCAGGCGCTGCTTTACGGCACCGACGACGTCCTGCACCTGCACAGTTTCGCGGATCACCTGCCATGGTACTGGCTGGTGATCGTGCCGGTGGTCGGCGGGCTCGTGGTCGGGCTGATCCTGCACCGGTTCACCCCCGACGGGCGGGTGCGCACCGTGGCCGAGGTGATCGAGGGCGCGGCGCTGCGCGAGGGCCGGGTGGAACGCACCGCCGGCGTCGCCTCGGCCTTTGCCTCGCTGATCACCCTCAGCTCGGGCGGCTCTTCGGGGCGCGAGGGGCCGGTGGTGCATATGGCCGGGGTGATCTCGACCTGGGTCAGCAACTGGATCAAGGCCGACGGCATCACCGGGCGCGACCTGTTGGGCTGCGCGGTGGCGGCGGCGGTCTCGGCCTCGTTCAACGCGCCGATCGCCGGGGCGCTGTTCGCGCTCGAGGTGGTGCTGCGCCATTTCGCGGTGCACGCCTTTGCGCCGATCGTGATCGCCAGCGTCGCCGGCACGGTGATCTCGCGGCTGGAGTTCGGCGATGTGACCGAGTTCCACCTGCCGGTCTCGGGGGCCTTGCAATTCTATCAGGAACTGCCGGCCTTTCTGCTGCTCGGCGGGCTCTGCGGCTTTGTCTCGGTGGCGCTGATGTGGACGATCTTCTGGGCCGAGGACATGGCCAGCCATATTCAGGACCGCACCGGCCTGCCGCGCTGGCTGCGCCCGGCGGTCTCGGGCGGGCTGCTCGGGGTGATGGCGATCTGGTTCCCGCATATCATCGGCGTCGGCTACGAGACCACTTCGGCAGCGCTGACCGGCGAATTGCTGCTGCATGAGGCCATCGTCTTCTGCGTGCTCAAGGTGATCGCGGTCTCGGTGACCATGGCGGGCCGTATGGGCGGCGGGGTGTTCTCGCCCTCGCTGATGGTCGGGGCGCTGACCGGGCTGGCCTTTGGCTGGATCGCCACCAGCGTGTTCCCGGATGTGTCGGGCAATGTCACGCTTTACGCTCTGGCGGGTATGGGCGCGGTGGCGGCGGCGGTGCTGGGGGCGCCGATCTCGACCACGCTGATCGTCTTCGAGCTGACCGGCGACTGGCAGACCGGGCTGGCGGTGATGGTGGCGGTGTCGATCTCGACCGCGCTCGGCTCGCGGCTGGTCGACCGCTCGTTCTTCCTGACCCAGCTCGAAAGGCGCAACATCCATGTGGCGGCGGGGCCGCAGATGTACCTGTTGTCGCTGTTCCGGGTGGCGGGCGTGATGCGCGGCAAGGACGACCCCCGTGCCGCCCCCCCGGAGGCCTGCTGGAAGATGATCTCCGACGGGGTCTATGTCGACGCCAATGCCACGCTCGAGGCGGCGATGCCGATCTTCGAGAAATCCGGGCTGGCCTTTATCCCGGTGGTGACACTGGCCGGAGAGGACCAGCCGCCGGAGCTGCTTGGCGCCCTGTTCCATGTCGATGCGCTCAAGGCCTATAACCGCGCCCTGGCCGCCACGGCGGCCGAGGAACACAGCTGAGGATCACAAGCAGGGCAATGGCTCGGCTCAGATGCGTTCGACCGCGATCCCGTCGACGCTGTAGAACGCCAGGTGATCCTTGATCCGTGCCACCGCTTCCAGCGGCGCCTCATAGCTCCAGACCCGGTCCTTCAGCGTCTGGCTCTTGGTGACGATCGAGTAATAGCTGGCGTCGCCCTTCCACGGGCAATGGCTGGTGTGGTCGCTGCGGTCGAGAAAGGCCATGGCGATGTCCTCGCGCGGGAAATAGATCACCGGCGGCAGCTCCGCCTCGCAAAGTTCCAGCGCGTTGCGGCTTTCGCCGAGAACGGCGCCGCCGGCGCGCACCGACCAGACGCCTTCGGCCTTGCGGATGGTGATGGTTCGGCTCATCGGCGGATCTCCCGGGCTAACGTGGCTTGCGCCGTCCTTCATAGCGGCGCGGTGGCCCGATCCAACCATGTTTGCGTCGCTTTTGCCAGCCGCGGCGACAGCTTCTGACGGCACGTCGCGTGATAGGCGTCGATCCAGTCGCGCTCGGCCCCGGTCAGCAGTTCGGGCAGGATCAGCCGGCGGTCGATCGGGCACCAGGTCAGGGTCTCGAAGCACAGCATCCGGCGCTGCGCGTCACCGCCCTCGGGCGGCGCTGCGGGGCGCACCACCACAAGGTTCTCGATGCGGATGCCGAAGGCGCCGGGCCGGTAATAGCCCGGTTCGTTGGACAGGATCATGCCCGGCTCCAGCGGCACATCGCTGATCCGGCTCAGCCGCTGCGGCCCCTCGTGCACGCAGAGATAGACCCCGACACCATGGCCCAGCCCGTGGTCGAAATCCTGCCCCGCCTGCCACAGCGGCACCCGGCCCACGGCCTCGAGGTGCTGCCCGGCCAGCCCGCGTGGCCAGACCAGGCGCGAGACCGCGATCATGCCTTTCAGAACCCGGGTAAAGGCGGCCTTTTCCTCGGCGCCCACATCGCCCACCGGCAGGGTGCGGGTGATGTCGGTGGTGCCGTCGAGATACTGGCCGCCACTGTCCAGCACCACCAGATCGCCGCCTTGCAGGCTGCGGTTGCTGGCCTCGGTCACCCGGTAATGGATCACCGCGCCATTGGGGCCGCTGCCGGCAATGGTGTCGAAGCTGATGTCCAAGAGCGCCCCGGTGTCGCGCCGGCACTGCTCGAGCCGGGTGACGAGGTCGATCTCGCTGATCCCGCTCTCGGCATGGGCGTCATACCAGCACAGGAACTCGCACATGGCCGCGCCGTCGCGCAGATGCGCCTGCGCGGTGGCGGCAATCTCGGCCTCGGACTTGCGCGCCTTGGGCAGGGCGCAGGGGTCGGCGCCCCATTCATACGCCACGCCCTTTTGGTCGAGCAGATCCGGCACCCGCGCCGGCACGCTCGCGCGATCGAGCCGCAGGGGCCCCTTGGCGGCGGCAAGATGAGCCTCGAAACCCTCGAGGGGTTCGATCCGCACCGCCTCGCCGAGATGGGCGCGCACCGCCGCGCTCAGCTTGCGCGCGTCGATGAACAGGGTGACGCGGGCATCGGCATGGAGAATGGCGAAGCCGTGCGCCACCGGGTTGCGCGGGATGTCGGCGCCGCGGATGTTGAGCAGCCAGGCGATGGAATCCGGCAGTGTCAGCACCGCGGCGCTTTGCCCGGCCTCCTGCAAGACCTTGGCCAGCCGGGTGCGTTTCGCGGCATGGCTTTCTCCGGCCAGCGCCTCGGGGTAGATGCCGACCGCGCCGAGCGGCGGTGCCGGCTGGTCCGGCCAGACCGCAGCGATCGCATCCTCGCAGGCCACCAGCGCGATGCCGCTGCCGGCCAGCTCTTCGCGCAGCGTCGCGATCTCGCCGGCGGTGTGAAACAGCGGGTCATGGCCGATCCGGCCGCCCTCGGGAAGATGTTCGCGCAGCCAGTCCGCGAGCCGGGTCTCGGGCCAGGGCACCGGGGTGAAATGCGCCGGGTCGACCTGTGTGCGCACCTGTTCGCGATAGCGCCCGTCGATGAAGACGCCGGCCCGGTCGGGCAGCACGGCGCAGAAGCCGGCCGAGCCGGTAAACCCGGTGAGCCAGGCCAGCCGATCATCGCGCGGCGCCACGTATTCGCCCTGATGGGCATCGGCGCGCGGCACCAGGTAGCCGTCAACCCCGAGCCCGGCCAGATGGGCCCTCAGGGCGGCGAGCCGCCCGGCCCCCTGCGCCGGATCCGAGGTGGTCTCGAAACTCTGCAACATCACGTCAGGCCCCCCAATGGCTTTTTCTCTTGCCGCAAATATCCCGGGGTGAGCGTCCAAAATGCCTGCATTTTGGACGTGAGGGGCAGCGCCCCTGCCACCGGCCGCCCTCAGCCGACCCGTTTCATCCCCAGCACCCGCGCCCGTTTGCGCGGATCGCTGTCGAACAGCCCGGCCAGCTGCTCGGTCATCGCCCCGGCCAGCTGCTCGACATCGGTGATGGTCACCGCGCGCTGGTAATAGCGGGTCACGTCATGGCCGATGCCGATTGCCAGCAATTCCACCGCCTTGCGTTTCTCCACCATGGCGATCACGTCGCGCAGGTGCTTTTCCAGATAATTGGCCGGGTTCACCGACAGCGTGGAATCATCCACCGGCGCCCCGTCGGAAATCACCATCAGGATCTTGCGCGCCTCGGGGCGCATGATCATCCGCCGATGCGCCCATTCCAGCGCCTCGCCGTCGATGTTTTCTTTGAGCAGCCCCTCTTTCATCATCAAGCCGAGATTGTCGCGCGACCGGCGCCAGGGCGCGTCGGCGGATTTGTAGATGATGTGGCGCAGATCGTTGAGCCGTCCCGGCTGTTGCGGGCGGCCCTCGTTCAGCCATTGCTCGCGGCTCTGGCCGCCTTTCCAGGCGCGGGTGGTGAAGCCGAGGATCTCGACCTTGACGCTGCAGCGCTCGAGGGTGCGCGCCAGCACGTCGGCGCAGATCGCGGCGATCGAAATCGGCCGACCGCGCATCGAGCCGGAATTGTCCAGAAGCAGCGTCACCACCGTATCGCGGAACTCGGTGTCTTTCTCCTGTTTGAAGGACAGGGGCGTGGTCGGGTTGGCCACCACGCGCGCCAGACGGCCGGCATCAAGGATGCCCTCTTCGAGGTCGAACTCCCACGACCGGTTCTGCTGCGCCTGCAGGCGGCGCTGCAACTTGTTGGCTAGCCGCGACACCGCGCCTTTCAGCGGTTCCAGCTGCTGGTCGAGATAGGCGCGCAGGCGCTCGAGCTCGATCGGCTCGGCCAGATCCTCGGCGGCGATCTCTTCGTCAAATTCGGTCCGGAACACCACATAGTTCGGGTCGGCATCGGAAATGGGCTGTGGCGCCGGCGGCTCGAGCGGCGCCTCGCCCTCGGGCATCTCGATATCCTCGCCCATCTCCTCGTCGGACATCTCGTCCATCGACACCTGGGCCTCGGACATGTCCTGCTGCTCGTCCTGGGACTGTTCGGGGCTGGCCTCGGCGTCGTCATCCTGGCTGTCATCCTGACCGGTCGAGTCGGGATCGGGCTGTTCCTCGGCCTCTTCGCCGTCGTCCTCCTGATCCTCGTCCTCGGCGTCCGGATCCTCGCCCAGCTGGTCGCCATAGCCGAGATCCTCGATGATCTGGCGGGCAAAGCGGGCAAAACCCTGCTGGTCGGACAGTGTCTCGGAAAGATCGCCCAGATGCGCGCCGGCACTCTGCTCGATATAGCCGCGCCACAGCTCCATCACATTGGCGGCGGCGGGCGGCATGTCGCGCCCGGTGGCGAGGTGGCGGATCAGATAGCCGGCGGCGGTGGCCAGCGGCGCATCCGAGGCGCTGGTGATCTGGTCATAGCCGCGCCCGCGCGCCTCATGTTCGATCTTGGCGTCGATATTGCCCGCCGTGCCCGGCATGTCGCGGGCGCCCATGGCCTCGCAGCGGGCGGTTTCCATCGCCTCGTAGAGATCGCGCGCCATGCCCTGCTGCGGGGCATATTTGGCGTGGGTCTCGGCGTCGTGATACCTGAGGTTCAAGGCCAGCGCGTCGGCGGTGCCGCGCGCCAGCAGCACCTCGTCGCGGGTCATGCGGCGGCTGACCTGCGGCAGGCGCACCTGTTCGCCCGAGATGCCCGAGGGGTCGACGGTGAAGCTGACCGACAGTTCCGGGTTGTCGGCCAGGACCTTGGTGGCCTCGGCCAGCGCCTTCTTGAACGGATCGGCGGGGTTGTCGTTGGGTTTTTTCATCACAGCACCAATACCAGAGGGCAGCGTCCGGCCCAACAGAGGGAGCGAGAAGCGCTCGCCCTGTGGGGAGCGGGCCCGGCGCTGACCGGCGGCAGCCGCCGGCCCTTGCACATCTCAGTTATACCGGAAACCAAGGCCCGGTTGATCCACGCAGATGATATGCGTGGCAGGCGGCTCACCCCAGACTCACGCTGGCCGCGCTTTCCGGCAGTTCCTCGTCGAACAGGCGCTGGTAGAACTCGGCCACGGTCTGGCGCTCGAGCTCGTCGCATTTGTTGAGGAAGGTGAGGCGGAAGGCATAGCCGACGTCGCGGAAGATCTCGGCGTTTTCGGCCCAGGTGATCACCGTGCGCGGGCTCATCACCGTCGACAGATCGCCGTTCATGAAGGCGGTGCGGGTGAGGTCGGCGACGGTCACCATCTGGTGCACTTTCTTGCGCCCGGCCTCTGTGTTGTAATGCGGGTTCTTCGACAGCACGATATTGGTCTCGGCATCGATCGACAGGTAGTTCAGCGTCGCCACCAGCGACCAGCGGTCCATCTGCGCCTGGTTGATCTGCTGCACACCGTGATAGAGCCCGGTGGTGTCGCCAAGGCCGACCGTGTTGGCGGTGGCAA
>NZ_JBFJVE010000013.1:0-27511 GCF_041624275.1 Shimia sp.
ATCGCATTGTCGATCGAGGCCACGTTGCCGACGCCTTCGTAAAGCGTGTAGCAGGCCTCGTTGATCATCGGGATCAGGATCCGGTTGACGATGAAGGCCGGGAAATCCTCGGCCGAGGCCGCGGTCTTGTCGAGCCGCTCGACGATGCCGAGGCAGGTCTGGTAGGTCTCTTCGTCGGTGGCGATGCCGCGGATCAGCTCGACCAGCTTCATCAGCGGCACCGGGTTCATGAAATGGAACCCCATGAACTTCTCCGGCCGGTCGGTGCGGCTGGCCAGCCGGGTGATCGAGATCGACGAGGTGTTCGAGGTCAAGATCGTATGCGGCGCCAGATGCGGCACCAGCGTATCGAAGATCTTGTGCTTGATGTCCTCGCGTTCGGCGGCGGCCTCGATCACCAGGTCGGTGGCGGCGATCTCGGGCAGGTCGAGAACGCATTTGATACGCTCCATCGCCTCCTGCTGCGCGTCGGCGGTGATCAGGTTGCGCCCGACCTGGCGCTCCATGTTCTTGGCGATTTTCGCCACCGCCGCGTCCAGCGCCTCCTGGCTGATGTCGTTGAGCAGCACCTCGTAACCGGCCAATGCCATCACGTGAGCGATCCCGTTGCCCATCTGCCCTGCGCCCACGATCCCGATTGATTTGATTTCCATGATGATCCGGCCCTTTTTTGTTGTCCGACCATAAGCCCGCCCGTCGGGTCGCTGCAAGGGGCGAAAGCGCTGTAGCGACGCCTTGACCGCCGGCCGGGCCTGCGGCGGCGCGCGCGGCCGCTTCTGCGGGCGGATTTCGTCGAAAACTTGAGACAATCCCGAAGCTTGACGGTTTGGAAAGGGGAATCGGGCAGCCTCGGTCGCGGGTGAACGAAAGGGGGGCCGGATGTCCTTTGAGAAACTTGGGCGCGGCAGGCTGGACTACCAGCCCTGCCGATACGGAGATGCGCGGCTGATGTTCCGCGGGCCAAGGCGCGACCTGTCGGGGCGCTACACGCTGTTCATCGGCGGTACCGAGACCTATGGCAAGTTTCTCGCCCGCCCCTTTCCGGCCCTGGTCGAAGAGGCCACCGGCCGCACCTGCGTCAATTTCGGCTGTGTCAACGCCGGGGTCGATGCCTTTCTCGGCGACCCCCATGTGCTCGAGGTGGCGCAGCGGGCCGAGGTGGTGGTGGTGCAGATCCTCGGCGCCCACAACATGTCGAACCGTTTCTACCGGGTGCATCCGCGCCGCAACGACCGCTTTCTCGATGCCAGCCCGGTGATGAAATCGGTGTTTCCCGAGATCGACTTCACCGAGTTCCATTTCACCCGCCACATGCTGGGCACGCTCAGCGCCCGGGCGCCCGAGCGTTACCTGTTGCTGCGCGACGAGCTGCGCCAGGCCTGGGTGGCGCGGATGCGGCTGCTGCTGAACAGCATCCCCGGGCGCAAGCACCTGCTCTGGTTCACCGCCCAGGCGCCGGAAAACCTGCCGCCGAACAGCGGGCTGGGCGGTGATCCGCTGTTCATTGACCGGGCCATGGTCGACACGCTGCGGCCCCAGATCAGCGGGCTTGTCGAGGTGGTGGCCAGCGCCGAGGCCCTGCAACAGGGCAGCAGGGGCATGGTCTATGACGAGATGGAAAAGATGTCGGCGCGGCGGATGCTGGGGCCATTGGCCCATGCCGAGGCGGCGGCGGCGCTGGTCGCGGCGCTGGCATGAAAAGACCCGCCCCAAGGCGGGGCGGGTCCGGTCGTGTCACGTGGGCCGGGCGGCGCCCGGCGTCGGATCAGCCGAGTTTCTCGGTCAGTTCCGGAACCGCGTCGAAGAGGTCGGCGCCGAGGCCGAAGTCGGCGACCTGGAAGATCGGGGCTTCTTCGTCCTTGTTGATGGCGACGATGATCTTCGAGTCCTTCATGCCCGCAAGGTGCTGGATGGCGCCCGAGATGCCGACCGCGATGTAAAGGTCGGGGGCCACGACCTTGCCGGTCTGGCCGACCTGCCAGTCGTTCGGGGCATAGCCCGAGTCGACGGCGGCACGCGAGGCACCGACGGCGGCGCCGAGTTTGTCGGCGAGACCTTCGATCAGGGCAAAGTCCTCTTCCGAGCCGACGCCACGGCCGCCCGAGACGACGACGCCGGCCGAGGTCAGCTCGGGGCGGTCGCTTGCGGCAACCTTGTCTTCGACCCAGGACGACAGGCCGGGGTTCTCGGCCGCGCCCACGGTGTCAACCGAGGCCGAACCGCCGGTTCCGGCGGCGTCGAAGGTCGAGGTGCGGAAGGTGATGACCTTCTTGGCGTCGTTCGACTTCACGGTCTGCATGGCGTTGCCGGCATAGATCGGGCGCACGAAGGTCGAAGCGTCGACCACTTCGGTGGCTTCCGAGATCACCATCACGTCCAAGAGTGCCGCGACGCGGGGCATCACGTTCTTGGCGTCGGTGGTGGCGGGGGCAACGATGTGCTCGTAATCGCCGGCCAGCGACACGATCAGCGCCGCGGTCGATTCCGCCAGACGGTGGCCGAGGCTTTCGTCTTCGGCGACAAGAACCTTGGCCACGCCGTCGATCTTGGCGGCGGCCTCGCCGGCTGCGGCGGCCGAACCACCCGCGGCCAGAACGGTCACGTCACCCAGCGCCTTGGCGGCGGTCACGGCCTTGGCGGTGGCGTCCAGCGCCAGTTCGCCGTTGTTGACTTCTGCGAGAAGAAGAACAGCCATTACACAGCCCCCGCTTCTTTGAGTTTCTCTACCAGCTCGTCGACCGAGCCCACGGTGATCCCGGCCGCGCGGGCTTCGGGTTCGGTGGTCGAAACGATTTCAAGGCGCGGCGTGACGTCGACGCCGTAATCGGCGGCGGTCTTCTCATCCAGCGGCTTTTTCTTGGCCTTCATGATGTTCGGCAGCGAGGCATAGCGCGGCTCGTTCAGGCGCAGGTCGACGGTGACGATGGTCGGCATCGCGACCTTGATGGTCTGCAGACCGCCGTCGACTTCGCGGGTCACCACGGCGCTGTCGCCGTCGATGTCGAGTTCCGAGGCAAAGGTGCCCTGCGACCAGCCCAAGAGCGCCGACAGCATCTGGCCGGTGGCGTTCATGTCATTGTCGATCGCCTGCTTGCCGCAGAGCACGAGGCCCGGGGCTTCTTCGGCAACGATCTTGGCCAGGATCTTGGCCACGGCCAGCGGTTCGATATCCTGGTGCACGTCTTCGGAGGCCACCACCAGAATGGCGCGGTCGGCGCCCATCGCCAGCGCGGTGCGCAGCGTTTCCTGGGCCTGTTTGACACCGATCGAGACGGCGACGATTTCGTCGGCCTTGCCGGCTTCCTTGAGGCGGATGGCCTCTTCGACGGCGATCTCGTCGAACGGGTTCATCGACATTTTGACATTGGCGAGATCGACACCGCTCCCGTCCGCTTTCACGCGGACTTTCACGTTGTAGTCAATCACGCGCTTCACAGGTACGAGTACCTTCATGGGCGTAAGACTCCTTCAAATGGTGAGCCGCGAAACGACTCGGCGATTTGCTCTCCCGGACGTGATATAATCTTGCGCCTGTCATAAACAGCGCAAAATCGTCATGTCTCCGCACGACGACGTCGCGTTCCACGATTTGGCAGGTGAATTTTGCAGGAATGTTGCGGCGGCGAACTCTGGCTGACGTCGGGGCAGGGCGAAATGCCCCAACGTCGCCGTCGCCCGGCCCTAGGCGCGCGCCGGCGTTTCGGGTTTTGATGGCACGAACCGCAAAAACAGGAGATCCGAAATGGGTGATGCCCCGCTGGTGACTTACGGTGTCGACGGCCATGTCGCGACGATCCAACTGAACCGCGCCAAGGCGATGAACGCGATGAACCATGACCTGAGGCTGGCGCTGCGCGCGGCACAGGCCGAGGCCGAGGCCGACGCGGCGGTGCGGGTGGTGGTGCTGACCGGATCGGGCAATTCCTTCACCTCGGGCACCGATCTCAAGGAGCTGGGAGATTTCGCCACCCGCAAGGGCATGTTCGACATTTCGGTGCGCGACTACAAGCCGATCCTTGATGCCATCGCCGGCAGCAGCAAGCTTTATATCGCCGCGATCAACGGCGTTGCTGGCGGCGTCGGCCTGTCGGTGGCGCTGACCTGCGATCTGGCGATCATGGCCCGCAGCGCCACCTGTTTCGCGCCCTTCAGCAATATCGGCCTGGTGCCGGATGGCGGGCTGAGCTGGCTGTTGTTGCAGCACATGGGATCGAAACGGGCGCTGGAGATGATCGTCGAGGCGCAGCATCTGGGGGCCGAGGCCTGTCTCGAGATGGGGCTGGTGAACCGGCTTGCCGAGGATGCGGTGCTGCTGGACGAGGCCCGGGCCTGGGCCGCAACTCTGGCCGAGCGGGCGCCGCTCAGCCTGTCATATGCCAAGGAAATCATGCGCGCCGCCCATACCCAGAGCCACGCGCAGATCGCGCTGATGGAAAGCGAATACCAGATGAAATGCGCCAATTCCGAGGATTCGGCCAATGCCATCGCCGCCTTCCTGACCAAGCAGAAGCCGGTGTTCAAGGGCCGCTGAGGGGGCGCCCGCGGCGACGGGGCAGCCCGAGATCACCCAGCGCGGCGCGATCGCGGACATGTGTGGTTGCCCGGCTCAGTGCCCCGCGCAGCGGCGAAAAAGGCGGCCGGTTCAAGCGGCCGGTTCAAGATGGCGCGTAACGACGCGGTGTCCTACCGGTTGGCGCCGGGCACCCACAGCACGTCGCCGGCGCCATTGTCGTTGGCGACGCGCGCGGCGACGAAGAACCAATCCGAGAGCCGGTTGAGATAGGTCACCACATGCGGGTTGACCTCTTCGACGGTGGCCAGTTCGGTGGCCAGCCGCTCGGCGCGGCGGGCGACGGTGCGGCAGAGGTGCAGATGCGCCGACAGGGCCGAGCCGCCGGGCAGGATGAAGCTGCGCAGCGCGCTCAGCCCCTTGTTCATGGCGTCGATCTCGGTCTCGAGGCGGGTCACCTGGGCGGCGACCATGCGCAGCGGCGGGTAGTCGGCCTCGGCATCGCCCGAGAGGTCGGGGCGGCAGAGATCGGCGCCGAGGTCGAAGAGGTCGTTCTGGATGGCCGCGAGGCGCGCGTCCATCTCGCCCCCGGCATGGAGCCGGGCCAGCCCGAGCGTGGCGTTCAGCTCGTCCGAGGTGCCATAGGCATTGACCCGCGCGTCATGCTTGGCGACGCGGTCGCCATTGCCGAGCGCGGTGGTGCCCTTGTCTCCGGTGCGGGTATAGATCTTGTTGAGGACCACCATGGTTCTATCCTTTGCTGCGCAGCCAGACGAAGGCCAGGATCAGCACCACCGCCACCAGCTGCGCGCCGATGCGCCAGCGCATGAGCTTGTTGGCGTGCTTGCGGTTGAAATCGCCCCCCTTGGCAAAGCCGCCGATGCCGATCACGAGGATCGCCAGCACCGCCAGGGATGCGGCGGCGACGACCCAGAACAGGGGATCACTGGCAAGGCCGTTTGGGTTCATGATTCGTCTCCTGTTGGCTTTGTCACCATGTTCTAGGACGCCGGCGGGCGATTGAACAGGGCGTCAGCCCCGGGCGATGATCCAGTCCAGCACGCGGGTCGGCAAGAGGCGGCGGCCGATATTGGACAGGTGGGTCGGGGTCGTCACCCGGTAGCGGGGCCGCGGACGGTCGGCGCCAAGGGCATGGGCCAGCTTGGCGGTCACCGCCCCGGGCGGCAGTTCGAAGGGGTCGGGGCCGAGGTCGCCGGCATAGAGCCGCTTCAGCAGGCTGTCGCGATACTGGGCCGCGCGGGCCGAGGCCTTCCAGTCGATCCAGCGTTCGAAATGCGGCACCGCGTTCTGGCGGATGTTGCTGGTGATCGGCCCCGGCTGGATCAGGATCACCTTGATCGGCGTATCGCGCATTTCGATGCGCAGCGTGTCGGTCAGCCCCTCGAGGGCGTATTTCGTGGTCACATAGGCGCCGCGCCATGGGTAGCTGACAAAGCCCAGCACCGAGGAATTCTGCACGATGCGCCCGTGCCCCTGGGCCCGCATCACCGGGATCACCGCCCGGGTCAGCTCGTGCCAGCCGAAGACATTGGTCTCGAAGATCTCGCGCAGCCCGTCGGTCGGCAGGTCCTCGACCGCGCCGGGCAGGGCGAAGGCGCCGTTGTTGAACAGCGCATCCAGCGTGCCGCCGGTGGCGGCGAGCACCTCGGCCAGCCCGGCATGGATCGAGGCCGTGTCGGTCAGGTCGATGCGCGGGCTGTCGAAGCCTTCGTCGCGCAGGCGGCGGCAGTCGGCCTCTTGCCGGCAGGAGGCGAAGACCCGCCAGCCCCGCGCCCGCATCCCCTGCGCCGCGTCATAGCCGATCCCCGAGGAACAGCCGGTGATCAATAAGGATTTGCCCGTCATCCGCCGGCCCCATTCGCTGATGGGGACTGGCTATCCTGCCAGCCCCGGCATGGCAACGGGTCACTCCTGCTTTTGCAGCAGCCGCGCCGACATCCAGCCGATGCGACCGCTGTCGATCACCTTCAGCTTGACCCAGCCCGAGCCGGGATCCTGTAGCACCTCGACCCTGTCGCCGCGCCCGAGCGTGGCCAGCACACTGTAGCCGACCCCCGGCCCACCGCGCATGTTGACCCGCGAGCCGCGCACGCTGCGGACGTCCTTGGCCAGTTCGGCCAGCGCCGCGGCCTCGACCTCGGCGGCGCGCAGCGCCTCGGGGCTGGGGGTCAGGTCGGCGCGCTGGTCTTCGGGGGTGGCGACGGGCTGCGAGACCAGCGTGTGCCGCCGCGTCAGGGGCGGCATCGCGGTGGGGGAGGTGGCGGCGCCGTTGCCGCCAAGGTCGAGCGAGGCCATCCGCATGGCGGCGCGTTCGGCCTCGGCAAGGCGGGCCTTTTCGGCGATGGCGGCGCGGCGGGCCTGCTCGGCCTTGCGTGCGGCTTGGGCGCGCTCGGCCTCGAGCGCCTCGAAGCGGGCGATGCGTTCGGGGGGTTCGGGCGCGAAATCGCCGCCGCCGCTGACCTCGAAGAAGGCCCAGCCCAGAAAGGCGAAACTCAGCAAGACAAAACGGATCATTGGGACTGCTCCCGCTGCGCAAAGGTCTCAGGTCTAATCAAAACAGGTCAATAGGCTACAACTTTACCATAAATCGGGGGCGGTTTTGAAATGGAAAAAATCCGCGGCTTTTCCCCGTCGCTCGCTTTACCGCCCCCGGACTTGAAGCTACATCATGTCCATGACTGACCTGATCGACGACGACCTCCCTACGGGTGAAGTGACGGAACCGCTGCGCCGCGCAATTGGCGAGCGCTACCTGACCTATGCGCTGTCCACCATCATGCACCGGGCGCTGCCCGATGCTCGCGACGGGTTGAAGCCGGTGCATCGGCGCATTCTCTATGCCATGCGCGAGCTGAAGCTGGCCTCGAATGGCGGTTTCCGAAAATCCGCCAAGATCTCGGGCGACGTGATGGGCAACTACCACCCGCATGGCGATGCCGCGATCTATGACGCCATGGCGCGGCTGGCGCAGGATTTCAACGTCCGCTATCCGCTGGTCGACGGTCAGGGCAACTTCGGCAATATCGACGGCGACAACCCGGCGGCCTCGCGCTATACCGAGGCGCGGATGACCTCGGTGGCCGAGGCGCTGCTCGAGGGGCTGAACGAAAACGCCGTCGATTTCCGCGAGAACTATGATGGCACGCTGACCGAGCCGGTGGTGCTGCCGGCGACCTTCCCCAATCTTCTGGCCAATGGCGCCAGCGGCATTGCGGTGGGCATGGCGACCAATATCCCGCCGCATAACATCGCCGAGCTGTGCGATGCCTGCCTGCACATGATCAAGACCCCGGACGTGCGCGACGACACGCTGCTGAACTATGTGCCCGGCCCCGATTTTCCCACCGGCGGGGTCATCGTCGAACCCAGGGAAAGCATCGCCCAGGCCTATCGCACCGGGCGCGGATCGTTCCGGCTGCGCTGCAAATACGAGGTCGAGGATCTGGGTCGGGGCCAGTGGCAGATCGTGGTCACCGAAATCCCCTATCAGGTGCAGAAATCGAAGCTGATCGAAAAGATCGCCGAGCTGATCCAGACCAAGAAAGTGCCGATCCTCGCCGATGTCCGCGATGAAAGCGCCGACGACATCCGTCTGATTCTCGAGCCGCGCTCGAAGAACGTCGACCCCGAGGTGCTGATGGGGCTGATGTATCGCAACAGCGATCTCGAGGTGCGGTTCAGCCTCAACATGAACGTGCTGATCGACGGGGTCACGCCCAAGGTCTGCTCGATGAAGGAGGTGCTGCGCGCCTTTCTCGATTTCCGCCGCGAGGTGCTGATCCGCCGGTCGAAACACCGGATGGACAAGATCGACCACCGGCTCGAGGTGCTCGAGGGCTTTATCATCGCCTTCCTCAACCTCGACCGGGTGATCGACATCATCCGCTACGACGACGCCCCCAAACCGGCGCTGATGGCCGAGGATTGGGGCATCGACCATGTGCGCGCCACGTCGGAACACGACTATGCGTCGCCGCTGCCGGCGCCCGAGGGCGCGGGGGAACTGAGCGAGGTTCAGGCCGAAGCGATTCTCAACATGCGGCTGCGGTCGCTGCGTCGGCTCGAGGAACTGGAACTGATCCGCGAACGCGATGCGCTGATGCAAGAGCGCGCCGGGCTCGAAGACCTGCTGGAAAGCGAAGACCTGCAATGGGGCCGCATTTGCGAACAGCTGAAAGAGGCCAAGCGGGTGTTCGGCAAGGATTATGACGGCGGCGCGCGGCGCACGGCCTTTGCCGAGGCCGGCGAGATGGAAGAGGTGCCTCTCGAGGCGATGATCGACCGCGAGCCGATCACCGTGGTCTGCTCGCAGATGGGCTGGATCCGCGCCATGGCCGGCCATATCGACCTTGGCCGCGAGCTGAAGTTCAAGGATGGCGACGGGCCGCGGTTCATCTTTCATGCCGAGACCACCGACCGGCTGCTGGTCTTTGCCACCAACGGCCGTTTCTACACGGTGAGCGCCGCCAACCTGCCCGGCGGGCGCGGCATGGGCGAGCCGCTGCGGCTGATGGTCGACCTGCCCAACGAGGCCGAGATCATCGACATCCTGATTCACGACCCCGAGCGCAGGCTCTTGGTGGCCTCCTCGGCCGGCGACGGTTTCGTGGTCGCCGAAAAGGATGTCATCGCCCAGACCCGCAACGGCAAACAGGTGCTGAACGTCAAGGACGACGCCCGGGCCAAGATCTGCATCCCGGTCGCCGGCGATCATGTTGCCGTGGTCTCGGAGAACGGCAAGTTCCTGGTCTTCCCGGTCGAGGAACTGCCCGAGATGGGGCGCGGCAAGGGGGTGCGGATCCAGAAGTACAACATGGCGCGCGGGCGGCAGGGCACGCTGGAACTGGATGGCGGCCTGTCGGACATGACCACCTTCGACCTTGCCGAGGGGCTGAAATGGGAGATGGGCGGCGGCAAGACCCGCCACGAGCCCGACATGCGCGAATGGCTGGGCAAGCGCGCCGGGGTGGGCAAGAAGCCCCCCTATGGTTTCCCGCGCAATCACAAGTTCACCTGAACCCGAAAACAATGCTAGGCTGAAGGCCATCCCTGCGGGGGTGGCCTTTTTCTGGTGATCGGACGGAACGACTTGCACGGCGCGGAACGCACAGGCCCTGACCCCGAAACCGCCGGCGGTGCGCCCCCCGAGGCGGCCGCCCTGCCGGGCGATTTCGTCGGCCGCCGCCGCACCCTCCTGTGGCTGGCGCTGCGCACCGGCGCGCTGACCGTTCTGACACTGGGGCTCTACCGGTTCTGGATGAAGACCCGGCTCAGGCGCTGGTACTGGTCCTCGGTGCGTATCGGCCGCATCCCGGCGGAATATGTCGGCGACCCTTTCGAAAAACTGCTCGGCTTTCTGATCGCGGTGGTCTTCCTCGCCTTCTACATCGGAATCGTGAACCTGGTGCTGATGTTTCTCAGCTTCTCGCTGTTCAAGGGCAATGCGGCGGCCTATCTGCTCAGCCTGATCGGCATCGTTCCGCTGTGGTTCTATGCCAGCTATCGCGCCCGCCGCTACGTGCTGGCGCGCACCCGCTGGCGCGGCATCCGCTTCGGGCTCGAGCCCGGGGCCTGGGGCTATGCCTGGCGCGCGGTCCTGCACTGGGCGCTGACCCTGCTGACGCTGGGCCTCCTGTGGCCACGGATGCGGTTCTGGCTCGAGAAATACCACACCGACCGCACCTGGTATGGCGATCTGAGGCTCGAGCAGGGCGGCTCGTGGACGATGCTGCTGCGGCCGCTGCTGCAGGTGCTGGCGCCGCTTCTGCTGCTGGCGGCGGGCGGGGTGGCGATGGCGGCCGGCCTCGCGCCGCCGCCGCTGCTGGCACTGCCGCTGCTGCTCTGGGCCGGTTACGGGCTCGCCGCCTGCAAGACCCTCGCCTTTGCCCGTCTCACTGAGGCCAAACGCGCCGGCGGCATCGGCTTTGAACCGCGGCCACGGGTCTGGCGGGTGTTCTGGATCTACGTGCTGGGCTACGGGCTGGCGGGGCTGGTGGCCTCGGTCTTCCTGATCCCGGTCAGCATCGTGCTGGTGGTCGCCTTCGGCATGGCCGGCGAGCTGGGGCTCGATCTCGCGGCGCTCGAACAGCTGCCGCGCGGGCTGCTGGTCCTGGTCGGATCGCTGGCCTATTTCTCGCTGTTCCTGGTCTGGTCGGCACTGCGCCATGCCTTTGTCACCATGCCGCTGTGGCGCCATTTCGCCGAGACCCTGACCCTGCGCGATCCGGGCCGGCTGTGCCTTGTGGCGCAGCGCCCGCGCGATGCCTTCGCCGAGGCCGAGGGCTTTGCCGAGGCGCTGGACGTGGGGGCCGCGATATGAGCCCCGAACCGACCATCATCCCGGTGGTGCCGCGCCGCGACTGGCCGGCCGCCGACGGGCTTTTCTTCGACGGCGAGACCGCCTGCGCCCAGGACGTGCGCCTGACGGTCGACGAAGCCGGCGGCTGCCTGCGCATTCGCGGCCGGGCGATCGCCGTCGACTGGCCGCTCGAGCAGGTGCGGCTGGTGCCCGACCAGGCGCGGCGGGCGGGGCTGGTGCTGCGCCGCGCCGATGCGCCGCTGGCGCGGCTCTTCACCGAGGACCGTCTGCTGGCGAAACGGTTTCCGGCCCTGACCCGGCGGGTGGTCGATGTCTCGCGCCCGCGGCTGCTGGCCTGGGCGCTCGGCGCCCTGGCCTCGGTGGCGCTGATCATCCTGGTGCTGGTGCCGCTGATGGCCGACCAGCTGGCCCGCTACATCCCCGCCGAAGGCGCCCATGCGCTTGGCGACAGCACCCTGGGCCAGATCCGCGGGGCCCTGTCCGAAAGCGGTCTCGACCCGGTGCCCTTCTGCGATGCGCCCAAGGGCCGGGCGGCGCTGGAAAACCTCCGGGTCCGGCTGCAGGAGGGCGCCGGCAGCGAAAGGCCGCTCACCGTCCATGTGCTGGACCATCCGATGGTCAATGCCTTCGCCCTGCCGGGCGGCCATGTGATCTTCATGCGCGGGCTGATCGACACCGCCGCAAGCGCCGAGGAACTGGCCGCCGTCTTCGCCCATGAAATCGGCCACGCGGTGTCGCGCGACCCGACCCGCCACGCGCTGCGCTCGGCCGGTTCGATCGGGGTCCTGGGGCTGCTGTTCGGCGATTTCGCCGGCGGCGCGCTGGTGCTGTTCCTGGCCGAACAGCTGATCGAGGCGCAATACAGCCAGCAGGCCGAAAGCGCCGCCGACCGCTTTGCCCATGAGGCGCTGAAACACAGCGGCATCGCCCCTTCGGCGCTTGCCGACATCTTCGAGCGCATGGCGGCGGGGCAGGGCGACGCAGAGGGGATCGCGGCGCATTTCCTCAGCCACCCGAGCCTGCGTGCGCGCATCATCGCCGCCCGCGCCGCCACCCCCCAAGGCTTCCGCGCCCGCCCGGCGCTGGCGGCCGCCGAATGGCAGGCCCTGCGCGCCATCTGCGACGGCTGAGACGCGCCGCCTTTTTCTCTTGCCCGAAATATCCCGGGGAACGCTGGCGTTTCGCAGGAAACGCCAGCGTGGGGCAGCGCCCCGGCTACAGCGCCGCCGCGCGCAGCCACATGCCGGTATCGGGCCGCAGGGTCAGGATCATCACCGGCTCGGGCGGCCGCCCGGGCACCAGATCGAAACGGAACCGCGCCATGAGCGTGGCGAGGATCAGCAGCGCCTCCTGGATGGCGAAACTGGCGCCGATGCAGATCCGCGGCCCGTCGCCGAAGGGCAGGTAGGCATAGCGGTCGATGGCGTCGCGATCGGCGAAACGCTCGGGGCGGAAGGCGTCGGGGGCCTGCCACAGCTGGCGATGCCGGTGCAGGGCATAGATCGGGATCATCACCGTGTCGCCGGGGCGCACCTCGCGGCCGCACAGCTGGTCCGCGGCCCGCGCGCTGCGCGACAGGATGCCGGCCGGCGGGTAGAGCCGCAGCGCCTCGTCGACGATCTGGCGCAGGAACACCAGCCGCCCGAGGTCCGCCGCCGTCGCCGGCCTGCCGCCCAGGACGCTGTCAAGCTCGGCCCGTGCCCGCGCCTGCACGGCGGGATCGAAGGCGCAGAGATACAGCGACCAGGCCAGGGTCAGCGCCGTGGTCTCGTGGCCGGCGACGATGAAGGTCAGAAGGTTGTCGCGCAGCTCCGAGGTGGTCATCCGCCGCCCGCTCTCGGGGTCGCGCCCGGCCATCAGCAGGTCGAGCAGGTCGGGCACATCCGCCGCCCCGCGCAGGCGCCGCGCTTCGATCGCCTGATCGGCGATCCGCCGCATCTGTCCCACCACCTTGCCCGACCGCAGCCGTCCGGGGCGGGGCATCCAGTCGGGCATGCCCAGCATGTCGAGCAGCGAGATCCGCCCGGCCTCGGCGATATAGGCATCGATAGCGCGGTGCACCGCGGCGCTGTCGAAGGCGCCCTCGCCGGAAAAGGTCACCTCGGCGATGACGTCGAAAGTGGTGCGCACCATCTCGTCGAGGAAATCCACCGCCCTCTCGCCGGCCCCGGCGATGCGCGCGGCGCTGCGGTCGGCGGCGGCCGACATCACCGGCGCCAGCGCCGCCATGTTGCGATGCGAAAAGACCGGCGCCACCGCCCGGCGCTGCCAGCGCCAATGGGCGCCCTCGGCGATGAACAGGCTTTCGCCGATCGCCGGGCGCAGGATGTTCTTGGTGGCCCGCGACTTGGGGTAGTTGTCGACGTTTTCCAGCAGCACGCGCCGGATCGCCCCGGGCTCCATCACCATGTGCCAGCGCAGCCCGGTGCGCCCCGAGACCATCGGCTGGCGCACCGCCAGTTCGGGCAGGATCTCGAGAAGGTTGCGCCGCGCCGCCCTCAGCGAGCCCCAGAGCCCGAGCGGCTCGGTGGTGAAGGGCACATGGGCGGGCAGCGATGTATCGGCCATAGCGGTTCCCCTTTCGCCTTCAACATAGGGTGCCCCGCGCCCGCCGCCAAACCCCAAGTCGATTGCGAAACCGCCCGGCTTGGGCTATCCCCCGAAGATCAGCCTTTTTCGAGGATCGAGCACCATGTTCCGAATCGCCCTGCTGCTGAGTGCCTTCGTGGCGCTGATCTCCTGCTCTGTGCCGACGACCATGGCGGTCGACGACCCCGAGCTGGACCTCGGGGCGTTCCGGCTTGGTCACAATATCGTGGTGACACCGAAGGTCGTGAAGGGCCCGTTGTCGCGCGATGCCAGCGATGGCGACTGGGTGGCGGCCCTCAAGGCGGCGCTGGACGCGCGGCTGGGGCGCTACGAGGGCACGCGGCTGGTGCACCTCGGGGTCGCGGTCGAGGGCTATGTGCTGGCCCAGCCGGGCATCCCGATCATTGCGGCGCCGAAATCGGCGCTGATCCTGTCGGTCACCGCCTGGGATGATCGCGCCGGGGTCAAGTTCAATGCCGACCCCAAGAGCATCGTGGTGCTGGAATCCTTCAGCGGTGGCTCGCTGATCGGCTCGGGTTACACGATGTCGGCCGAAGAGCAGATGGCCAACCTGACCCACAACGCCGCCCGTTCGATCGAGGCATGGCTGCACGAGAACCGGGCCTGCATGAGCGCCGAGCCCGAGACCGAAGTGCAGGCGGACTGCTGGAAGAAGACCAATACCAAGATCCCCGACCTGTCCCCGTGACGCGGCTCGCGCCGGGCTGAAGCGCGTCGCAGCGGGCGCCCCGCAAGGCGGTTTTTGCCATCCCCGGACTGCCACGGTACCCGGTGCCCAGCGTCTTGCGGACGACTTTGCGCTGTCATGGTTTCACGGCGCAACTGGCGCTTGATTTTTGCCGCGCAACCCAATATGTCGCGCGCGGTAACATGTTTCGGGCCCTTCGGGGCCCGCGCTCTAATTCGGGCCCGTCCGGGTCCACCAACTCCAGATGGAAGGCGCCTCGAGATGGCCAAGGAAAAGTTTGAACGCAGCAAGCCGCACTGCAACATCGGCACCATCGGTCACGTTGACCATGGTAAAACCACTCTGACGGCAGCGATCACCAAGCAATTCGGTGACTTCAAGGCCTATGACGAGATCGACGGCGCGCCGGAAGAGAAAGCCCGCGGCATCACCATCTCGACCGCCCACGTGGAATACGAGACCGAGGCGCGCCACTACGCCCACGTCGACTGCCCCGGCCACGCCGACTATGTGAAGAACATGATCACCGGTGCGGCGCAGATGGACGGCGCGATCCTGGTGGTGAACGCGGCCGACGGCCCGATGCCGCAGACCCGCGAGCACATCCTTCTGGGCCGCCAGGTGGGCATCCCCGCCATGGTCGTGTTCATGAACAAGGTTGACCAGGTCGACGACGAAGAGCTGCTGGAGCTGGTGGAAATGGAAATCCGCGAGCTGCTGACCGAATACGACTACCCGGGTGACGATATCCCGATCATCGCCGGTTCGGCTCTGGCGGCTCTGGAAGGCCGTGACGACAATATCGGTTCGGAAAAGATCGCCGAGCTGATGGCCGCTGTCGACGCCTATATCCCGCAGCCTCCGCGCGCCGTGGACGAGCCCTTCCTGATGCCGATCGAAGACGTGTTCTCGATCTCGGGTCGCGGCACCGTGGTGACCGGCCGTATCGAGCGCGGCGTGATCAACGTCGGCGACTCGATCGAGATCGTCGGCATCAAGGACACCCAGACCACCACCTGTACCGGTGTCGAGATGTTCCGCAAGCTCCTGGATCGCGGTGAAGCCGGCGACAACATCGGCGCCCTGCTGCGCGGCATCGACCGTGAAGCGGTCGAGCGTGGCCAGGTTCTCTGCAAGCCGGGCTCGGTGACCCCGCACACCAAGTTCGAAGCCGAAGCCTATATCCTGACCAAGGATGAAGGCGGCCGCCACACCCCGTTCTTCGCCAACTACCGTCCGCAGTTCTACTTCCGCACCACCGACGTGACCGGCACTGTTGTTCTGCCGGCCGGCACCGAGATGGTGATGCCGGGCGACAACCTGAAGTTCACCGTCGAGCTGATCGCACCGATCGCCATGGAAGACGGTCTGCGTTTCGCCATCCGCGAAGGCGGCCGCACCGTGGGTTCGGGCGTCGTGTCGAAGATCATCGAGTAATCGAGGATCGCGAGACGCGCGAGCAGCACGTGTCGAAGATAATGGAACAGGCCACCCCGAGGGGTGGCCTTTTTCGTTTCTGGGGATCCTTTTCCTGGCTGGCGCGCGGGGATATCGGCGGGACTCAGTGCCGGCGCAGGGCCGCGACACTGGCGTCGGCATCGTCCGACAGGGCGTTCAGCGCCGCTTCGAGGTCGCGCCGCAGCACCTCTTCCTCGGTCTCGCTCATCTTGCGCGGCACCTCGGTGGTCCATTCGCGGCACATCAGCACCCCGCGGCTGCCGGCGCGCGGCAGCCACATCCGGTCCCAGGTCGGCAGTTCGCGGACCCTGTCGGCGGCGAAGGTCACCAGGAACACCCGTTTGCCCGAGGCCCGGGCCCAGATCAGCGGCACCTTCGAGCAGACCCGCGCCGGGCCGCGCGGCCCGTCGGCGGCGATGCCGATCGAACAGCCCTCGCGCATGAGGCCGAGGATCTGGCGCGACATGGCGACATGGCGCTGGTGCGAGGACATGGCGATGGTCTCCATCCCGAAGCGGGTCTGGAACAGCCCGGCCATGCGCCCGGCGCGGGCCGCCGAGGTCAGGGTGGCAATGCGCCCGAGATCGGTCGGAAAGAGATAGGGCGACATCATCAGCCGCTGGTGCCACAGGACCACGATCACTGGCTCGCCGGCGCGCAGGCTGTCTTCCATCGGCTCAAAGCCGAGGCGCTGCCACTGCGAGAGGCGGTGGGCACGGCGGACCAGCCCTTCGATCCGCCGGGCGAAGAAGCCCTGAACCCGGGGACTGTCGGCGAATTTCTTTCTCAGGCTCAAAATCCGGACTCCACTGCGCGCCGCTGTGTAGCGGCAAAACCGGGGCAGGGCAACTTGGCCGGCGTGGCAGGCGACAAGCCTGTCCGGGAGGGCGATTTTTCGCTTGAGTCCGGCCGCCGGCTGGCTTAGGAAACGCGCAGCCGCAGGGGTATAGCTCAGCTGGTAGAGCGACGGTCTCCAAAACCGTAGGTCGCGGGTTCGAACCCTGCTGCCCCTGCCATTTCCCGACTTTTCGCATCGCGACACCCTTGGGGGTCGCAGATCGCGGCGCAAATGTGGCGCGGCGCGGGCTGTGGGCACGGAAATTCCCCATTTTTGCCAAGGCCAGAGCGGGATTGGTCGCCAGTATCGTGGCGAATCCGGACCGGCGCCAGCCCGGCAGGGCCCCGCGAGTCGGGTCCGGCGCGGTGATCTGGTGGATCGAGTGGTGATCAGAAATGGAACAGAACCGAGCTTTGCATGAAATGCTGTTGAACCGCCCTGACCGGGCCGGTCTGCAACCGCGCGAACCGCGCGCATTGTCGCGCGAAGGCAAGCGGCTGGACGCCGAGCTGCGCCGCCGCATCAAGGCGCTGTCGGGCTCTGACAGGCCGCTGGCATCGCTGAGCCGGGTCGAACGCGCCATGCGCCGCAACGCGCCGGATCTGGCCGGCGCCCCGGAAGCGGAAGTCCGTGCCGCTGAGGACCGCCGCCGGGCGCATCTTTCGGCACGCTGGCCACGCCCGCGTCTGGCCGCGCTGGTGGTGCTGATGCTGATCGCCCTGTTGCAGCCCGAAGCGGTGATGCGGCTTGGCGTGACCGGGGTGACGCTGTTCCTCGTGGTCTCGGTGGTGATCGGCCCCGAGCGCGCCTGCGACGGGGTCGGATTCCTGTGGCGGCGCCTGCTGCGCTTCTGGCGGGTCGAGCTGACGCTGGTCGCCCGGCTGGCCGCGGATTTGCGCCGCCGGCTCGAGATCTGGTCGCGCACCGCCCTCTAGTCCGGGCGTCGCGGCGCCTTCCTGCCGCAGCAATGGGACTTGAAATTGCCCCGATGCCCGCGTATGTCGGCCCCTGATCTTGTCAGAGAAGAAGTACCATGGCCAAAACCAATCCGCTCACGTTCATTCAGCAGGTCCGCGCCGAAGTCTCGAAAGTCGTCTGGCCGACCCGCCGTGAAGTGCTGTTGACCACGGTGATGGTGTTCGTCATGGCCGCCCTGACGGCGACCTTCTTTGCGCTGGTCGATATCCTGATCCGCAGCGGTTTGCAGGGCATTCTGGCGCTCTTCGGCTGAGCCGGGCCGGGGTGCCGGTGGCGCCCCTGACGCCTTTGAGGCGCATATCGGAGCCGCTGGTGGCCCCTCGGGCTGGCTCGGCGGTGGCTTGCCGCAGAGGTAGAAAATTGCGCCGGGGCCTTGAATCGGCGCGGTTTCGGGGGTAGTGGACTGGCAACTTCGGGACAGGGCGTGCGGCGATTCGAGTTGCGCGCCGATTTTTTGTTCCGGTGAGGCGGCGCAAACCGCCGATAGGAAAGAACAAAGGGCCCACGCGGCCGGTGATTGACGGGAAGAACAGATCTATGGCGAAACGGTGGTACTCGGTTAGCGTTCTGTCGAACTTCGAAAAGAAGGTCGCCGAGCAGATCCGCGTCTCTGCGGCCGAGAAGGGTCTCGAAGAGCAGATCGACGAGGTTCTGGTGCCGACCGAGGAAGTGATCGAGATCCGCCGCGGCAAGAAGGTCACCACCGAGCGTCGCTTCATGCCCGGCTATGTGCTGGTGCACATGGAGATGAGCGACCAGGGCTATCACCTGATCAACTCGATCAACCGCGTCACCGGTTTCCTTGGTCCGCAGGGCCGCCCGATGCCGATGCGCGACGCCGAGGTGCAGGGCATCCTGGGCCGCGTCGAGGAAGGCGAGGCCGCGCCCAAGCTGCTGATCTCGTTCGAGATCGGCGAGAAGGTCAAGGTCAACGACGGTCCGTTCGAGGATTTCGACGGGCTGGTGGAAGATGTCGACGACGAGAATCAGCGCCTCAAGGTGACGGTCTCGATCTTCGGCCGGGAAACCCCGGTCGAACTGGAATTCACGCAGGTCACCAAGCAGATCTGATAAGGCTCTCAGAGAGTTTCAAAGCGCCGCGTTGCCCTGTGCATCGCGGCGTTTTTGTTTCTGGCGAGGCGGCGCTGGCACGAAAAGCGCATAACGGGCGCAGCCATTGTCGGCGGGTCACTTGCTAGGGCGGCTGAGAAACTTCCAAGGCTGCGCATTGCCCGCCGCGGCTTCCAGCGCGTCCAGTCGCAGCAGGCTTTCGGGCGACCAGGTTTCCGTGACGTCATAAAAGGCACCTACGGCGCGATCCTCTGGCGGCAGAATGACCCAATCCTGTTTTGCCGAAGTGAAGATGTGGACATCGGGTGGCATCGTATTCACCTCATCCAATGACCCAACGCGAATGAACCTGATGCGGTCTTTCAGCCCGCCCATATAATAGTTGCTCCAGACCGCAACCTTGCATTTCGGGCAGCGGGCAATGGTCTGTCCTTTGCCGCTGGGAGATGGAACCTCGATGTTTTCGACCTCTCCAGAGAGGCGCTCCACCCGATCCGCTTCGATCAGCGCATTGATGGCAAATGCGCTGCCACTTTGGCGCTGGCACCAACTGCAATGGCAGCAATGCACGATCATCGGTTCCGAGGTGACCCGATAACGCACATGGCCACAGGTGCAACCGCCTTCACATGTCTTGAATTGTTCCACAAAATTCCACCTTTCTAACGCCTATAATGAAAAATACCACCCTCGATGGTCTGCTAGGCTTTGTCCATCCTGATTTGGTTGAGGCCGCTGTGCCGCCCGGAGGCGACAGGATTGTTTGGGATTAGCGGCGCGGGCCGCTTGCCAAGCTGGCAGTTCCCCTGTACATGCCGCCTCTATCGTCTTAGGGCGAGATTCTCACGTGGGAGATCAAGGGATCGCGATCTTGAAATCGGACCACGCAACATACACTGGACAGGACGCGTCCCGTCCTCGTTGAAAGGAAAACCAAATGGCTAAGAAGCTGGCTGGCAAGATGAAGCTGCAGATCCCTGCAGGTCAAGCCAACCCCTCGCCGCCCGTGGGCCCCGCCCTGGGTCAGCGCGGCATCAACATCATGGAATTCTGCAAGGCGTTCAACGCCAAGACGCAGGAGATGGAGCCCGGCGCGCCGTGCCCGACCCAGATCACCTATTATCAGGACAAGTCCTTCACCATGGACATCAAGACGCCGCCCGCGTCTTACTACCTGAAAAAGGCGGCCAAGCTGAAATCCGGCGCCAACAACCCGGGCCGCGAGACCGTCGGCACGGTGACCGTTGCCCAGGTGAAAGAGATCGCCGAAGCGAAAATGAAAGACCTGAGCGCAAATGACGTCGAGGCTGCGATGCAGATCATCCTCGGTTCGGCACGCTCGATGGGCATCGAGGTGAAGTGATGGCTAAAGTTGGTAAACGGACTGCCGCAGCACGTGAAGCGTTTGTCGGCAAAGACAACCTGACCGTCGAAGAAGCCGTCGCTCTGGTCAAGGGCGCCGCATCGGCGAAATTCGACGAGACCGTCGAGATCGCCGTGCAGCTGGGTGTCGACCCCCGTCACGCCGACCAGATGGTGCGTGGCGTCGTCGGCCTGCCGAACGGAACCGGCAAAACGGTGCGCGTTGCGGTCTTTGCCCGCGGCCCGAAAGCCGAAGAGGCCCAGGCCGCAGGTGCGGACATCGTCGGCGCCGAAGACCTGATGGAAACCGTTCAGGGCGGCACCATCGAATTCGACCGCTGCATCGCGACCCCGGACATGATGCCGATCGTCGGCCGTCTGGGCAAAGTGCTTGGCCCGCGCAACCTGATGCCGAACCCCAAGGTCGGCACCGTGACCATGGATGTTGCTCAGGCGGTTCAGAACGCCAAGGGCGGCGAAGTCCAGTTCAAGGTCGAAAAAGCCGGTGTCGTGCACGCTGGTGTCGGCAAGGTGTCCTTCGACGAGGGCAAGCTGGTCGAGAACGTCCGCGCCTTCATGGAAGCGGTTCTCAAGGCCAAGCCGGCCGGTGCCAAGGGCGCCTATGTCAAGAAGATCGCGCTGAGCTCGACCATGGGCCCGGGCGTGACCATCTCGGTCGATAACGCCGCCGCGCAATAAGCGGCATCGCGACAAGACACGAAGGCGGGTAGGGCGATGCTCTGCCCGCCTTTTTCGTGGCCGCTGGTCGGCGCGGCCCCGTGGGGTTTGTTCTCGGCCGCGAAAAGTGGTAGTCTCTGCCGTGGGCCGACACCGGCCCGACGACACCGGCCCGACAAGGCGCCCGTCAAGGTGATGGGCTGACCAAAGGTCACACATGAGCGATCCGCCACCGGTTTTCCGGCTGGCGGGGCGTTTGATGATTTCGACCCTTGCATTGTCCCGACCCGGACGCTAAATCACCCCTGCCCATCCCGTGCCGGATTCGAGCAATCGATTCCTGTTGGGGTGGCCTGTCCAAGACGGAGGGTGAGCGCAAGTTCATAATTCCTTCCTGAGATGGGAAACGAGACAAGACTATTTCGAAGGGCTTCCTTCGAGCGATCCTGGCCTCTGGACCCGTATGTATGGACCTGAACGCGCGCCCATACGGGTGCGCAAATACGAGCCGGGGGGTGTGAACTTCCCAAATTTGGAGTGAAACTGTGGATAGAGCCCAGAAAGAGAAATTGGTCGAAGAACTCGGCCAGATCTTCGAAAGCTCTGGCGTCGTAGTGGTTGCACACTACGCGGGCCTCACGGTTGCTGACATGCAGGACCTTCGCGCACGTGCGCGTGACGCGGGTGGTGCTGTACGTGTTGCCAAAAACAAGCTCGCCAAGATCGCTCTTGAGGGAAAACCCTGCGCAAGCATCGCGGAATACCTCGAGGGCATGACCGTTCTGACCTATTCCGAGGACCCTGTGGCAGCCGCCAAAGTGGCCGAGGACTTCGCCAAGACGAACAAGAAGTTCGAAATTCTTGGCGGTGCAATGGGTGAGAACGCTCTGGACCGTGCCGGCGTCGAAGCCGTGTCGCAAATGCCGTCGCGCGAGGAGCTTATTGCTTCGATCGTGGGCTGTATCGGCGCACCTGCTTCGAACATCGCTGGCGCGATTGGCGCACCTGCAAGCAACATCGCTTCGATTCTGTCGACCATCGAGGAAAAGGCAGAAGCGGCGTAAGCAACTTGAGAACCGCGTGTGGGTGAACGCCCGACGTTGGAACACATACTAATCAACGGAAAGAGTCTAAAATGGCTGATCTGAAAGCACTTGCCGAAAGCATCGTGGGTCTGACCCTGCTGGAAGCACAAGAACTGAAAACCATCCTCAAAGACGAGTATGGCATCGAGCCCGCCGCTGGCGGCGCTGTCATGGTTGCAGCAGCTGGCGGCGACGCCGGTGGCGCAGCTGAAGAAGAGAAAACCGAATTCGACGTCATCCTGAAGTCGGCCGGCGCCTCGAAAATCAACGTCATCAAAGAAGTCCGCGCCATCACCGGCCTGGGCCTGAAAGAAGCCAAAGAGCTGGTCGAAGCCGGCGGCAAGGCTGTCAAAGAAGGCGTTTCGAAAGAAGAGGCCGAAGAGGTCAAAGGCAAGCTGGAAGCAGCTGGCGCCGAAGTCGAAGTCAAGTAATCATTGCCGGGGTCACCCCGGATGTGATGTCAGGCTGGGTCCGTTTCTCGGGCCCAGCCGAACCTGTCTCAGAGAGGCCCTTTTGCCGAAGGGGGTTTTCTAAGGCGAGGTTCAGCGATCGGGAGGCCGTCATTGGGACGACGGCCATGAATTGATCGAATTTCTGCCGTCTCGAATGGGCGCGGTGCTGGGGCCCGACAGCATGCGCGCTCGCAAGAGAAATTGAAAGGTGACACCGACCATGGCTCAGTCCTTCCTTGGCCAGAAACGTTTGCGTAAATATTACGGCAAAATCCGCGAAGTTCTTGAAATGCCGAACCTGATCGAGGTTCAGAAGGCCTCGTATGATCTGTTCCTGCGTTCCGGCAGCGAGGCCCAGCCCGCCGACGGCGAAGGCATCAAGGGTGTTTTCCAGTCGGTGTTCCCGATCAAGGACTTCAACGAGACCAGCGTGCTGGAATTCGTCGGTTACGAGCTGGAAAAGCCGAAATACGACGTCGAGGAATGCATGCAGCGCGACATGACCTATTCGGCGCCGCTGAAGGTCACCCTGCGTCTGATCGTGTTTGATATCGACGAAGACACCGGCGCCAAGTCGGTCAAGGACATCAAGGAACAGGACGTCTTCATGGGCGACATGCCCCTGATGACCCCGAACGGCACCTTCGTGGTCAACGGCACCGAGCGTGTGATCGTGTCCCAGATGCACCGGTCGCCCGGCGTGTTCTTCGACCACGACAAGGGCAAAACCCATTCCTCGGGCAAACTTCTGTTCGCCTGCCGCATCATCCCCTATCGCGGCTCGTGGCTGGATTTCGAATTCGACGCCAAGGACATCGTCTTTGCCCGCATCGACCGTCGCCGCAAACTGCCTGTGACCACCCTGCTTTATGCGCTGGGTCTGGACCAGGAAGGCATCATGGATGCCTATTACGAGACGGTGAATTTCAAGCTCAAGAAGAACAAGGGTTGGGTCACCAAGTTCTTCCCCGAGCGTGTGCGCGGCACCCGGCCGACCTATGATCTGGTCGACGCCAGCACCGGCGAGGTGATCGCCGAGGCGGGCAAGAAGGTCACTCCGCGCGCGGTCAAGAAGATCATCGAGGAGGGCGAGATCGCCGATCTTCTGGTGCCCTTCGAGCATATCGTCGGCAAGTTCGTCGCCAAGGACATCATCAACGAGGAAACCGGCGCCATCTATGTCGAGGCCGGTGACGAGCTGACGCTGGAATACGACAAGGAAGGGTCGTTGATCGGCGGCACCGTCAAGGAGCTGATCGACAACGGCGTCACCGAGATTCCGGTTCTCGACATCGACAACGTCAATGTCGGCCCCTACATGCGCAACACCATGGCGCAGGACAAGAACATGAACCGCGAAACCGCGCTCATGGACATCTACCGCGTCATGCGCCCCGGCGAGCCGCCCACGGTCGAGGCCGCCTCGGCGCTGTTCGACACGCTGTTCTTCGACAGCGAGCGCTATGACCTCTCGGCCGTTGGCCGGGTGAAGATGAACATGCGCCTGGCGCTGGACGCGGAAGACACCCAGCGCACCCTGCGCAAGGAAGACATCATCGCCTGCATCAAGGCGCTGGTCGACCTGCGCGACGGCAAGGGCGGCATCGACGACATCGACCATCTCGGCAACCGCCGGGTGCGCTCGGTCGGCGAGCTGATGGAAAACCAGTACCGCGTCGGCCTTCTGCGCATGGAGCGCGCCATCAAGGAGCGCATGTCCTCGGTCGAGATCGACACCGTGATGCCGCAGGACCTTATCAACGCCAAGCCGGCCGCCGCCGCGGTGCGCGAATTCTTTGGCTCGTCGCAGCTGTCGCAGTTCATGGACCAGACCAACCCGCTGTCGGAAGTGACCCACAAACGCCGCCTGTCGGCGCTTGGGCCGGGCGGTCTGACCCGCGAGCGCGCCGGCTTCGAGGTCCGCGACGTGCACCCGACCCACTATGGCCGCATGTGCCCGATCGAAACCCCGGAAGGGCCGAACATCGGCCTCATCAACTCGCTGGCCACCTTTGCCCGCGTCAACAAGTACGGCTTTATCGAGACCCCCTATCGCAAGGTGGTGGACGGCCAGGTCACCGACGAGGTCCACTACATGTCGGCGACCGAGGAAATGCGCCACACCGTGGCGCAGGCCAACGCCCATCTCGACGCCGACGGCCGTTTCCAGAACGAGCTGGTCAACACCCGCAAATCGGGCGACTACACCATGGCGGCGCGCGAAAGCGTCGACCTGATCGACGTCAGCCCGAAACAGCTGGTCTCGGTCGCGGCTTCGCTGATCCCCTTCCTTGAAAACGACGACGCCAACCGCGCCCTGATGGGCTCGAACATGCAGCGTCAGGCGGTGCCGCTGCTGCGCGCCGAGGCGCCGCTGGTCGGCACCGGCATCGAGGAAATCGTCGCCCGCGACTCGGGCGCCTCGATCATGGCCAAGCGCGGCGGGATCATCGACCAGGTCGATGCCCAGCGGATCGTGATCCGCGCCACCGAGGATCTCGAGCTGGGCGATGCCGGCGTCGACATCTACCGTCTGCGCAAGTTCCAGCGTTCGAACCAGAACACCTGCATCAACCAGCGTCCGCTGGTCAAAGTGGGCGACACGGTGGTCAAGGGCGAAGTGATCGCCGACGGCCCCTCGACCGACATGGGCGAACTGGCACTGGGCAAGAACGTGGTCGTCGCCTTCATGCCCTGGAACGGCTACAACTACGAAGACTCGATCCTGATTTCGGAACGCATCGCGCGTGACGACGTCTTTACCTCGGTGCACATCGAAGAATTCGAAGTTGCCGCCCGCGACACCAAGCTGGGGCCGGAAGAAATCACCCGCGACATCCCCAACGTCGGCGAGGAAGCGCTGCGCAACCTCGACGAGGCCGGCATCGTCTACATCGGCGCCGATGTGGAGCCGGGCGACATTCTGGTCGGCAAGATCACCCCCAAGGGCGAAAGCCCGATGACCCCGGAAGAAAAGCTTCTGCGCGCCATCTTCGGCGAGAAAGCTTCGGATGTGCGCGACACCTCGCTGCGCGTGAAACCGGGTGACTTCGGTACCGTCGTCGAGGTGCGTGTCTTCAACCGCCACGGTGTGGAAAAAGACGAACGTGCGCTGCAAATCGAGCGTGAAGAGGTCGAGCGTCTGGCACGGGACCGCGACGACGAGCTGGCGATCCTCGATCGCAACATCTATGCCCGTCTGAAGGGCATGATCCTCGGCAAGACCGCCGTCAAGGGGCCGAAGGGCGTCAAGTCGGGCTCGGAGATCACCGAAGAGCTGCTCGCGGGTCTGACCCGTGGCCAGTGGTGGCAGCTGGCGCTGGAAGACGAAGAGGCCGCCAAGGTGGTCGAGGCGCTGCACGAGCAGTACGACGTTCAGAAACGCGCCCTTGATGCGCGTTTCGAGGACAAGGTCGAAAAAGTCCGCCGCGGCGACGACCTGCCGCCGGGCGTCATGAAGATGGTCAAGGTCTTCATCGCCGTGAAGCGCAAGCTTCAGCCGGGCGACAAGATGGCCGGCCGTCACGGCAACAAGGGTGTCATTTCCAAGGTCGTGCCGATGGAAGACATGCCCTTCCTGGCCGATGGTACCCCGGTCGACTTCTGCCTCAACCCGCTCGGCGTGCCGAGCCGGATGAACGTCGGTCAGATCCTCGAGACCCATATGGGCTGGGCCGCGCGCGGCCTTGGTCTGAACGTCGACGAGGCGCTTCAGGAATACCGCCGTTCGGGCGACCTGACGCCGGTGCGCGAAGCGATGAAACTGGCCTATGGCGAGGATGTCTATGAAGAGGGCATCACCGGCATGGACGAGGACCAGCTGGTCGAGGCGGCGGGCAACGTGACCCGTGGCGTGCCGATCGCGACCCCGGTCTTCGACGGTGCCAAGGAAGCCGACGTCAACGACGCGCTGATCCGTGCGGGCTTCTCGCAGAGCGGTCAGTCGACATTGTTCGATGGTCGTACCGGCGAGCAGTTCTCGCGCAAGGTCACGGTGGGGATCAAGTACCTCTTGAAGCTGCATCACCTTGTGGATGACAAGATCCACGCCCGCTCGACCGGCCCCTACAGCCTGGTCACCCAGCAGCCGCTGGGCGGCAAGGCGCAGTTCGGTGGTCAGCGCTTTGGTGAGATGGAAGTCTGGGCACTGGAAGCCTATGGCGCCGCCTACACCCTGCAAGAGATGCTGACGGTGAAGTCGGACGACGTGGCCGGCCGGACGAAAGTCTATGAGTCGATCGTCAAGGGCGAGGACAATTTCGAGGCCGGCGTGCCGGAATCGTTCAACGTTCTGGTCAAAGAGGTCCGTGGCCTCGGCCTGAACATGGAACTCCTGGATGCGGAGGAGACGGAATAACGGTGCGTGAGATCACGCACCCTACGCCGCAAGGCTAGGGTGCGTGCTTGCCACGCACCGCCCCTCCAACGCCCGAATTCAAGGATTTGAAAATGAACCAGGAAATCACAAACAACCCGTTCAACCCGGTCGCGCCGATCAAGACCTTTGATGAAATCAAAGTGTCGCTGGCGTCGCCCGAAAGGATCCTGTCGTGGTCCTTCGGTGAGATCAAGAAGCCGGAAACCATCAACTACCGCACCTTCAAGCCCGAGCGCGACGGCCTGTTCTGCGCCCGTATCTTCGGGCCGATCAAGGATTACGAATGCCTCTGCGGCAAATACAAGCGCATGAAGTATCGCGGCGTCGTCTGCGAGAAATGCGGTGTTGAAGTCACCCTGCAAAAAGTGCGCCGCGAGCGTATGGGCCATATCGAACTGGCCGCGCCTGTCGCGCATATCTGGTTCCTGAAATCGCTGCCCAGCCGCATCGGCCTGATGCTGGACATGACTCTGCGCGATCTGGAACGCGTGCTCTACTTTGAAAACTACGTCGTCATCGAGCCCGGTCTCACCGACCTGCAATACGGCCAGATGCTGACCGAAGAAGAGTTCATGGACGCCCAGGACGCCTATGGCATGGACGCGTTCACCGCCAATATCGGCGCCGAGGCGATCCGCGAAATGCTGGCGGCGATTGACCTTGAAAGCGAAGCCGAGCAGCTGCGCGCCGATCTGGCCGAAGCCACCGGCGAGCTGAAGCCCAAGAAGATCATCAAGCGTCTGAAAGTGGTCGAAAGCTTCATCGAGTCGGGCAACCGGCCAGAGTGGATGGTGCTGACCGTGATCCCTGTGATCCCGCCGGAACTGCGCCCGCTGGTGCCGCTGGATGGTGGCCGTTTTGCGACCTCTGACCTCAACGACCTGTACCGCCGCGTGATCAACCGGAACAACCGTTTGAAGCGTCTCATTGAGCTGCGCGCGCCTGACATCATCGTTCGTAACGAAAAGCGGATGCTGCAGGAATCCGTCGACGCTCTGTTCGACAACGGCCGTCGTGGCCGCGTCATCACCGGTGCCAACAAGCGCCCGCTGAAGTCGCTGTC
>NZ_JBFJVE010000014.1:0-27225 GCF_041624275.1 Shimia sp.
CGAGGCCTTCGCCAGCCAATGTCTCTACAGCCGCGACCGGCTGGGCATCGACCCCGAGAAATACAATGTCAACGGCGGCTCGATCGCCATCGGCCACCCGTTTGGCATGACCGGGGCGCGGATGACCGGCCACCTGATGCTGGAAGGCAAGCGCCGCGGTGCCAAGCTGGGCGTGGTCTCGATGTGCATCGGCGGTGGCATGGGGGCGGCCGGGTTGTTCGAAATCTTCTGACGCGCGCGGCGCCGGATTTTCGCGGGGCAGGGCGGCCGCGCCCTGTGCCGCGCCCTCATTGCCTCGGCCGCGGGCGGTATCGACCCGCCGGCGCCTGCCAGCGCGGCGCTGGCCGGCTTTGCCCCTGCCTCTGCCGGCGCAAAGCCGCCCGCGCCGGCATCGACCATTGACGCGCCTGCGCGGTGCGGTCAATCTGCTGCGAAACAATCGTCTCCTGCGGCGCGAATTTGGAAAACCCTGTTTCGAATTGCCCTTGAATTCCGGTCGAATGGGCCGATTCTGGGCTTATAGGCCGCCTTCGATTGGCCTTAGGCGCGGTCGCCAAATGATTGTCTAAGGGAGAAAAAGGCGGGGGAGTCACCATGGCGGCGAACAGGGCGGGAATGGCAGAGGCGCGGCCCTCTCCGAAAGTGTCGGACGAGGTGCGCCAGACCACCTGTTACATGTGTGCCTGCCGCTGTGGCATCAACGTGCATCTGCAGGACGGCAAGGTCAAATACATCGAGGGCAACCGCGACCACCCGGTGAACCGGGGCGTGCTCTGCGCCAAGGGCTCGGCCGGGATCATGCAGGTCACCGCCCCGTCGCGGCTGCGAAAGCCGCTGAAACGGGTCGGGCCGCGCGGCTCGGGCGAGTTCCGCGAGATTTCCTGGGACGAGGCGATGAGCACCGCCGTCGGCTGGCTGACCGAGTTGCACGAGACCGCGCCGCACAAGCTGGCGTTTTTCACCGGGCGCGACCAGAGCCAGAGCTTCACCAGCTTGTGGGCGCAGCATTTCGGCACCCCGAACTATGCCGCCCACGGCGGTTTCTGCTCGGTCAACATGGCGGCCGGCGGCATCTACACCATGGGCGGCGCCTTCTGGGAATTCGGCCAGCCGGATTGGGAACACACCAAGCTGTTCATGCTGTTTGGCGTAGCCGAAGACCATGACAGCAACCCGATCAAGATGGGGCTGGGGCGGATCAAGGCGCGCGGGGCCAAGGTGATCGGCGTCAACCCGGTGCGCTCGGGCTATAACGCGGTTGCCGACGAATGGGTCGGCATCACGCCGGGCACCGACGGGCTGTTCATCCTGTCGCTGGTGCATGAATTGATGAAGGCGGGGAAAATCGACCTCGAATACCTGGCGCAGTTCACCAATGCGCCGGTGCTGGTCGACAAGGAGACCGGCCTGTTCCTGCGTGACGAGGATGACAGGCCGCTGGTGGTCGACCGCCGCAGCGGCGCGCTCACCGCCTTTGACCGGAAAGGCGTGCGCCCGAGTCTCTCGGCAACCCATGACGGGCACCGCACCGTGATGGCGCTCATGGCCGAGAAATATCTCGATCCGCAATACGCGCCCGAGGCGGTGGCCGAAAGATGCGGCATCTCTGCCGACCGGATCAGGGCCATCGCCGCCGAACTGGCGCGGGTCGCCTTTGACGAGGCCATCGTGCTCGACCGCGCCTGGACCGATTTTCGTGGCGATACCCATGACAGGATGATTGGCCGCCCGGTCTCGATGCATGCCATGCGCGGCATCTCGGCCCATTCCAACGGTTTCCAGACCTGCCGCGCCCTGCACATCCTGCAAATCCTTCTGGGCACCGTCGAAACCCCCGGTGGCTTCCGCTTCAAGCCGCCCTACCCGAAACCGGTCGAGGCCCACCCGACGCCGCATGGCCATGGCCGTCCGGGCCGCCCCCTCGAGGGGCCGCACCTTGGCTTTCCGCGCGGTCCCGAAGATCTTCAGATCAACGAGGACGGCAGCCCCAAGCGCATCGACAAGGCCTTCAGCTGGGAACATCCGATGTCGGTGCACGGCATGATGCATATGGTGATCTCCAACGCCCATGCGCAGGATCCGTACCCGATCGACACGCTGTTCATGTATATGGCCAACATGTCGTGGAACTCGTCGATGAACACCTCGGGCGTGATCGAGATGCTGACCGCGCGCAACGATGACGGCGGCTATCGCATCCCGCGCATCATCTATTCCGATGCCTATTCGTCCGAGATGGTCGCCTATGCCGACCTGATCCTGCCCGATACCACCTATCTGGAACGTCACGACTGCATTTCGCTGCTCGACCGCCCGATCTGCGAGGCCGACGGCGCGGCCGATGCGATCCGCTGGCCGGTGATCGAACCTGACAGGGATGTGCGCGGTTTCCAGTCGGTGCTGATCGAACTCGGTGCCCGCGTCGGTCTGCCCGGCTTTCTCAACGCGGATGGCAGCCACAAGTGGAAGGACTACGCCGACTATATCGTCAACCACGAACGCAAGCCCGGCATCGGCCCGCTGGCAGGGTTTCGCGGCGCGGATGGAGATAAGGTCGGTCGGGGGGAAGTGAACCCCGACCAGCTTGACAAATATATCGAAAATGGCGGGTTCTTCCTGCATCACCTGCCGGACGAGGCGGCCTATTTCAAACCCTGGAACATGGCCTATCAGGACTGGGCGGTGGATCTGGGCCTGTTCGATACGCCGCAGCCCTATCTGTTCCAGCTCTATTCCGAGCCGATGCGCAAGTTCCAGCGCGCCGCCGAGGGCCACGGCGACCGCCAGCCGCCCGAGCATCTGCGCGACCGTATCCGCACCGCCTTTCAGCCGCTGCCGGACTGGCAGCAACCGCTGGAAGACGCGGCGGTGGACCACGACGAATACCCGCTGCACGCGCTGACCCAGCGGCCGATGCACATGTATCACTCATGGGGCTCGCAGAATGCCTGGCTGCGGCAGATCACCAATGTGAACAAGCTGTTCCTGCCCGGCAAACTCTGGCAGGAAAAAGGGTTCGAAGACGGCGACTGGGCCTATGTCACCTCGGTGCACGGCAAGATCAAGGTGCCGGTGGCGCGGATGGACGGGCAGAACGAGAACACCGTCTGGACATGGAACGCCATCGGCAAGCGGCGCGGCGCCTGGGCGCTGGGCGAAGACGCGCCCGAGGCCGATCAGGGCTTTCTGCTCAATTACCTCATCAACGAATTGCTGCCGCCAGGGGGCGATGGGCTGCGCTGGTCCAATTCCGACCCGATCACCGGGCAGGCGGCCTGGTTCGACCTGCGCGTGCGCGTCGACAAGGCACCGCCCGGCGGCCCCAGCGAACCGGCGCATGCGGCGATCCTGTCGCCGGTCGGGCAGGGGCCAAGCAATGTCGCCTACGGGGAGGAGTTCTGATGACCAGCCTGCCCCGAAGCACCGAGAAAAAGCTTGGCCTTGTCATCGATCTCGACACCTGCGTCGGCTGCCATGCCTGCGTGGTCAACTGCAAGGAATGGAACACCTCGAACTACGGCGCCCCGCTGTCGGACATGGATGCCTATGGCGCCGCGCCCGAGGGCAGCTTTCTCAACCGCGTGCATGCCTATGAGGTGACGCCGGACACCGGCGGCTGTGCCCAGACCGTGCATTTCCCGAAATCCTGCCTGCATTGCGAAGATGCGCCCTGTGTCACCGTCTGCCCCACCGGCGCCAGCTACAAGCGGGTCGAAGACGGCATCGTTCTGGTCAATGAACAGGACTGCATGGGCTGTGGCCTCTGTGCATGGGCCTGCCCCTATGGTGCGCGCGAGCTGGACGCGCTGGCGGGGATCATGAAGAAATGCACCCTCTGCGTGGATCGCATCTACAACGACAACCTGCCAAAGGAAGACCAGATCCCGGCCTGCGTGCGCACCTGCCCGGCCGGCGCCCGGCATTTCGGTGACTTCGCCGACCCGGACAGCACTGTCTCGCGGCTGGTCGCCGAGCGGGAGGGCATCGACCTGATGCCCGAGATGAGCACCCGGCCGGTCAACAAATACCTGCCACCGCGCGAGAAGGACAGGCTTTCGGCCTCGGGCGCCCTCAGCGCGCAATCCGAAGATCCCAAGGGCTTTCTGGCCTGGCTCGACAAAGCTCTGGAGGCGCTCTGATGCATCCGGCCCCCTCGGTCATCCTGTTCACCACCCTCAGCGGGCTCGGTTTTGGCCTTCTGGCCTTTCTCGGGCTCGGCCTGCCGGACGTGACCGGCGGCATCGCCTTCGTGTTCTTCGCCATCGCCTATGCGCTGGCGGTCGGCGGGCTTTTGGCCTCGACCTTTCACCTTGGCAATAAGGTCAATGCGATCAAGGCTTTCCGCCAATGGCGGTCAAGCTGGCTCAGCCGCGAAGGCCTTCTGGCGGTGCTGACCCTGCTGGTCATGGCCCCCTATGCGATGGGCCGCGTCTTCTGGTCCGAGAACTGGGCGCTGCTGGGCTGGCTCGGTGCGCTGCTGGCGCTGGCCACGGTGTTCACCACCTCGATGATCTATGCCCAGCTGAAGGCGGTGCCGCGCTGGAACACGCGCTGGACCCCGGTGCTGTTCCTCGCCCATGCGCTGGCCGGCGGCGCCTTGCTTTCCGGGCAGATCACCGCCTCCGCCGTGCTGCTCGCGGTTCTCGGCGCCGTGCAGGTGATCGTCTGGCAGCAGGGCGACGGCCGTTTCGCCGCCTCGGGCGCGACCTTGGAGAGCGCCACCGGGCTGGGCCGGATCGGATCCGTGCGCCAGCTCGAGCCGCCGCATAGCGGTCAGAACTACCTGCTGAGGGAGATGGCCTTTGCGGTCGGGCGCAAGCACAGCGCCAAACTGCGCGCCATTTCGCTGGGCGCGGGGGTGCTGCTGCCGCTGGTCTGCCTTCTGGTGCTGCCCTTCTCGCATGTGCTGGCGCTGATCGCGGTGCTGTCGCATCTGCTGGGGGTGCTGGCCGGGCGCTGGCTGTTCTTTGCCGAGGCCAAACATGTGGTGGCGCTCTACTACGGGCGCTGAGCGGCTGCGGCGGATTGGCGGCGGCGCGCACAGGGCTTTGACATTCCGGGCCGGGCAGGTCTTGATGCGGCGCGCGCATTGCCCAAGAGATTGCCCAAGAGATTGCCAAGGAGAAGCAGCCCCATGTCTGACCGATTTGCCACCCGCCCCGGCGAGGTCGAGCTGGGTTTCGACCCGGCCGAGCGCCCCGACGCGACGCTGCATTTCATCGGCCGCCTGCGCAGCCCGTGGTCCGAAGGCGACTGCCCGCGCAACGTGCGCGCGGCGCGCGAGACCGGAAAGGCGGCCCATATCGAACTGGCGCCCGAGTTCCTGCCCGGTCTCGAAGGGCTCGAGGTCGGCCAGCCGGTGGTGCTGATCTACTGGATGTACCGGGCCCGCCGCGACCTGATCCGTCAGGTGCCCCGCCATGCCGACGGCGCGCGCGGCACCTTCGCCCTGCGCTCGCCGGTGCGGCCCAACCCGCTGGCGATGTCGGTGGTGAAGATCACCGGCATCGACCTCGAGGCGGGCACCGTCGGCATCGACGCCATCGACTGTTTCGACGGCACCCCGCTGGTCGATATCAAACCCTGGATCGGCACTGTCGACGATCCGGCCTGAGCCGGCCTGAGCCGGCCTGAACCGGGCGTCAGCCTTTCGGCGGCGGTGACACCAACAGATCGACCGGCGGATCGCGCACCAGGTCGGCGGCGATCCCGCCCAGCCGGTGCAGGGTCAGCCCCGAGCGCGTATGGGCGCCGATCGCCAGCAGGTCGGCAGAATGTTCGGCCAGCTTTTCCTCCATCACCCCGATCACCCCGCCGGTGACGATTTCGGTCTTGTGCATGCGCTTGGGCAGGGCATGGGCCGCGGCCCAGCGGGCGCGGATCACCTCGGCATCCTGATGCGCCGCGATCGCAAGCTCCCCGTGTTCGACGTCGCCGTTGATCCCGGCCAGCGGCACGTGCAGCGCATGAAAGGGCGAAATCTCGGCCCCGGGCGCCATGCGGGCCACCGCCTTGATGGCGCCGGCGCAGGACTCCGAGAAACTGACCGGCACCAGCGCGTGACGATAGGGCGCGTCGGCCGGGTTCACCACCAGCAGCACCGGCACCGGGCTGGAGGCCACCAGCCGCTCCATGGTGGTTTCGCGCACCGTATCCAGAAAGCGGCGCGGCCGGTGCAGCCCGAGGACCATCAGGTCGGCCTCGTGCAGCAAGGCAAACCGCGTCAGCATCTCGACGGTTTCGCCGCGCAGCACCGTGATCTCGGCCGTCTCGGCCCGGTCGCTGACCAGATCGTGCAGCCGCTCGGATATCCCCTCGGCAAGCTGGTTCGACAGTTTCACCGGCAGCGCGTCGTCCACCACCGAGATCACATGGCAGGTCGCACCATGTTCGGCGGCCAGCGCCAGCGCCCGTTCCAGCGCCCTGTCCGAGCGCTCCGAAAGGTCGGTGGCGACGAGAATGGTCTGCATGGCGCTCTCCTTGGGTTCGACTCTTGGGTTCGATGTGGCCGCGATTCTACCGCGAAGCCGCGTCTGGAAACAGCGACTAAATCAATTCGGTGCGACGCGGACCGGCCCGGCGGCGGGCGCAGGCAACGCGGGGAGAGGGCGCAGTGCCGGTTGCGGCGGGCGGCGCGGCAGAGGCAAACCATAAGTCCAAGTTCGCCCCTTTATATGTCCAGTTGCCGCGCCGCCGAGCTGACCCAAGCTGCGCGTGCGCGCCTATGCATCTGAAAAACAGGAAAATATGAGCCTTGGTGAAGCGAAGAACATTCGAAAAATGAAACGCCGGGTATCGGTTTTGCAAAAAAAAGATTTGATCGCGTGTCGCTTTCACCGCTGAATAAAACTCTGGGACACCAATGCCCAGGCGACCAGCAACAGAGTTCCAACAGCCGGGTCTGGTCGATCTGCACGCAACTGCAGTCCAAAACGGGAGAAAAAGATGACGATGAAACAGAAACTGGCCGGTACGGTCGCAGCGTTCGCAATGATGGCCGGAGCGCAGGGCGCGCTTGCCGCCGAAGAGCTGACCGTGGCCTATTTCCTGGAATGGCCGATGCCTTTCCAATACGCCAAGGCCATGGGCACCTATGAAAAGGAACTGGGGGTCAAGGTCAATTGGGTCAGCTTCGACACCGGCACCGCGATGAGCGCCGCCATGGCCTCGGGCGATGTGCAGATCGCGGTCAGCCAGGGGGTGCCGCCCTTCGTGGTGGCGGCTTCGGCGGGGCAGGACATCCAGATCGTCGATGTCGCCGTCAGCTATTCCGAGAATGACAACTGCGTCGTCGCCGAACGCCACGAGATCGACAAGGACAGCGCCGGCGAACTGGCCGGCAAGAAGGTCGCCGTGCCGCTGGGCACCGCCGCGCATTACGGCTTTCTCAGCCAGATGAACCATTTCGGCGTCGATGTCGGTGGTCTGGATGTGGTGGATATGGCCCCCGCCGAAGGGGCTGCGGCGCTGGCGCAGGGCTCGGTCGACATGGCCTGTGGCTGGGGCGGCGCACTGCGGCGCATGAAGGAACATGGCAACACGCTGCTGACCGGGGCGGAAAAGGAAGCGCTGGGCATTCTCGTCTTCGACGTGACCTCGGCCCCGGCGGATTTCGTTGCCGAAGAGGGCGAGCTTCTGGCCAAGTTCCTGAAGGTGACCGCCGAGGCCAACACGATGTGGAACGCGGGCGGTGACGGGGCGGCGAAAATGCTGCCGGTGATCGCCAAGGATGCCGGCATGGACGAGGCCGACACCGCCGCCACCATCGCCACCTTCGCCTTTCCGGGCGTGGATGAGCAGCTGGGCGGCAAATGGCTTGGCGGCGGGGCCCAGAGCTTCATGAAGGGGGTCGCCGACATCTTCGTCGGAGCCGGCAGCATCGACGCGGCGCTGGACAGCTATGAGGCGGCCGTCAACACCGGCCCGCTGACCGCCGCCAAGGGGATGTGACCCTTCGCCGGCGGGCCCTTGCGGGGCGGCACCCTTGCCGCCCCGGTTGCGCCCCCCCAATGCCCGAGAGCGACGGGCGCCGGATGCGGCGTCCGCCCCAACGCATCTAGATGAAAGGCGGACCATGTCGGGACTGTCGATCGAAAGTATTTCCATGCGGTTTGATCTGCCCGATGGCGGGGCGGTTCAGGCGCTGAAGGATGTCAGCATCCACCTGCAAGAGGGCGAACTGCTCAGCGTTCTCGGCCCTTCGGGCTGTGGCAAGACCACCTTGCTGAACATCCTCGCCGGGTTTCTCGCCCCGACCGAGGGCCAGGTGGTGATGAACGGGCACACCGTGCAGGGCCCCGATGCCGAGCGCGGCATGGTGTTCCAGCAGGGGGCGCTGTTCGAATGGATGAGCGTGCGCGAGAACGTCGGCTTCGGCCCCTCGATGAAGGGCATGCCCAAGCTCGACAAGGCCGAGATCGTCGACCACCTTCTCGACATCGTCGGACTTCAGGATTTCAAGGAAAAGGCGGTCTACGAGCTGTCCGGCGGCATGCAGCAGCGGGTGTCTCTGGCGCGCTGCCTTGCCAATGACCCCGATGTCATCCTGATGGACGAGCCGCTGGGCGCGCTCGATGCGCTGACCCGCGAGAAGATGCAGAGCCTGGTGCTGAAACTGTGGAAGGAGACCGGCAAGACGATCATTCTCATCACCCATTCGGTGGAAGAGGCGCTGCTCTTGGGCGAACGTCTGATCGTCATGGCGCCGCGCCCCGGGCGCATCCACAAGGAATACACCCTGCCCTTCGCCGACATGGGCGTCGGGCGCGACCTGCGCGAGGTCAAGAAACACCCCGAGTTCGCCCAGAAGCGCGAAGAGATTCTCGGCATGATCTGGGACATGGAAGAGGAAATCATGGGCCGTATGGAGGAAGCGCAATGATCCCCTTTCTGCTATATGCGGCGATCTTTGTCGGCGCCTTCCTGATCGTCGGTTTCATCCGCAAACGCACCGCGATCCGCGACTACACCTCGCTCAAGACCGTGACCTTCGGCGATGAAAGCGCGGTGCGCTCCAACCGCGCCGCCTCGATCGTCTCGGTGGTCACCATCTTCTTCATGTGGGGCACCTTCACCGGCTCGGCGCTTGTGCCCTCCTTCCTGCACATGCCCGGCCCTTTTGTCGGCGACGGGCAGTTCGAGGTCACCGTGCAGGCCCCGGACGGCCGCCGCGACACGGCGACGGTGCTGTGGCGGGTCTCGCAAGACGATGACGCCGCCGAGCCCGAGATCGACCCCGGCGCGGGCTTTGCCCGCAACGACGCCCTGGTGATCCGCAAGTATCGCAGCGGCCAGCTGCGCTGGGACAGCAACGATGAGGAAAAGCGCAAGAAAGGCGCGCTGATCGTCGCCATCGACGGGGTGCCGGTCAAGTTCGACCACAACAAGCGCGACGAGAATGGCACCATCATCGACGTGAAGCCGGTGATCGAGACCGCCAACGCCAGCGTCACCTTCACCGACAAGGGGGCGCTCAGCATCGCGCCCGCCAAGGGCATGCAGATGGAGCCGATCTGGCTGCCGCCGCCCGAGGCGGTCTGGAGCCGCTTTCTCGAGATCTCCCGCGACGGCTATCAGGGCTCGACCCTGTGGGAGCACCTCGGCTACTCGCTGTTCCGCGTCGTCGTCGGCTTCATCTGCGGTGCCGTGGTCGGCATCCCGCTGGGCTATGCGATGGGGCTTTCCGACTGGTTCCGCGGCTGGTTCGACCCGATCGTCGAATTCATGCGCCCGGTGCCGCCGCTGGCCCTGATCCCGCTGGTCATCATCTGGGCCGGCATCGGCGAGGCGGGCAAGATCATCCTCTTGTTCCTCGCCGCGCTGTGGATCATGGCGATCGCCGCGCGCTCGGGGGTCTCGGGGGTCAAGATCTCCAAGGTCCACGCCGCCTATTCGCTCGGCGCCAGCAAGCGCCAGATCATGCGCCATGTGATCGTGCCCAATTCGCTGCCCGAGATCTTCACCGGGGCGCGGGTGGCGATGGGGGTCTGCTGGGGCACGGTGGTGGCCGCCGAACTGGTCGCCGCCAGCCAGGGCACGGGGATGATGATCATGGTCGCGTCAAAGTTCCAGCTGACCGATATCGTCATCATGGGGATCATCCTGATCGGCATCATCGGTTTCGGCATCGACATGCTGATGCGCTGGGCCGAGCGGGTGCTGGTGCCCTGGAAGGGCAAGGGTTAGGCCGTGCTGGCAGGGAAGGGGATGATCCGCTATAGCAGGCGGTGATCCCCGCGCCCGGGCTCCGGGCGTCACTTCGGAAACCGGCGGCCGGCCCCGGTCGGGCACTGGCGCGGCTCCGGCAATGGCGAGGCCCCAATGCTCAGACTGTCCCTGATCCTGCATCTCTTCATCGGCGCCACCCTCTCGGGGGTGGCGATCGTCGTCGTGCTGGTGGCTGGGGCCGGTTCCTTGGCGGTCATCCTCGGCGCGGCGCTGGCCGGTTTCCTGGCCGCCTTTCCGCTGTCGCATCTGATCGCCAGAAAGCTCAGCGAAGACGACGGCTGCTAACGGGTCTCGGCCCCGGCATCGCCGGCAGGGTCGAATTTCTCGATCCAGCGCCGCACCGGGAAAAGGTCGAAATAGATCGACAATAGCGACGGCAGCACCAGCACCACCAGCACCATCGAGGCCACCAGACCGGCGGCCACCGCCACCACCAGCGGGATCATGATCTGCACCTGCGGGCTGCCGTCCGAGATCAGCGGCAAGAGGCCGACCACCGTGGTCCCGGTCGACAACAGGATCGGGCGGAACCGCGCCCGCACCGCGTCCAGCGCGGCGGCGACGTGATCCTCGCCCCGCAGGTGGGTCTGGAAGAAGGTCAGGAACAGGATCGCGTTGTTGACCACGATCCCCGCCAGCGAGGCAAAGCCGATGAACGAGGGCATCGCAAGATCGAGCCCCATCGCCCAATGCCCCAGAATGGTGCCGATCAGGGCAAAGGGAATCGACAGCATCACCACCAGCGGCAGCGTGTAGCTGCGGAACTGGAAGGCCAGCACCATGAAGACACCGGCGAGCCCGATCAGCAGCTTGGTCAGCATCGAGGATTGCGACCGTGCCTGATCGGCCGAGGCGCCGCCGATGGCGATCTCGACGCCGGGATGCCGGGCCTGGATCTGCGGCCAGATCCGGGTCGTGACCTCGGCCGCGATCGCGGTCGAGGTGGCGGCCTGCGGGTCGATCTGGCCGATCACCCGGGCCATCGCCCGGCCGTTCTTGCGGGTGATCGCCGGATAGCTGGCGGCCAGCGACAGATGCGCCACCGAGGCCAGCGCGGTCTGCGCGCCGCTGCCCACCGAGACCGGGAAATTCTCGAGCTGGGTGAGATCGGCGATGGTGTCGCCAAGCTGGACCTGCACCGCGACGCTCGACAGGCCCATGCGGAAACTGTCGGTTTCCGAGCCGGCAAAGGCGCTGCGTAGCTGCTCGGCCAGCGCCTGCGGCGTCAGCCCCACCGAATAGCCGTATTCGTTCAGCGTCAGCCGCACCTCGCGCCGCCCGCCGTAGAAATCCTGAAAGGCCTCGGTGACCGCCGGCAGTGCCCGCACCCGGGTCAGGATATCGCTTGCCGCCGCCTCGACGCGGGCCAGGTCACGGCCATAGATCTCGACCTCGAGATCGGCGCCGCCGGGGCCGAGCTCGGCCTGGGAAAAGCTGGACTGCACCAGGTCGGGGATCGCCCCCGCCTCGTCGCGCCACAGCCGCAGCACCTCGTCGGCCGAGACGTTGCGCCGGGCGCTGGTCAACAGGTCGACGACGATGGTGGCGGTGTTCGAGCCGTTGTCGTTGACATCGGCATTGGTGGCATATTGCACCAGCACCCGTTCGACCAGCGGCGCACCGCCCTCGGTCAGCGGCGTCAGGCGCCGGTCGATGCGCTCCAGCGCCTCGGTCAGCTGGGCCACGGTGGCCTGGGTGCGCTCGCGCGCGATCCCCGAGGTCAGCGAAATCCGCACCTGCACCGTGTCGCCCTCGATCGCCGGAAAACCGGTCACCTTGACCTGCCCCGAAGTCACCAGCCCGACCGACAGCACCAGCGCCGCGATGACGCTGCCGACGGTGAGATAGCGCAGCCGCACCAGCGCGGCGGCGGTGGGGATCACCCATTTCTCCTTGAAGGCGTCCAGCATCCGGTCGGCCGGGCGCTGAGATGCCCCCTGGTGGCTCTTGCCGGCGCCATGCGACAGGTGATGCGGCAGGATCAGAAAGCCTTCGACCAGCGACAGCGCCAGCGTCAGCAGCAAGACCATGGGGATGAACTGCAGGATCTGCCCCATGTCGCCCGACAGGAACATCAGCGGCGTGAACACGCAGGCGGTGGTCAGGAAGGACGAGGCAACGCCGGGAAACACCTCGAGCGTGCCGCGCGCCGCCGCATCGGGGCCGGGATGACGCCGGCGGCGGCGCGAGATGTTCTCGGCGATGACGATGGAATCATCCATGATCAGCCCGACCGCCATCAACAGCGCCACCAGGGTTATCATGTTGATGCTCAGCCCCAGCGCCTGCATCAGGAACATGGTGCCCAGAAAGGACACCGGCAGGCTGGCCGAGATCCACAGCGCGTCGCGCAGCGAAAAGAACAGCCACATGGTGGCAAAGACCAGCACCAGCCCCATGCCGGTGTTCTTGAGGATCAGCATCAGCCGTTCGCGCACGAGGTCGGTCATGTTGAAGGTGATGGTGATGTCGAAAGGGGCGGGATAAAGCGCGCGCTCGGCCTCGAGCACCGCCTCGACCCGTTCGAAGGTGCGCAGCGCGTCGGCCTCGGTGGCCTTGTTGACATAGAGGATCGCGGCCTGCCGCCCGTCGATGAAGGACTGGATGTTCGCATCGGTGTCGACGATGCGCACGCTGGCCAGATCGCCGAGCCGGACCATGCTGCCATTGGCGTTCTGCAGGATGATCAGGTCCTGCAGGTCGGTGATCGAGCGGCGCGCGTCGGCATAGCGCAGCACCAGGCCGCCCGAGCTGGTCTCCACCTCGCCCAGCGGCTGGCGCAGGCTGCGTGCATTGATCGCCGCCACGATGTCGCTGCTCGACAGCCCGAAGCGGCGCAGCGCGTGTTCGTCGAAGGTGACCCGCAATTCGCGGTCGGTGATGCCGGCGACCCGCGCCTCGGTGACGCCCTCCAGCGATTGCAGCCGGTCCGACAGGCGGTCGGCATATTCCTTCAGCCCCTGTTTGCTGTCGATGCCCGAAACCGCCAGCATGGCGATCAGGTCGCTGCGCCCGCCCAGCTTCACCGCCGGGGTTTCGGCGTCGGCGGGAAAGTCGTTGATCCCCGAGACCGCCGAAAAGACGTCGTTGTAGAATTCGATGCGGTTGCCGCCCTCTTCCAGCTCGGCGGTCGCCGAGGCCCGCCCCTCGGTGGACAGGCAGGTCAGTTCCACCAGCCCGGTGGTGCCGGTCAGCGCGTCTTCCAGCGGGCCGCAGATCTCTTCGTCGACATCCGGCGCCGAGGCACCGGGATAGGCGACCACGACCGAGACCGTCGAGGGGGTGATCTCGGGAAAGGTCTCGCGTTTCAGCGCCGGGGCGAAGGCGATGCCCAGAATGCAGATCATCGCCATCAAGAGGTTGGCCGCAACGGGGTGGCCGACGAACCATCGGATCATCTCAGCGCTCCCCGTCGACCGGCACCGGCGCCAGCAGCATGCCCAGCACCGGCGGGGTCGGGTCGGACAGCAGCAGTGTCTCGCCGCCGCCGAGCCCGTCGAGCACCACCAGATCGCCGCCGATCACCGGGCCGACTCGGATCTCGCGGCGTTCCAGTCGCTGCGCGTCATCGGCGAGATAGACATAGGGCCGCCCGTCGTCGGCGTAATGGACCGTATCGCGCGGAATGGCGATCAGCCCCTCGACCGGCGGGGTCGACAGGGTGACCTCGACGAAAGCGCCGACATTCAGCGGCGGGCGCCCGACCGGGCGCAGGCTGAGCAGCGGATCCTCCACGCGCACCACCAGCCCCAGAGATCCGGTGTCGCTGTCCATGCTGCCGCGCAGGCGCATGATCTCGGCCGGCCAGCGGCCGTCGAATTGCGAGCCGGGCATCGCCACCGCGGCGCCGATGCCGAGCCCCTTCATGATCTCCACCGCGCGCGAGGTGTCGATCTCGGTCTCGGCCTCTGCGGTCTGGTTGAGCGCTACGCCGATCATCGGCGCGAAGGCCGAGGGCTGGAACTCGGCGGTGATCTCGACCGCCGATATATCGTCCAGTGTCACCAGCGTGTCACCGGCGCGCACGAATTGCCCGGTTTCGGTCTTGAGCTGCGTCACCCGGCCGCGAAATGGCGCCACGATCACCGCCTTTGAGATGGCGCGCTCGGCCTCGGCCAGTTCGGCGCGGCGCACCGACAGGCTGGCCTCGAGCGACTGGCGCTTGGCCGGGTAGAGCGCCATGGTGTTTTGCAGGTTGGTCACCGAAGAGGTCTGCGCCAAAAGCAGTTTCTGCGCCGAATCCAGCGCCGCAGCGGTTGCTGTGCCGCGCGCCACAAGCGAGGCGACGCGGTCATATTCGGCCTGTGCCACGCCGAGAATCCGCTGTTCCAGCTCCAGCGTGCGCAGGGTGTTTTCCTGCTGCCGGTCCTGTTCGCTCAGCTGGGCCTCGACCGAGGCGATATTGGCCAGCGCCTTGTCGCGCGACAGTTCGTAATCGGTGCGGTCGATCTCGAGCAGCAAGTCGCCGGCCTCGACGAAGCTGCCCACCGCCAGCCCCTCGGCCATCCGCAGAACCCGGCCCTGCACCTCCGAGACGGCGGCCCAGCTGCGCACCGCCTCGACCCGGCCATAGCCGGTGGCGCTGGCCGACAGGGGCGCCGGGGCCAGCGGCATGACCCGCACCGCGAGCCGCGATTCATCGCGCGGTTCGGGGGCCATGTCCCGTGGCTGGTTCATCCAGACGAAAACCGCCGCCGCCAGCGCGATCGGTGGCAGCACGAGCAGGGGGCGCAGGGTCATGAGGGGGCTCCATCTGGGGGCAGGGTGGTGATAGTCACATGCGAAAACGACGATATCTCAGCCGAAGCCGCGAAACAAGCCGCGCGGCGGGGCGTCGATGCGGGGCAATCTGGCATGTTTTTCGACCCTTGGCGCGTGGTCCGCATTACCGCGGACCCCCATGATACGCAGCCGCCGGGGCTTTCCGTCGCCGGATGTGAAAAAAATCGCGCCCGCCGCTCAGCGCGCCGCCAATGCCCTCTGTTCCGGCAGGCCCATCGACAGCAGCCGGGGCCTGCCCTGCTGCCGGGCGGTGAAATCCGCCTTGCTGCCCCAGCCGCGCCAGCCACTCAGGATCAGCGATTGGGCGACCGCGCCGCCCAGCGTGGTGCCGGGGCCCAGCAGGATGAAGACATCGGGCATCAATTCGCGCGCCGCCGTGCGGATGGCGGCGGTGAAATCATAGGTCCGCACCACCTGATGGCCCAGCGTGTAGTCATAGAGCGCCGCAAGATCGCTGGACCCGGGCCGCCAGAGACCGCCGCGCCCGTCGATCAGCGGCAGCGCGGGCTGGGTGAACAGCCCCCGCTCCAGCGCCGCCCGGCCAAGCGAGGCGACCGGTTCCTGCAGCGCCGTGTGAAAGGCGGCATGGTTCGGCAGCCGCATCGGAAAGCGGCCCTGCCGGCGCGGCAGGCGTTTCTCGAAGGCCGTCAGCCCGGCCTCGTTTCCGGCCAGAACCAGCATGCCGCCCAGTTCGATCGACAGCGCAAGCTCGCAGCCCGACCGGCCGTCGATCTCGGCCATCAGCGACAGGATCTCATCGCGCCGGCCGGGGATCTGCTGCCAGCCCTCGTCGACGAAGGGATAGATCAGCTGACCGCCGATCATTTGTTCCTGCATCAGGCGGCCCATGGTGTTGACCACCTGCAAGCCGCCCATCGCGTCCAGCGCCCCGGCGCAGGCCAGCGCGACATACCAGCCCATCGAGTTGCCGGTGACACCGATGATGTCGAACTGGTCTCGGTCGATCGACAGGAAATCGGCATAGGCACAGGCATAGATCAGCGGCGAGGCATTGTCGCCGCGCGTGTGGCGGCTGCCCGAGAACCGCTCGGCCCGGTCCAGTTCCGAAACCGGGGTCTGCCCCGCGTTGCGGCGATAGGCATCGATCTCGGCCAGCAGCGCCGACCGCGCGCCATGGTGGCGGGTGAAATAGCCGAGCTCGGGCTTGTTGTAGGTGCCGCGCCCCGGCGCAACCACCACGGCGGTCTGTTTTCCGATCTGGCTCATGTCGCGCTCCACAGGGCCTTGGCGGCGTCAACGATACTGTCGCGCGAGGGCATGGTCGCGGCATAGGCCGGGCCGGTGGCGATGAAACTGTCCTCGGCGGCAAGCCGGGCATGGGGCAGCGATGTCTGCTCGGCCAAGAGCGCCATCAGGGCCTCGGACTGGCTGCCGGTGCTGCGGCATTCATCGACGATCAGCACTTTTTCTGCACCGTCCAGCGCCGCGACAATGCCCGCGACCGGCAAGGGCGCCAGCCAGCGCATGTCGATGATCCGGGTCTCAATGCCTTGATCCGACAGGATCTTTGCCGCCTGATGGCTGAGATAATTGCCATTGCCATAGGTCAGGATGGCGAGCGGACCATCGCCGGACACGCCGACCTCACCCAGCGCGATGCGCCGCTCGGGCGAGGGGTATCTGCGCATCCAGCCGCCGTCTTTTTCACCGTGCAGATCGCGCATCGGATAGAGCGCGATAGGCTCGACGAACACCACCACCCGCTGCTCCTCGCGCGCCAGCCGCACGCATTCGCGCAGCATCATCGCCCCGTCTTCGCCATTCGAAGGACAGGCCAGGATGACGCCGGGAATATCGCGCAGCACCGCCAGCGAGTTGTCATTGTGGAAATGCCCGCCAAAGCCCTTCTGATAGCCGAGCCCGGCAATGCGCAGCACCATCGGGTTGCTGTACTGCCCGTTGGAAAAGAAACTTAAAGTTGCCGCCTCGCCGCGGATCTGGTCCTCGGCATTGTGCAGATAGGCCAGGAACTGGATCTCCGGCATCGGGATGAAGCCGTTATGCGCCATGCCGATGGCAAGGCCAAGGATGGACTGCTCATCAAGCAGGGTGTCGATCATCCGGTCGGGTCCGAAACGGTCGATCAGCTTTTGGGTGACGCCATAGACGCCGCCCTTGCGCCCCACATCCTCGCCCATCATCACGATCTCGCCATGTTCCAGCATCAGGTCGGTCAGCGCCCAGTTGAGCAGCCGCGACATCGGCTGCGGCGTGTCCATCTGGCGCGCATCCGAGCCGAAGGCGGCAAGCCGCGCCTGATCCGAGGGCCCGTTGCTGGGCGCGCAATGGCGTTTGGGCGGGATCAGGCTGGCCATCACATCCTTGGCGCTGGACAGGCGCGGGCGGGTGACCACCTCTTCGGCGACGCGGGCGCATTGCGCCTCGGTCTCGTCATAGATGGCCTGCGCCTCGGCCGCCGACAGTACCCCGGCCCCGATCAGCAGCCGCGCCGAATGCAGCAGCGGGTCGTCCGCCTCCCAGGCTTCGAAGACCTCTTTCGGCAGGTAGGCCTGCTGCATGTCCGACCCGGCATGGCCGTAAAGCCGCACCAATGTCAGGTGCAGGAACACCGGCTTCTTGTGGCGCCGGGCATAATCTGCGGCGGCCAGCGCGGTGCGGTAGGTGTCATAGATATCCAGCCCGTCGGCATGGAAGTATTTCAGCCCCGGCCGGTTGCGGTAATTCTCACCGACCCAGCCCTTGGGGGTGCGGGTGGAAATGCCGATGCCATTGTCTTCGCAGACGAACAGCAGCGGCATCGGCACCGACTGAAAGGCGCTCCAGCAGGCGGTGTTGATCGCGCCCTGCGCGGTGGAATGGTTCGACGAGGCATCGCCAAAGGAACACATCACCAGCCCGTCATCGGCCAGAACCTTGTGCTCCGGCGCATGGCGCTTGGCCAGCCCGATGGAATAGGCCGCGCCGACGGCCTTGGGCAGGTGGCTGGCGATGGTCGAGGTCTGGGGCGGAATGTTCAGCGCCTTGGAGCCAAGCACCTTGTGACGTCCGCCGGACATCGGGTCTTCGGTTGACGTGGCAAAGCTCAAGAGCATGTCCCAAGTCGGGGTGACACCGGGCACCTGCGACGAGCGCATGGTTTGAAACGCGCCATCCCGGTAATGCAGAAAGGCCATGTCGTCGGGGCGCAGGGCGGCGGCGACGGCGGCCATGCCCTCGTGCCCGGAGGAGCCGATGGTGTAATAGCCCTGACCCGCCGCCTGCATCCTGCGCGAGCGGCGGTCGAGGTTGCGGCTGAGACACTGGGCGCGGAACACCGCCACGGCCTCGGTGGCACCGAGCGGCCCCGATGCCGGCCTGCCGGGGGGCAGGTCATCGGCCGCCAGGCGGTCGCGAAAGGCCTGATCGACGATGTCGGCGCGGTCCATGGCTCATCTCCGGCTTGGGGGGGCGGCTGCATCGCCCGAGCCTTGGCCCGGCGCCGGCGCGGCGCGCCCACTGCCCGAGGCCCAAAGCGTATCTGGCATTACATCCCGCAATGGTAAACTTGTCTTCTGCCTGCTGTAAACCACTTGTATTCGCGGTATTCTATCGACAAATTGGCATCAGACCATTTCAAAACGGAATGATAATTTGATCTCTCGCCGGTTTCTTCCCCCGCTGTCCTGGTTGACGGCCTTCGACTCGGTGGTGCGGCTGGGCTCGGTCACCGATGCCGCCGCCGAGCTCGACCTGACCCAGGGGGCGGTCAGCCGGCAGATCCAGAAGCTCGAGGAACAGCTCGACATCCGGCTATTCATCCGCGACCGCAGGCGGCTGGTGGTGACCCCGGCCGGGCGCCGCTATGCCGAGACCGTGCACGAGGTGATCGCGACCCTGCACGATGCGACGCTGGCACTGAAGTCGAACCCCGAGGGCGGGCTGCTTGAACTGGCGATCCTGCCCGCCTTCGGCACCCATTGGCTGGCGCCCCGCCTGCCGGATTTCCTGCGCCATCACCCCGGGGTCACGGTCAACCTCGCGACCCGGACCGAAGCCTTCGATTTCGCGCAGGAGACATTTCACGCCGCGCTGCATTTCGGGCGCGACGACTGGCCCGGCACCCGGGCGCTGAAGCTGATGGATGAAGAGGTGGTGGCGGTGGTGGCGCCGCAGCTCTGTCCGGGCGGCGACCTCGACCTGTCGCGGCTGGCCGGGCTGACCCACCTGCAATTGCAGACCCGCCGCACGGCCTGGGCGCAGTGGTACCACCGGCAGGGGATGCAGGGCAGGCCCCCCGCGACCCTCGAGTTCGACCAGTTCGCGACCATGCTCAAGGCGGCCGAGTTCGGTGCCGGGGCGGCGCTGATGCCGCGCTATCTGGTGCAAGGCCATCTCGAGCGGGGGCGGCTGGTGACCCTGCCGGGGGCGGCGCGCACCAGCCTCGGGGCCTATTATCTGGTCTGGCCGGAAAGCCTGTCTGACTATCCGCCGGTGCGCGCGCTGCGCGACTGGATCGGCGCCCCGCCGGATCCCGCCGCCTGATCGCCCGGCGGGCGCAGCAGATCGGCGATCTGCATCAGCCGCTCCTGTAACGGATTCGAGCGCCGCCAGATCATGCCGACGCTGCGGGTCGGCTGCGGGTCGGCGAACCGGTCGACGGTGACCCGGGCCGAGCGGGTCTCGACCGGCACCGCCATTTCCGGGATCAGGGTGACGCCGATGCCGGCGCCGACCATCTGCACCAGCGTCGACAGCGAACTGCCGTCAAGGCTTTCGCGGGGCAGGGCGGACTTGAGGTTGCAGAAGGACAGCGCCTGATCGCGGAAACAATGCCCCTCTTCCAGCAGCAGCAGCCGCATCCCTTGCAGCATGTCGCCGCTGGGCACCGGCTGGCCGCGGGCCTCTTCTGGGCGCACCAGCACGAAACGCTCGCGGAACAGTTCGACCTCGACGAAGGCCGGCTCCGAGACCGGCAGCGCCAGAATCGCCGCATCAAGCCGCCCCTCGGACAGTTCCTGCAACAGGCGCGAGGTCTGGGTCTCGCGGATATGCAGTTCAAGCCCGGGAAAGCGCCCCGAGATCTGGCGGATCAGGTCGGGCAGCAGATAGGGGGCGATGGTCGGGATCACCCCGAGCCGCAGCCGCCCCGAGAAACCTTGGCGCGCGGCGCGGGCAAGATCGCCCAGCGCGTCGGTGGCGCGCAGGATCTCGGCCACGCGGCGGGCGAAATCCTCGCCGAACCCGGTCAGCGACACCCGGCGGGCGCTGCGTTCGAACAGCGGCACTCCGAGGGTCTCCTCAAGCTCCTTGATCTGCACCGACAGCGCCGGCTGCGAAATCGCGCAGGCATCGGCGGCGCGGCCGAAATGCATGTGATGGGCAAGGGCTTCGAAATAGCGCAATTGGCGCAGGGTGAAATTTACCATAAGCAAAAATTATCGGAAACATCAGGAAATGCAACTTCTGATAATGAAATTGCTGGGCTAGGCTGATTCTCGGAAGAGAACGGGGCCGGCCCCGCGCCCGGTCGGGTGCGCGGCGCGGCCACGATGCAACGGAACGAAGTGGATGATGACATGGACGGAAATGACATTGGCAAATGCCCGGTGATGCACGGCGCGGTGCGCAACGATTCGCGCTCGAACCGCGACTGGTGGCCGAACCAGCTCAACCTCAGGATCCTGCATCAGAACTCGGCCCTGTCCGATCCGATGGGCGCGGGCTTCGACTATAAGGCGGAATTCGCCAAGCTCGACCTGAAGGCGCTGAAACAGGATCTCTACGCGCTGATGACCGACAGCCAGGACTGGTGGCCGGCCGATTACGGCCACTATGGCGGGTTGTTCATCCGCATGGCCTGGCACAGCGCCGGCACCTATCGCACCGCCGACGGGCGCGGTGGCGGTGGCAGCGGCTCGCAGCGGTTCGCGCCGCTGAACTCCTGGCCCGACAACGGCAATCTCGACAAGGCGCGGCGGCTGCTGTGGCCGATCAAGCAGAAATACGGCAACCGGATTTCCTGGGCCGACCTGATGATCCTGGCCGGCAACTGCGCCATCGAATCGATGGGCGGAAAGACCTTCGGCTTTGCCGGCGGGCGGGCCGAGATCTGGGAGCCCGAGGAAGACATCTACTGGGGCGCCGAGGCCGAATGGCTGGCCACCAGCGACGCCGAGAACAGCCGCTACAGCGGCGCGCGCGACCTCGAGAAGCCTCTGGCGGCGGTGCAGATGGGGCTGATCTACGTCAACCCCGAGGGCCCCGACGGCAACCCCGATCCGGTGGCCTCGGGCGACGACGTGATCGAGACCTTCGGCCGCATGGCGATGAGCCCCGAGGAAACCGTGGCCCTCGTGGCCGGCGGCCACACTTTCGGCAAGGCCCATGGCGCCGGCGATCCGGGCCTCGTGGGGGCCGAACCCGAGGCCGCCGCGATCGAGCACATGGGGCTGGGCTGGATCAACGCCCATGGCTCGGGCAAGGCCGGGGACACCACCACCTCGGGCATCGAAGGGGCCTGGAAACCCAATCCGACCCAGTGGGACAACGGCTATTTCGATGTGCTGTTCGGCTATGAATGGGCGCTCACCAAAAGCCCGGCCGGGGCCCAGCAATGGGTGGCGCAGGACGTGGCCCCCGAACATATGGTCGAAGATGCCTTCGATCCCGGCAAGCGCCACGCGCCGATGATGACCACGGCCGACCTGTCGCTGCGCATGCATCCGACGCTGGAGCCCTTTGCGCGCAAGTTCCATCAGGACCCCGAGGCCTTTGCCGATGCCTTTGCCCGGGCCTGGTTCAAGCTCACCCATCGCGACATGGGGCCGCGCGCGCGCTATCTCGGCGACGAGGTGCCCGAAGAACAGCTGATCTGGCAGGACAACCTGCCCGCCGTCGATCACGCGCTGGTGGGCGAGGCCGAGATCGCCGCCCTCAAATCCGCCATCGCCGCCACCGGGCTTAGCCTGGCCGATCTGGTGACGACCGCATGGGCCTCGGCCTCGACCTTCCGCGGCTCGGACAAGCGCGGCGGCGCCAACGGGGCGCGGCTGCGGCTGGCGCCGCAGAAGGACTGGGAGGTCAACCAGCCCGAACAGCTGGCCCGGGTGCTGGGCGTGCTCGAGGGGGTGCAGGCAGAGTTCAATGCCGCCCAGAGCGGCGATGTGCGGGTGTCGCTGGCCGACCTGATCGTGCTGGCCGGCGGAGTCGGCATCGAACAGGCGGCGGCGGCAGGGGGGCACGAGGTTTCGGTCCCCTTCGCGCCGGGGCGCAGCGATGCCAGCGCCGAGCAGACCGACGTCGAAAGCTTCGCGGTGCTCGAGCCGCAAGCCGACGGCTTCCGCAACTATCTCAAGGGGCCGCTCAGCCGCGCCCCCGAAGAGATGCTGATCGACCGGGCGCAGCTTCTGACCCTGACCGCCCCCGAGATGACGGTGCTGGTCGGTGGCCTGCGGGTGCTGGGCGCCAACCACGGCGGCAGCGATCTCGGGGTGCTGACCGACCGTCCCGGCACGCTGAGCCCGGATTTCTTCGTCAATCTCACCGACATGGCCACCGACTGGACCCCGGCCTCGGGCGACGCCGGGCATTTCGAGGGCCGCGACCGGGCCTCGGGCGCGCTGCGCTGGACGGCCAGCCGGGTCGATCTGGTCTTCGGGTCGAACTCGCAGCTGCGGGCGCTGAGCGAGTTTTACGCCCAAAGCGACAACGCCGGCAGGTTCGTTGCCGATTTCATCGCCGCCTGGACCAAGGTGATGAACGCCGACCGCTTCGACCTCGGCTGAGGGCGCAGGCGCCGGTCCGCGACCGGCCGCAGACCAAGAGACACCGGGCGCCGGAACGGCACCCGGGGTCGCGCCGTTGCTCGCGGCGCCGCGAAGCGCTGGACCCGGCCCGCACAGTGTGGGATGGTTGCCGGTGCGAACCGACCCGTGGCGCGCCGAGGCAGCACTTGCCGGGCGCCGGGGACGGGGTGATGAAAGATCGGGATAGATCGAGAATGGCATGGTGTTGAACCCGGTAGTCGAGCGTGTCACGGAACGGATCATCGCGCGCAGCGAGGCTTCGCGCGCGGCGCATCTGGGGCGCATGGCGGCGGCCCGCTCAAAGGGGCCGGCGCGGGCGCATCTGAGCTGCAGCGGACAGGCCCATGCCTATGCCGGGGCCGGACCCGATCAGGGCCGGCTGGCCGAGACCGGCGCCGGCAACCTCGCCATCGTCACCGCCTATAACGACATGCTGTCGGCGCATCGGCCCTATGAACGCTACCCCGAGCTGATCCGCGACGCGGCGCGCGGGATGGGGGCCACCGCGCAGGTCGCCGGCGGGGTGCCGGCGATGTGCGACGGCGTCACCCAGGGCGAGGCGGGGATGGAGCTGAGCCTGTTCTCGCGCGATGTCATCGCCATGGCGACGGCGGTGGCGCTCAGCCACAATGTCTTCGACGCGGCGCTGTTTCTCGGGGTCTGCGACAAGATCGTGCCGGGGCTGGTGATCGGGGCGCAGGGCTTCGGCCACCTGCCGGCGGTCTTCGTGCCCGCCGGGCCGATGACCAGCGGCCTGCCGAACGAGGACAAGGCCCGGGTGCGGCGCCAGTTCGCCCGCGGCGAGGTCGGCCGCGAGGCGCTGATGAAGGCCGAGATGGCGGCCTATCACGGCCCCGGCACCTGCACCTTCTACGGCACCGCCAACACCAACCAGATGCTGATGGAATTCATGGGGCTGCATCTGCCGGGGGCCAGTTTCGTGCCGCCCGACAGCGATCTGCGCGACGCGCTGACCGCCGAGGCGACCCGCCGCGCCCTGTCGATGAGTGCGCTCGGCAACGACTATCGCCCGCTCTGCGAGGTGCTCGACGAACGCGCCTTCGTCAACGGCATCGTCGGGCTCAATGCCACCGGCGGCTCGACCAACCTGCTGATCCACCTCGTGGCAATGGCGCGGGCCGGCGGTATCCTGCTGGACTGGCAGGATTTTTCCGATCTTTCCGAGGTCACGCCGCTGTTGGCGCGGGTCTATCCCAACGGGCTGGCCGATGTGAACATGTTCCACGCCGCCGGCGGGCTCGGCTTCATGGTGGGCGCGCTTCTGAGGGCCGGGCTGCTGCACCCCGACACGCTGACCGCGATGGGCGAGGGGCTGGAAAGCTACACCCGCGCCCCGCAGCTCAAGGCGGGGCAACTGAGCTGGGGCGCGCCGATCACCGACAGTCTCAACCCGGCGATCCTGCGCCCGGCCGAGACGCCCTTCCAGCAGACCGGCGGGCTGAAAAAGCTCGACGGCGGGCTCGGCACGGCGGTGATGAAGGTCTCGGCGGTGGCGCCCGAACATCACGTGATCGAGGCCCCGGCGCGGGTCTTCAACGACCAGAACGAGGTCAAGGCCGCCTTCAAGGCCGGCGAATTCACCGGCGACGTGGTGGTGGTGGTGCGCTTTCAGGGGCCGCGCGCCAACGGCATGCCGGAACTGCACAGCCTGACTCCGATCCTGTCGATCCTGCAGGGGCGCGGCCAGAAGGTGGCGCTGGTCACAGACGGGCGCATGTCGGGGGCCTCGGGCAAGGTGCCGGCGGCGATCCATGTCTGCCCCGAGGCCGCCGATGGCGGGCTGATCGCGCGGCTTCGCGACGGCGACGTGCTGCGCGTCGACGCGGTTGCCGGGCGGCTCGAGGTGCTGAGCCCCGCCGTGGCCTCGCGCCCCCCCGCCGAGGTCGACCTCGGCGCCAATGCGGCCGGCTGCGGGCGCGAGCTGTTCGAGGTCTTCCGCCGCTCGGCCAGCCCGGCCAGCGACGGCGCCAGCGTGTTCAAGGGCTAGAGACAGGGGAAAACTCATGACCGTGACCCCGCAACAGGCCAGCCGGCTCACCCGCGAAATCTGCGCCCTGGCGCCGGTGATCCCGGTTCTGGTGATCGAGGATGCCGCCACCGCCCGCCCGCTGGCCGAGGCGCTGGTCGCCGGTGGTCTGCCGGCGCTCGAGGTGACCCTGCGCACGCCCGCCGCCCTGCCGGCGATCCGCGCCATGGCCGGGGTGGCGGGGGCGCGGGTCGGCGCCGGCACGCTGGTCACGCCAGAGGACGTGCGCGCCGCGAAACGGGCCGGTGCGACTTTCGGCGTCTCGCCCGGCGCCACCGACGCGCTGCTGGCGGCCTGCGAAGAGCTGGGCCTGCCGCTGCTGCCCGGCGCCGCCACCGCCAGTGAGGCGATGCGCCTGTTGGCGCGCGGCTACGACATGCAGAAGTTCTTTCCCGCCGAGGCCTCGGGCGGGGCGGCGGCGCTGAAGGCCATCGGCGCGCCGCTGCCGCAGATCGGTTTCTGCCCGACCGGCGGCGTCGGCCCGGAGAATGTGCAAGACTATCTGGCGCTGGCCAATGTGCCCTGTGTCGGCGGCAGCTGGGTGGCCCCGCGCCAGCTGGTGGCCGAGCGCCGCTGGCACGAGATCGAGGCTCTGGCCCGGGCCGCCGCGCAGTTGGGCCGGGCGGCACCGTGAGCGGGATATTCCTTTCGCCCCGGTGGCTTGCTAGGCTGCCGCGATGACCCGATTGCCGCAACCCAGCCTGATTGCCATCGATGGCGGCGGCACCGCCTGCCGCTTCCTGCTCGTGCTTGGCGAGCGCCGCTTTCGCCATGACGAGGGCGCGGCCAATGTCCACAGCGCACCGCAGGCGGCGCTGGACACGCTGCTGCGCGGGCTGCGCGCCCTGACCGAGGCCGCCGGGCTGACCTTTGAGGATCTCGCCGGCGTGCCGATCTATGCCGGCCTCGCCGGGGTCGCGGATGCCGCCGGCGCGGCGCGGATCGCCCGCCACCTGCCGTCGCGCCGGGTGCGGGTCGAAAATGATTCCCGCGCCGCGGTGGCCGGGGCGCTGGGCGATGCGCCGGGCTGTGTTGCCGGCATCGGCACCGGCTCTTACCTGGCGCGTCAGGGGCCGGGCGGCTTTCGCCTGATCGGCGGTCACGGGCTGCTCTTGGGCGACGAGGCCTCGGGCGGCTGGCTGGGGCTGCGGCTCTTGCGGCAGGTGCTGCTGGCCGCCGACGGGCTGGCACCGCAAAGCGATCTCAGCCGCGCCTGTTTCGCCGAGTTCGGCGATGACCCGGTGCGGATCATGGCCTTTGCCGCCGGGGCCACGCCCGGCGATTACGGCCGCTGGGCGCCGCGCGTGGTCGCGGCGGCAAAGGCCGGGGACGCGCTGGCCGCTGCCCTGATGCGCGAGGGCGCGGACTATCTGATCGCCGGGCTCGCGGCGCTCGGCTGCAGCGAGGATGAACCATTGTGCCTGACCGGCGGCGTCGGGCCCTGTTACGCGCCCTATCTCGCCAAGGCCGGCCTGGGCAATATCATCGCCCCGAGGGGCAGTGCTCTGGACGGGGCGCTGCTCTTGGCGCAGCGTATGACGGAGGCGCCGCATGAGCCCTGACGCAACCGCCCTCACCGGGGCGCGGATCTTTGACGGAGCCGGGTTTCTCGACGGCCACGCGCTGGTGATCGAGGGCGGGCAGATCGCGCAGCTGCTGCCGCAAGCCGATCTGCCGGCCTCGGCCCGCCGCCAGCGGCTCGCGGGCGGGGTGATTGGCCCGGGCTTCATCGACCTTCAGGTCAACGGCGGCGGCGGGGTGATGTTCAACGCTTCGCCGGATGTGGCCAGCCTGCGGGTGATGGCGGCGGCCCATGCCCGCATCGGCGCGACCACCATCCTGCCGACCCTGATTACCGACACCGAGGCGCGGATGCGCGCAGCGGTGACGGCGGTGGCCGAGGCGGTGGCGGCGGGGGTCGCCGGCATTGCCGGGCTGCATCTCGAGGGGCCGTTTCTGGCGCCATCGCGCCACGGCGCCCATGATCGGGCGCTGATCCGGCCGCTTTCCGGGGCCGATCTCGACTTTCTGACCGCCGCCGCGCGGGCGCTGCCGCTGCTCAAGGTGACGCTGGCGCCCGAAGTGGTCGACGATGCCGCCATCCGGCGGCTGGCCGAGGCCGGGGTGCTGGTCTCGCTGGGCCATAGCGAGGCCGATTTCGACACCTGCGCCGCGGCGGCGCGGGCCGGGGCGCGCTGCGTGACCCATCTTTTCAACGCCCAGAGCCCGCTGGGCCACCGGGCGCCTGGGATGGTCGGTGCGGCGCTCGATCTCGGGCAGCTCTCGGCCGGGGTGATCGCCGACGGGGTGCATGTGCACCCGGCGGCGCTGGCGGTGGCGCTGCGCGCCAAGCGCGGGCCGGGCCGCCTGTTTCTGGTCAGCGACGCCATGGCCACCGCCGGC
>NZ_JBFJVE010000015.1:0-25781 GCF_041624275.1 Shimia sp.
CCTCGGCGACACGGTGCGCGGCGGCATTGGCCAGCTCGTTGGGCTTGCCGACGACGAAACTGTCGAAGGTGAAGCGCGGATCAAGCGGCGCGCCGGGCACGGTCTCGTTCGCGCGCGACGACTTGTCTTCGGCCTGCGCGGGCGCCGGCGCAGGCCGGCTCGTGGGGCGGGCCGGCGTATTGGCGGCAACCCGGAAGTGCACCCGCTGCACCTTCTGGCCGGCAGTGGTCAGCTTGTGCAGGATCAGGTCACCGAAATTCTGCGAGACGTAGTTGCCGATAAAGTTCGTCGGCACGTGGAAGGTCGCCACGCCTTCGCTCAGCTCGGCAAATTCCAGCGGGTCGATCCAGGTCTTGTAGTTGTTCTGACCCAGGGTCTTCAGAAGATCCTTTTTGAGTGCACCCCATTGTTCCTGTGTCATCTGTCCCCGTTTCTGACCGTCTGCACTGTCCGTCTGAGAGCCCCGAGGCCCCGTTTTGCTGCCAATTGGCGAGTCACCCCCATGAGGTGGCCGGAACCGCGCCAGACATCCGCAAAATACCGTATCCCCCCACCCGAATCCCCATTCGGTGGCCGGAATCACGTGTCGCGCGGATGGCGCAAGCAGCCAGCACAGATCGACAAAACAGACACTCACAGGCCGTTTTCACAGCCCTGCAGGTCCCACCCCACGGCAAGCGTTTAACAACCCAAAGGTTATTTCAGTTTCTTGAGTCTGCCCCCAAAGGCGAAGTGAATCGCAGGCTGAAAGTAGCAATTCGTACCACGACCGGGCAACTGATCTTCGAACTTGACTCTGAGTTTTGACAAAAAGAATCTTTTACCTGTGCAGAGTGGCCGCAAACAAAAAGGCGCCCCGCGTCGGGGCGCCTTTTCTCGTTCCGTCCTGTCGGGGATCAGGCCAGGGCTTTGACCCGTGCCGACAGGCGCGACATTTTCCGCGATGCGGTGTTCTTGTGGTAGACACCCTTGGTGACGCCGCGCATCAGTTCCGGCTGGGCGGCGCGCAGGGCTGCGGTGGCCGCATCCTTGTCGCCCGATGCGATCGCTTCTTCCACTTTGCGCAGATAGGTACGGATGCGCGAACGGCGGGCTTTGTTGACGGCGAAGCGGCGTTCGTTCTGACGCGCGCGTTTCTTTGCCTGGGGCGAATTTGCCATGAATCTCAGGTCCTTGTTTCAAGTTCGTTCGGTTTTCACACGTGCCACTGCCCGAACGGGACCGTCCCAAAAGGGAATCGATTCAAGCCAGAGCGGGCTGCACGCGCATGTATGACGGCGCTTACTAACGGTTTTTGCGCAGGATGCAACCGCAAATGCGCCGAAACCAAAGGGGCGGCCATGGTGGCCGCCCCGATCCGATGGTCCTGCGCCCGGCTCAGCGGTCGCGGAACTGCGCCTGGCGCTTTTCCATGAAGGCGGCCATGCCCTCTTTCTGATCCTCGGTGGCAAACAGCGCATGGAAGACACGGCGCTCGAACAGCAGCCCTTCCTCGAGCGAGGATTCAAAGCTGCGGTTGACCGCCTCCTTGGCGGTGCGCAGCGCGATCAGCGATTTTTCCGAGATCTTCTGGGCGGTGCCCATGGCCTCGTCCATCAGCTTCTTGACCGGCACCACACGGCTTACCAGCCCGGCGCGCTCGGCCTCCTCGGCATCCATGAAACGCCCGGTCAGGTTCATGTCCATCGACTTGGATTTGCCCACCGCGCGGGTCAGGCGCTGCGAGCCACCGATGCCGGCGATGACGCCGAGGTTGATCTCGGGCTGGCCGAACTTGGCGCTTTCCGAGGCGATGATGAAATCGCAGGCCATGGCCAGCTCGCAGCCTCCGCCGAGCGCATAGCCCGACACGGCGGCGATCACCGGCTTGCGGATGCGCTGGATGCCATCGCCGAATTCGGCAAAGAGGTTGGCGGCATTGACATCGACGAAGCTCATCGCCGACATCTCCTTGATGTCGGCGCCGGCGGCAAAGGCCTTTTCCGATCCGGTCAACACGATGCAGCGCACCTTGTCATTGGCATCGGCTTCCTGCAACGCCTGCAACAGTTCGCGAAGCAGTTGCTGGTTCAGCGCGTTCAGGGCATCGGGGCGGTTCAGCTTGATGAGGCTTACATGGTCCTCAACCTCGACGATGATCGTTTCAAAAGCCATGAGTGGTGCTTTCCATAGTTCCGGTCAGGGACGATTCCTTACCAAACTGACACCCCGGATCAAGTTATCTTTGGCATTGCGGACAATAGAAGGACGAGCGCCCCGACTGGATGATTCGCCGCACATGGCCGCGACAGCCGGCGCGGTGGCAGGGCGCGCCCTCGCGGCCGTAAACATCGAAACTATGCTGAAAATATCCAAGCTCGCCATCGGCTTGCCGGAAATCGCGCAGCGACGAACCACCGGCGTCGATCGCGTCGCTCAGAACCTCGCGGATCACCGGAACCAGCGCCGCAATCCGCGCAGCGGCGATCTGGCCGGCTTTTCGGGTCGGGGATATTCCGGCGCGAAACAGCGCCTCGCAGACGTAAATATTGCCCAGACCCGCGACAACGCGCTGATCGAGCAGCGCCGATTTGACCGGCGAACGGCGATTCCCCAGCCGCTCCAGCAGATAGGTCTCGTCAAAGGCATTGCCCAGCGGTTCCGGCCCGAGACCGGCCAGCAGCGGGTGGGCCTCGGCGCTGGCGGTGTCGAGCAGGTCCATGGCACCAAAGCGGCGCGGGTCGTTGAAAGTGATACGCGCGCCATTGTCCATGTCGAAGACCACGTGGTCGTGTTTCGCCTGTGCCGGGTGATCGTGCACGAACTGCCCCAAAGGGTCGCCCGAGACGGTCATGCGGCCCGACATGCCGAGATGGATCAGCAGGGTCTCGCCCCGGTCGAGGTCGACAAGGATGTATTTCGAACGCCTGCGTAGGGTGATCACACGGGCGCCGGTCAACCGTTCGGCCATGTTTTCGGGAAAGGGCCAGCGCAGATCGGGGCGGTTGACCTTCACGCGGGCAAAACACGCGCCCTCCATCGACGGCACCAGGCCGCGCCGGACGGTTTCGACTTCGGGCAGTTCAGGCATCGGCATCCTTCGTGACGGCAGCTGGCTGGGTCTTGTTGTGGCACGGGTCGCCAGCCGGGGGGAACCGCTTTCTTTTGCAAGAAAGCGGTCCGGAATTTTTCAAAAATTCCACTCCCGCAATCGCCGCATTGTGCGCCCTGACGTCGCCCTATATGTAGGGCCCGACAAATTTGCGGCCAGAGACATGAGCGACAGAGAACAGACCACCACCCATTTCGGCTTCACCACCGTTCCCGAAACCGAAAAGGCGGGGCGCGTGCAGGGCGTCTTCAATTCCGTGGCCTCGAAATACGACATCATGAATGACGTGATGAGCGTCGGCATCCACCGTATCTGGAAGGACGCGATGATGGACTGGCTGGCGCCGCGCCCGGGCCAGCGGCTGCTGGACGTGGCCGGGGGCACCGGCGACATTTCCTTCCGCTTTCTTGGCCGTGCCGGGCAGGGCCATGCCACGGTTCTGGATCTGACCGAGCCGATGCTGATCGAGGGCCGCAAGCGGGCCGAGGCCACGGCCAAGGCCGACAGTCTCGACTGGGTGGTCGGCGATGCCATGGCGCTGCCCTTCGAGGACAACACCTTCGACGTCTACACGATCTCTTTCGGCATCCGCAACGTGACCCGCCCCCAGGAGGCCCTGAACGAGGCTTACCGGGTGCTGAAACCCGGCGGACGGCTGATGGTGCTCGAGTTCAGCCAGATTCCCAACGACATGATGCAGAAGGCCTATGACCTTTATTCCTTCAACATCATTCCGCGCATGGGGCAGGTGATCGCCGGCGACCGCGACAGCTACCAGTATCTGGTCGAGTCGATCCGCAAGTTCCCCGATCAGGAGACCTTTCTCGGCATGGTGAAACAGGCCGGTTTCGAGAACGCCAAGTACCGCAACCTGTCGCTGGGCATCGCGGCGCTGCACTCGGGGTGGAAGATTTGAGAGGTCCGCACAACATCTGGCGGCTGATCCGCACCGGGGCGACCATGGAGCGCACCGGCGCCATGAAACAGGTGATGGACGCGATGGAGGCGCCGACCGCGCTGCGCATCGTCGCCCGCAGTCTGGTCTGGCCGTTCCGCTGGCTCGGCATCAAGGGTGACCCTTCGATGCCGCCGGTGGTGCGGGCGCTGAACGCGCTCGGTCCGGCCTACATCAAGTTCGGGCAGGTGCTGTCGACACGGCCCGATGTGGTGGGGCCGGAACTGGCCCGCGAGCTGCGGGTGTTGCAGGACAAGCTGCCCCCCTTCTCGGTCGAAACCGCCAAACGCTCGGTCGCCGAAGAGCTGGGCGTTGAGGTGGACGCGCTGTTTTCCGAGTTCTCCGAACCCGTCGCCGCCGCCTCGATCGCGCAGGTCCACAAGGCACGGCTGGCGGAAACCGGCGAAGAGGTCGCGGTCAAGGTGCTGCGCCCGGGCATCGAGAGGGCCTTTCGCAAGGATGTCGACGCCTTCTATTTCGCAGCCGACACCATCGAGCTCTTGTCGCCCGCCTCGCGCCGCCTGCGCCCGCGCGACGTGATCGAGCATTTCGACGGCGTCGTCACCAGCGAATTGGACCTGCGGCTCGAGGCCGCCTCGGCCAGCGAATTTGCCGCCAACACCAAGGAAGACGCCGGTTTCCGGGTGCCCGAGGTGCTGTGGGAGCATTCCGGCCGCCGGGTGATGACGCTGGGCTGGGCCGAAGGCGTGCCGCTGGGCGACAATGATGCGCTGGATGCCGCCGGGCACGACCGCCACGCGCTGGGCAACCGGGTGCTGGGGCTGTTCCTGAGCCATGCCCTGCGCGACGGTTTCTTCCACGCCGACATGCATCAGGGCAATCTCAAGGTCGCCGCCGGCGGCGATATCATCGCCTATGACTTCGGCATCATGGGGCATATCGACGAATATACCCGCCGGGTCTATGCCGAGATCCTCTATGGTTTCATCAAGCGCGATTACCAGCGCGTCGCCGAGGTTCATTTCGAGGCCGGCTACGTGCCCGCCAACCGCGATGTCGACGAGTTCGCCCGCGCCCTGCGCGCGGTGGGCGAACCGATCTTCGGCATGGACGCCACCCGGATTTCCATGGGGCGGCTGCTGTCCTATCTCTTCGAGGTGACCGAGCGTTTCGGCATGGAGACCCGCACCGAGCTGATCCTGCTGCAACGCACCATGGTGGTGGTCGAAGGCGTGGCGCGCTCGCTGGACCCCGAAGTCAATATCTGGGACGTCGCCCACCCGGTGGTCGAAGGCTATATCAAGGACAGTATCGGCCCGCGCGCCATGGGCCGCGACCTGCTGAAGACGGCGATGGTGCTGGCGCGCTTCGGCCCCCGTCTGCCGGGTCTGGTCGAGGCGGCGCTGATCCGTCAGGCCACGCCCGAGATCGAGGAAAAGCCGCGGCTGTGGCCGCTGGTCCTGTCCAGCGGTGTCGCCGGGCTGACCCTGGGCGCGGCCATCGTCGGGGCAATCGCGCTTTTGACCTGACGACCGGCGCGGGCCGGATCACCAGAAAAAGAGCAATAAGAAAAGGGCCCCGCAACGCGAGGCCCTTTTTTATTTCGGCAGAGCGAAGCGCCCGGTCTCAGAGCAGCCCGGCATGCACCAGCGCCGCATCGACCTGGACCTTGGTGGCATCGGCCAGCCCGGTCAGCGGCAGGCGCACCTCTTCGTTGCACAGGCCCAGTTTCGACATCGCGTATTTGACCCCGACCAGACCCGGCTCGGCAAAGATCGCCATATGCAGCGGCATCAGCCGGTCGAGATAGTCCAGCGCCAGCCCGTAGTCGCCGGCCAGGGTCGCGGCCTGGAACTCGGCGCACAGACGCGGCGCGACATTGGCGGTCACCGAGATGCAGCCGACGCCGCCATGGGCGTTGAAGCCCAGCGCGGTCGCATCCTCGCCCGAAAGCTGGATGAAATCGGCACCGCAGGTGATGCGCTGCTGCGGTACCCGGCTGAGATCGCCGGTGGCATCCTTGACCCCGGCAATGCGCGGCAGCTTGGCCAGTTCGCCCATGGTCTCGGGGGTCATGTCGACCACCGAACGGCCGGGAATGTTGTAGATGATGACCGGCAGGTTGCAGCAGTCATGCACGGCGGTGAAATGGGCGATCAGCCCGCGCTGCGTCGGCTTGTTGTAATAGGGCGTCACCACAAGGATGCCGTCGGCGCCGGCCTTTTCCGCCGCCTGCGCCAGACGGATCGATTCCAGCGTGTTGTTCGACCCGGCGCCGGCAATCACCGGCACCCGTCCGGCGGCGGTCCTGACCACGGTCTCGACCACCGCGTCATGCTCTTCATGGGTCAGCGTCGGGCTTTCGCCGGTGGTGCCCACGGGCACGAAACCGTTCGAGCCCTCGCCGATATGCCATTCGACCAGCTTCTTGAGCGTTTCCAGATCCAGCTCGCCGTTCGTGAACGGCGTGACGAGTGCGGGAAAAGACCCTTTGAACATGGCACGCTCCTTTTCTTCTTGCGGTGCTGGGCGGGACGCCCGGTGGCTGCAACTGCCCGCGCCGCCCCTCGGGGGCCGCCTTGCCAAGTTTGTGAATTGTTGACAGGCTCGCTTGCATTTACTGTAGGTTTCTATCCTTTGTCGCATTGGAAATTGCAAGTCATGTTGCGCGCCTTCTTCGCCTTTCTCTGTGGGTTTTTCTGGCTTGGTGTCGGCTGGGCACAGGCCGAAACACCTGTCTCCCAAGCCCTTGCCGCGATCCGGGCCGAGGCCTGGGACAGGGCAGCCGAGGCGGTGCGCGACCAGGGGTCGGTGGCCCGCGACATCGTCGAATGGCACCGCCTGCGGGCCGGCGAAGGTCGCCCGGCCGAGGTGCTGGCCTTTCTCGAGCGCCGCCCCGATTGGCCCGGCCTGCCCTATCTGCGCCAGCAATCCGAAGAGGCCTTTGCCGAGGCCAGCCGCCTCGAGCTGGCGCAGTTCTTCGCCCATGGCGATGCCCAAAGCGCCCCCGGCGTGCTGCTTCAGGCCCGTGCGCTTGAGCAGCGCGGACAGCGCGACCGCGCCGCCACCCTGGTGATCGGGGCCTGGACCTCGCTGGACATCGGCCCCGAAAGCCACCCGGTCTTTCTCGAACGCTACGGCGCGCTGCTGAAACCCTATCACGAGGCGCGCATGGACATGGTGCTGTGGAAGGGCTGGAAACAGAATGCCGCCCGCATGCGGCCCCTCGTCGGCGCGGGCTGGCAAAGGCTGGCGGATGCGCGGCTGGGGCTGCGGGCGCGGGTCAGGGGGGTCGACGGTCTGATCACCGCCGTACCAGAGACGCTGCGGTCCGACCCCGGCCTCGCCTATGAACGCTTTGTCTGGCGCGCCCGCAAGGACCGCGAGGCCTCGGCGATCGAGATCCTGCTCGAACGCAGCGAGGCCGGCACCCTCGGCCGGCCCGACGAATGGTCGCGGCGGCGGCGCGATCTGGCGCGGCGCGAAATGCGGGCCGGCAACTACGGCACCGCCTACCGGATCGCCGCCAGCCACGGGCTGACCCCCGAAGACGGCTATGCCTATTCCGACTGCGAATGGATCGCCGGCTATATCGCCCTGCGCTTCCTCAACCGCCCCGGGGTGGCGGCCCAGCATTTCCTGCGCTTCGAACAATCGGTGGATACGCCGATTTCACTCGGCCGGGCCGGCTACTGGCGCGGCCGCGCCTACGAGGCGCTGGGCGATACCGAGGCCGCCCAGCGCGCCTATCGCGCCGGCGGGGTGCATCAAACCAGCTTCTACGGGCTTCTGGCAGCCGAAAAGGCCGGCCTGCCGTCCGATCCGGCCCTCGCCGGAGACGAGGTTTTCGCCGATTGGCGCGGCGCCGATTTCACCGGCTCATCGGTGCATCAGGCCGCCGTGATGCTGCTCGAGGCCGGCGACCTGTCGCTGGCCGAACGCTTCTGGGTGCATCTTTCCGAAAGCATGGACCGCCGGGCGCTTGGCCAGTTGGGCACCATGGTTCAGGACCTCGGCGCGGCGCATGTCGCGGTGATGCTGGGCAAGGCCATGGCCCAGCGCGGCATCGTGCTGCCGGGCCCCTATTACCCGCTGCACCCGATGGTCGACACCACCCATCCGGTGCCCACCGAGATGGCGCTGGCCATCGCCCGACGCGAAAGCGAATTCGACCCGGTCGTGGTCTCGGGCGCCGGGGCGCGCGGCCTGATGCAGGTCATGCCCGGCACCGCACGGCAGGTGGCGGCCGCCATCGGCGCCCCCTACAGCCATGCCTGGCTGACTGCGGATCCGGACTACAACGCCCGGCTCGGCACCGCCTATCTGGCCGGTCTCGGCGAACAGTTCGACGGCAATGTCATCCTGGTCTCGGCCGGCTACAACGCCGGGCCCAACCGGCCGGTGCGCTGGATGCAGGACCGCGGCGATCCGCGCCGCGGCGGCATGGGTATGATCGACTGGATCGAACACATCCCCTTCAACGAGACCCGCAATTACGTGATGCGCGTGGCCGAGAGCCTGCCGGTCTACCGCGCCCGCCTCGGCCGCGATCCGCACCCGCTGCCCTTCAGCCGCGAACTGGTCGGCGCCACCGTGACCCCGACCCGCTGATCAGCCCTTGTGCCGCTCGCGCCACAGGGTGAACAGCCCGGCGCCGACCACGATGGCGGCCCCGATCGCGACGTTGCTGCGCAGGGTCTCGTCGAAAAACACCATGCCGAAACCGGCTGCAAAGGGCAGTTGCAGATAGGCAAAGGGCTGCACCGCGCTGGCCTCGGCCATTTCATAGGTCTTGATCAGCAGCCAGTGCCCCAGCACGCCGCTCAGGCACAGCGTGCCCATCCACAGCCAGTCGGGGCCGGAAATCGGCTGCCAGTACCAGACGCCGATCGCGGTCATCACCACCATGCCGACGGTGCCGGTGTAGAAAAAGCTCACCGCCGAACTGTCGCCCCGCGCCACATAGCGGGTCAGCAGCCCGTAGACCGCGAACATCAGCGCCCCCAGCAGCGGAACCGCCGCCACCGGCGAAAACACCCCGCCGCCGGGGTTGAGGATGATCAGCACCCCGAGCAGGCCGATGGCAATGGCGCTCCAGCGCCGCCAGCCGACGGATTCGCCCAGCACCGGCCCCGACAGGGCGGCGATCATCAGCGGGTAGCAGATGAAGATGGCATGGGTCTCGGTCAGCCCGAGCAGGGTGAAGGCCAGCACCGTGACCACGATCTCCAGCGCCAGAAGCGCGCCGCGCACCACCTGTAGAACCGGGAAGCGCGTCGCAACCACCGCCCGCAGCCCGCCCGGCCGCCGCAACGAGATCGCGACCACGAAGGCGGCAAAGAACCAATAGCGGATCATCACCACGAGATAGACGTTGTATTCGTCGGCCAGATGCCGCGAAAGCCCGTCCTGCGCCGCGAAAACAAGGGTGGTGAGGCACATCAGCAGAATGCCAAGGCGGTTGTTGCTGCCGCTCATTGCGGCCTCCGCCCGGTGGTCATGTGGCGTTTGCGGCCATAGCCCGGAACCCGTGTCACCTCGAACCCGGCCTCGGCAAGGTTGCGGCGCACGAAGCCGGCCGCAGTATAGGTGGCAAGGGTGCCGCCCGGTCTCGTATGCGCTGCCACCTGTTTCATCAGTTCAGCGCCCCAGAGTTCCGGGTTCTTGGCCGGTGAAAATCCGTCGAGAAACCACGCGTCGGCGACAAAATCGGTCTCGGCCAGCCTGCGCCGGGCATCGCCGATCACCACCCGGGCCTCGATGCCGTCCAGCGTCGCCAGGCTGCTGTCCTCCTCCCAGGCCGCCACCAGCCGCGCCGCATGATCCGCCAGCTCCGGAAAGGCCGCCAGCGCCCGGCGCATTTCGCCGCCGCTCATCGGATAGGCCTCGAAACTGGTGAACCGCAGCGGCCCCTCCTGGCCCGAGGCCTCCCAGGCGGCCCAGGTCGCAAGCAGGTTGAGCCCGGTGCCAAAGCCCAGCTCGGCAACGTGGAAGCCGGGCGCGAAGCGGGCCGGCAGATCGTTGCCCGCAAGAAACACATGAGCGGTCTCCGCGAGCCCGTTCTCGAGACTGAAATAGGGGTCGTCGAACCGGGTCGAGACGGGAATGGCGCCGTCGCGCCAGGCCAGATTTGCCTGCTGGTCGCTCATGTCGGGATGCCTTAGAACTGCGTCAGACCGAGCTTTGGGGCAACAGGGGTGATTTGGCAATGGTGGATGTGACGGTGATCGGGGCCGGGGTCTTCGGCCTGTCGACCGCCTGGGCCTGCGCCCGGCGCGGGGCGAAAGTGCGGGTGATCGACCGCACCGGCATCGCGGCGGGTTGCAGCGGCGGCGTGGTCGGCATGCTGGCCCCGCATGCCCCCGAACGCTGGACCCCGGTCAAGGAATTCCAGTTCCAGAGCCTGATCGGCGCCGAACCCTTCTGGCGCGAGGTCGAAACCGCCTCGGGCCTCGCCAGCGGCTACGACCGCGTCGGCCGCCTGCAACCGATCGACAGCGACCGCGCCCTCGAACTGGCCCGCGAACGCGAAGCCGGCGCCGACCTACACTGGCGCGGCCTCGCCCGGTGGCGGGTGATCGAGACCGCCGAGGCCGGCGACTGGTGCCCGCAATCGGCCAGCGGCCGGGTGATCCACGAAACCCTCAGCGCCCGCATCCACCCGCGCCGGGCCTGCGCGGCGCTGGCCGGCGCGATCCGCGCACACGGCGGCGAGATCATCATCGGCGATGCCGCCCACGCCGGCGGCAAGACCGTCTGGGCCACCGGGCTGGCCGGGCTGGAAGAGCTCAACCAGACGCTGGGGCGGCAGGTGGGCAACGGGGTCAAGGGGCAGGCGGCGCTGCTGGGGCTCGACGCGCGCGGCATGCCCATCGCCTCAGCCGGCGACATCCTGGTGGTGCCCCATGCCGACGGCACCGTCGCCGTGGGCTCGACCTCCGAGCGCGACTATGCCTCGCCCGACCGCACCGACGCGCTGCTCGACGACCTGATCCTGCGCGCCATCGCGGTGTTCCCGATGCTCGCCGCGGCGCCGATCGTCGAACGCTGGGCCGGCCTGCGCCCCCGCGCCAAGAGCCGCGCGCCGATGCTCGGGCGGCACCCGACACGGCCCGGTGACTATATCGCCAATGGCGGTTTCAAGATCGGTTTCGGCATGGCGCCGAAGGTCGCCGAGGCGATGGCCGACCTGCTTCTCGAGGGCCATGACACCATCCCCGAGCCGTTCCGGCCCGCCGCCTCGCTGTGATCCGGCAACAGCTTTCTCTTGCCGGAAATATCCCGGGGAACGGGGGCTTTTTCAGCGAAAAAGGCGCCGTGGGGCAGCGCCCCCGACGCGCTCTCAGCGCGGGCTGCGCTTGGCCAGGATGCGCTGCAGGGTGCGGCGATGCATGTTCAGCCGGCGCGCGGTTTCCGAGACGTTGCGGTCGCAGAGCTCATAGACCCGCTGGATATGTTCCCAGCGCACCCGGTCGGCGCTCATCGGGTTTTCCGGCGGCGGCGGCAAAGCGCCCTCCGCCGTCAGCAGGGCATTGGTGATATCCTCGGCATCGGCCGGTTTCGACAGGTAATCCGTGGCCCCGATCTTCACCGCCGCCACCGCCGTGGCGATCGCGCCATAGCCGGTCAGCACCACCACCCGGCAATCCTCGCGCTTTGAGCGCAGCACCTCGACCACATCCAGCCCGTTGCCATCCTCGAGCCGCAGGTCGACCACCGCATAGGCCGGGGTGCGCGCCGTGGCGATGGCCTTGCCGATCGCCACCGTGCCGGCGGTCTCGACCTCGAAACCGCGCTTTTCCATCGCTTTGGCCAGGCGGCGCAGAAAGGGCTCGTCATCGTCGACCAGCAGCAGCGATCTGTCCGGTCCGATCTCTTGCAGGGTAGTGTCCGTCATACGTGTCTGTCCCTTCCGCGAGTTTACCAAGTTTTAGCCCGCGCGGCCCAGAGCGTCAAACGACGTATTCACTTCATGAGTTGTCGAGGAAACAGCCGATCCGCTCCGCCATTCCGGCCGGGGTTTCGTTGCGATTGAAGAAGTCGACGAAACCCTGTTCCGGCAGCACCAGATAGGAATAGGTCGAATGGTCGACGAGATAATAGTCGGGATCGCCACCATCCTGTTTGCGATAGTAGGTGCGATAGGCCTGGCTGGCGGATTTCACCTGTGCCGGGGTGCCGGTCAGCCCCAGCATGCGCGGATGCATGGCATCGGTGAAATCGCGCAGCGCCTCGGGGGTATCGCGGCTCGGGTCGATCGAGATGAACACCGGCTTGACCGAGATCCCCCGCTCTTCCAGAAGATAGACCGCCTCGGCATTGCGCGACACGTCCATCGGGCAGACATCGGGGCAGAAGGTATAGCCGAAATACAGGATCGACGGTTCGTCAAAGACCTCCCTGTCGGTCACGGCCACCCCGTTCTCGTCGATCAGCTCGAACGGGCCGCCGATCGCGGCGCTGCCGCCGGCCACCGCCCCGTTGCGGCACTGGGCAAAGCGGTCTTCCTCGCCGCGCGACAGGACATAGATGGCCCCCAGCCCGGCGATCGTCACGAAAATGGAAAGCATGGCGAAAATTCGGAGCATGGCCGGTCCCGTTCAAGGCTGATGTTGATTGATCCTGATCCGACACCTAACAATTGTCGCGTGCAGGGCAAGGGGCAAAGGCGCGCGGATGTCGGATTTTTCCACGGAACTGATCTCGGGCCAGCGGCCGCGGAACTGGATTCGCCTGCGCACCATCATCATGGTGCGCTGGGTGGCGATCAGCGGCCAGATCATCGCCCTTCTTGTGGCCCAGCTGGTGTTCCGCCTCGAGCTGGAATACGGGCTTTGCTATCTCGCCGTCGGTTTCTCGGTGATCGGCAACCTGATCGCCATGTTCGTCTATCCCGACAACAAGCTGCTCTCGGAATCCGAGAACTTCCTGATGATCCTGTTCGACCTGTTGCAGCTGTGTTTCCTGCTTGCCCTGACCGGCGGGCTGCACAATCCCTTCTCGATCCTGGTGGTGGGGCCGGTCACCATCTCGGCCTCGGTGCTGTCGGTGCGTTCGACCACCTTCCTCGCCGCGCTGGCCATCGCCCTTGTTACCCTGCTGCTCGAATTCCACCTGCCGCTGCGCCTCGAGCAGCGTTTCATCCTGCGCATGCCCGATGTCTTCCTCTACGGCTCATGGGTCGCCATCGTCATCGCCATCCTCTTCTCCTCGGTCTATTCGCGCCGGGTGGTGACCGAGATGTCCTCGATGTCCGAGGCGCTGGCCGCCACCCAGATGGCGCTGTCGCGGGAACAGAAGCTGACCGATCTCGGCGGCGTGGTGGCGGCGGCGGCGCATGAACTGGGCACCCCGCTGGCGACGATCAAGCTGGCCAGCGCCGAGCTGATGGACGAGCTCGAGGGGCAGGGCGAGCTTTACGAGGACGCGGCGCTGATCCGCAGCCAGGCCGACCGCTGCCGCGAGATCCTGCGCTCGATGGGACGCGCCGGCAAGGACGACCTGCAACTGAAAAAGACCCCGCTGACGGCGCTGATCGGCGAGGCCGCCGAGCCGCATCTCGACCGCGGCAAGAACGTGGTGATCGAGACCGCCCCGACCCAGGCCGAGGGCGATCTGCCGCCCGTGGTGCTGCGCAAGCCCGAAGTGGTGCACGGGCTGCGCAACCTGATCCAGAACGCGGTCGACTTCGCGCGTGCCAATGTCTGGATCGAATCGGCCTGGAACGACGAGCGGATCGCGCTGCGGGTGATGGATGACGGGCGGGGTTACCCGCCGCATCTGATCGGCCGCATCGGCGACCCTTTCATGCGCCGGCGCCGCAGCGAGCGTGACCGCAGGCAGCGGCCGGGCTACGAGGGCATGGGGCTTGGCCTGTTCATCACCAAGACCCTGCTCGAGCGCACCGGGGCCGAGCTGAGTTTCGCCAACGGGTCGGACCGGGGCGGCGCCGTCGACGGCGCGCCGCATCCTTCGGGCGCCATCGTCGAAGTGGTCTGGCCGCGCGAGGCCATCGCCGTGCCCGAGGCCGAACTGGGCGAGGCGCTGGGCGACAATCCCAACTTTCCCTTTGATCCCCTGTAACCGGGCCGGTAACCGGCCCGTCCGATCAATGCCGACGTTAACCCCCCGTTAACCCGGTTAACCATTGGTTAACCATGTGCGCCAAGAATGGCGGCAACGGCGCGGGGTTGCTTATGGTCGAAACCGGGACAATTCAGGATCTGCTGCCGCTGCTGGCCGGCGTCGCTCTGGGGTTGGGCGCGGGGTGGCTGATGCACCGCCTTCGGGCGCGCGCGTCTTGGCGGCGCGACCCACAGCACCCCGGCCCGGACCACGACAGCGGCGGCGGTGCGGTGCTGCTTTACCGTGATGGCCTGCTGACCGACGCCACGCCCGAGGGCCATGCGCTGCTGGGCGCGGCCCCGGATCACGGCGCCGACTGGGCCGGGCTGGCGGCGATCCTGACCGCCGGTTTTCCCGGCTTTCCCTCGATTCAGCCCGCCACCGACCGGCCGCGCCACCGGATCTACCGGGCGCGCAACAGCGCCGATTCCGATTTCGTCGCCCTGCATCTGTGGGACAACATGGCCCGGGTCACCCTGCACCGGCCCGACCCGGCCCGGCCCGGATATGAAGGCGGCGCGCCGGGCGCGGTCTCGGTGCAGTCGGCACGCGCCATCGCCGACGCGCCCTATCCGGTCTGGCAAAGCAATGCGCTGGGCCAGCTGGTCTGGGCCAATGCCAGCTATTTCCGCCTTGCCGAGTCGCTCGGGGTCGACCGGGGCGACGCCGACTTCCCGGTGCTGTTCGACCCCGAGGCGACGCAAAAGGTGATCGCCACCACCCCGGACGGCGCCGCCGCGCCGCACCGGGTCTTTGTCGCCGACCCGGCGGCGACGCGGCGCGCGTGGTTCGATGTCTCGACCGTGGCCAAGGCCGGGATGCGCACCCATTACGCCACCCCGGCCGACGCCATCGTACAGGCCGAGATCGCCCAACGCAACTTCGTCCAGACCCTGACCAAGACCTTTGCCCAGCTGTCGATCGGGCTGGCGATCTTCGACCGCAACCGCCAGCTGGCCCTGTTCAACCCGGCGCTGATCGACCTCACCAGCCTGCCGGCCGACTTCCTGTCGGCGCGCCCCAACCTGGCCAGCTTTTTCGACCGCATGCGCGAGAACCGCATGATGCCGGAACCGCGCGACTACGCGACGTGGCGCAAGCAGATCGCGCGGCTGGTGGTGGCGGCCTCGGACGACCGCTTTGCCGAAACCTGGAGCCTGCCCTCGGGGGTGACCTATCGGGTTCTGGGGCGGCCGCACCCGGACGGGGCGATCGCCTTTCTCTTCGAGGACATCAGCGCCGAAGTCTCCCTGACCCGGCGGTTCCGGACCGAGCTTGACCTCGGGCAGGGGGCGCTGGATTCGGTGCGCGACGCGCTGGCGGTGTTCTCGCCCACCGGCCAGCTCAGCCTGTGCAACAGCGCCTATCGCCACCTGTGGCAGTGCGAGCCCGAGCAAAGCCTTGCCGAACACGGGCTGCAGGACGCGATGGACCTGTGGCGCGCGGCCTGCAAACGCAGCGATGCCTGGGAAAAGCTGCGCCACCACGTGCTGGACCTGCATCCGCGCGACGACTGGGCGGCGGCGCTGACCCTTGAAACCGGCGAGGCGCTCGGCCTGCGCGTCGCCTCGCTGCACGCCGGCTATACATCGGTGGTCTTTGAGCCCCGGCGCGAGGACGGGCAGGCAGCGGGCGCGGCCGAATTGCGGGCCGGCTAGGGCCTTCGCGCTTGCAGGCGCCGACGGGCAATGCCATCTTCCGCCCATGCCCGAATTCACCACCGAATTGATGCTGACCTCGCCCCGGCACACCGCCGAATTCGCCGCCCGCCTTGCGGCGGAGCTCGGGGCCGGCGACGTGCTCTTGCTCGAGGGTGGCGTCGGCGCCGGCAAGACCCATTTCGCCCGCAGCCTGATCCAGTCGCTTCTTGCCGACCCCGAGGACGTGCCCTCGCCGACCTTCACCCTTGTGCAGAGCTACGCGGCGCCGGATTTCGAGATCTGGCACGCCGATCTCTACCGTCTCTCCAGCCCCGACGAGGTGATCGAACTGGGGCTGGTGGACGCCTTCGAAGACGCGCTCTGCCTCGTGGAATGGCCCGACCGGCTGGCCGAACTGGCGCCGGATTCGGCCCTGACCCTGCATTTTTCGATGTCCGAGGAAATCGGCCGCCGCCAGCTGCGGATCAGCGCCGAGGACCGGCGCTGGCAGCCCCTGATCGAGGCCGCCGCCGATGGCTGAACGCGACGCCGCGATGCTTCGGTTTCTGGCCTCGGCCGGCTGGGCAGGGGCACGCCGGGTCGCGCTGGCCGGGGATGCCTCTTCGCGGCGCTATTTCCGTCTCAGTCGCGGCGGGCAAAGCGCGGTGCTGATGGATGCCCGGGCGCAGGGCGGCGACGGTCTCGCGGCCTTCATCCGCATTGCCCGCTGGCTGACCGGCATCGGCCTGTCGGCGCCGAAGATCCTGTTTGCCGACCCGGCCGCCGGCCTGCTGCTTCTGGAAGATCTGGGAGATGCGCTCTTTGCCCGCATCCTCGAGGAAACCCCCGGATCAGAGACTGAGCTTTACCGCGCGGCCGTCGATGTGGTGATCGCCACCCAGCGCCAGACACCGCCCGAGGGGCTGGTCGCCTTCGACCCGGCGCTGCTCGCCGATCAGAGCCTGTTGCTGCATGAATGGTATCTCGCGGCGCAGGGCCGGCGCCCGTCCTGCGACGCCGCCAGCTTTCGCGCCGCGTTCGAAACCGTGCTGCGGCAGCATTGCGCCACATGCGACGTGCTGATCCAGAGGGATTTCCACGCCGAGAACCTGATCTGGCGCCCCGAACGCGCCGGGCTGGCGCGGGTCGGCCTGCTGGATTTTCAGGACGCGATGTTGGGCCACCGGGCCTATGACCTGATGTCGCTGTTGCAGGATGCGCGCCGCGATGTCACGCCCGAGACCGAGGCGGCGATGATCGCCCATTACCTTGGTGAAACCGGCGCCGAACCTGAGGCGTTCCGCGCCGCCTACGCGGTGCTCGGAGCCCAGCGCAACCTGCGTATTCTTGGCATTTTCGCCCGGCTCAGCCTGCATTTCGGCAAGCCGCACTATGTCGATCTCATCCCCCGGGTCTGGCAGCACGTGGCGCGCAACCTGGCCCATCCGGCACTGGCCGGGGTGCGCCGGATGCTCGAACCCGACCTGCCATTCCCCGATGACCAGTTCCTGAAAGGGCTCAAGGACCGATGCGGCACCATCCCGACGCTGTAATGCTGTTCGCGGCGGGCTTTGGCACCCGCATGGGCGCGCTGACCCGGAACCGCCCGAAACCGCTGATCCCGGTGGCGGGCCGGGCGCTGCTGGATCACACGCGCGACCTTGTCGCGGCGGCAGGGATCACGCGGGTCGTGGTCAATGCCCATTACCTGGCCGATCAGATCGTCGATCACCTCGCGGGGACGCCGGTGCTGATCTCGCGGGAATCGCCCGATATTCTCGACACCGGCGGCGGTCTGCGCCAGGCGCTGCCGCTGCTCGGGCCGGGTCCGGTCTTCACCGCCAACACCGATGTGCTGTGGCAGGGCGCCAACCCCTTCGAAAGCCTGCGCAGGGCCTGGAGACCCGACGAGATGGACGCGCTGCTGCTCTGCGTGCCGCCGCAAAACGCCCTTGGCCATGACGGCGGCGGCGATTTCCTTCTTGGCGCCGACGGGCGGCTGTCACGCGGGGCGGGGCTGGTCTATGGCGGGGTCCAGATCATCCGCACCGAGGGGCTAGAGGCGATTGCCGACAGCGCATTTTCGCTGAACCTGCTGTGGAACGAGATCGCCGCCAGCGGGCGGCTGTTCGGCCTTTGCCACGACGGGCTCTGGTGCGACGTCGGCCACCCCGGCGGGATCGCGCTGGGCGATTCCATGCTTGGAGGTGGCGATGTTTGATCCTGTCGAGCACGGCCGGGTCTTTGCCCTGCCCTGTGGCGCCGATTTTCCCGCCGCGCTGGTGGACGGTCTGCGGGCGCGCCTTGCCGGCCAGCCCCCCGAGGCGCTGGCGCGGGTGCATCTGATCGTCAACACCGGCCGCATGCAGCGCCGGGTCCGGACCCTGTTCGACGCCGGGCCGCCCACGCTGCTGCCGCGCATCTCGCTGTTGTCCGATCTCGGCACCGCCTTTGGCGAAATCGGTGTTCCGCCGGCGGTGTCACCGCTGCGCCGCCGCTTTGAGCTGACCCAGCTGATCGCCGGCCTGCTGGCGCGGCAACCCGATCTCGCGGCCCGCGCCAGCCTGTTCGATCTTGCCGACAGCCTGGCCGGGCTGATGGACGAAATGGCCGGCGAGGGGGTCTCTCCCGACGCCATCGCGGCCCTGGACGTGTCGGACCAGTCGGGCCACTGGGAGCGGGCCAAGCATTTCTTCGCCATCGCCCGGCAGTTTCTGGATGACGATGACGACCAGCCCGACAGCGAGACCCGACAGCGGCGGATCGTCGACCACCTGGTGCGGCGCTGGGCCGACCAGCCACCCGAGGGGCCGGTGATCCTGGCCGGGTCGACGGGGTCGCGCGGCACCACGCTGCGCCTGATGGAGGCGATCGCCCGCCTGCCGCAGGGGGCGGTGGTGCTGCCCGGCTTTGACCGCGACATGCCCGGCGCGGTCTGGCGGGGGCTCGGCGATGCCCTGCAGGGCGAAGACCATCCGCAATACCGCTTTCACCGGCTGATGGAGGCGCTGGCGCTGAAGCCCGGCGAGATCCCGGACTGGACCGGGGCCGCGCCGGCGAACCCGCCGCGCAATGCGCTGGTGTCGCTGGCGCTGCGCCCGGCGCCGGTCACCGACCAGTGGCGCAGCGAAGGGCCGCGCCTGCGCGATCTGGACACCGCGACGCAGGATGTCACCCTTGTCGAGGCGGCCTCGATGCGCGACGAGGCGCTGGCCATCGCCCTCAGGCTGCGCCGGGCGGTCGATGACGGGGTGACGGCGGCGCTCATCACCCCCGACCGGATGCTGACCCGCCAGGTTGCGGCCGCGCTCGACCGCTGGGACATCACCCCCGACGACAGCGCCGGCGCGCCCTTGCAGCTCAGCCCTCCGGGGCGGTTCCTGCGTCATGTTTCGACCCTGTTTCAGCGCAAATTGACCGCCGAGGCCCTGCTGACCCTGCTCAAGCATCCCCTGTGTCACAGCGGCGGCGACCGCAGCCGGCACCTGCTGAACACCCGCGAGCTTGAACTAATGATCCGCCGCCGGGGCCTGACCTTCCCGACGCCCGAGGCGCTGCGCCACTGGGCGGATGGTCAAAAGATCGTCGACGCGGTCTGGATCGACTGGGTGATCGCCCAATTCTGTGACCGGCTGCTGCCGGGGCCGCGCGCGTTCGGCGACCGGCTCGAGGCCCATGTGGCGCTGGCCGAGGCGATCGCCGGCGGCGGCGCCGGGGGTCCGGGGCGGCTGTGGGAAGAGGCGGCCGGGCGCAAGGCGGCGCAGACCGTGGCCGCGCTGCGCGACAACGCGCAACATGCCGGCGAGATGACCTCGGCCGATTACGCCGATCTTTTCGCGGCGGTCCTGTCGCGCGAAGAGGTCCGCGACCGCGACAAGGGGCATCCGCAGGTGCTGATCTGGGGCACGCTCGAGGCCCGCGTGCAGGGCGCCGATCTGGTGATCCTTGGCGGGCTCAACGAGGGCGGCTGGCCCGAGGCGCCGACGCCCGACCCGTGGCTCAATCGGAAAATGCGTTTCGACGCCGGCCTGCTGCTGCCCGAACGGCGCATCGGCCTCGCGGCGCATGATTTCCAGCAGGCCATCGCCGCCCCCGAGGTCTGGCTGACCCGCTCGGTGCGCTCGGACGAGGCCGAAACCGTGCCCTCGCGCTGGATCAACCGGATCACCAACCTGCTGAGCGGCCTGCCCGAACAGGGCGGCACCGCGGCGCTCGAGGCCATGCGGGCGCGCGGTCGCCACTGGCTGGATCTGGTGAAATCGGTCGAGGCGGTCGCCGAGCTGCCGCCCGCCACCCGCCCGTCGCCACGGCCGCCGGTCGCGGCCCGCCCCAAGCGGCTTTCGGTCACCCAGATCAAGCGGCTGATCCGCGACCCCTATGCGATCTATGCCCGCGAGACCCTGCGCCTGCGCCCGCTCGACAGCCTGATGAAGACCCCCGACGCATTGTTGCGCGGCATCATCGTGCACGAGGTTCTGGAACGGTTCGTCAGGGATGTCGACGCCGACCCGGGGGCGCTGACCGAGACCCATCTGCGCGCGGTATCAGAGACTGTTCTGGCCAAAAACGTGCCTTGGCCCGCCGCCCGCATCCTGTGGAGCGCGCGGCTGGAGCGCATCGCGCCGCTTTTCGTGCGGGGTGAGGCCGCCCGCCGCAAGACCGCCAAACCGATCGCCTATGAACGCGATGCCTCGGTCTCGGTGGCCCGGCCCGAGTTCGAACTCGTGGGCAAGGCGGATCGCATCGACCGCGACCAGAACGGCGATCTGGTGATCTATGACTACAAGACCGGCAGCCCGCCCTCGAAGGACGAACAGACCTATTTCGACAAGCAGCTGCTGCTCGAGGCGGCGATGGCCGAACGCGGCGGCTTCCGCGACATCGACCCGGCCGAGGTCGCGGCGGCGATCTACATCGGGCTCGGCAACCCGCCGAAAGAGATCGAGGCGCCGCTGACCGAGACCCCCGCCGCGCAGGTCTGGGAAGAGTTCCTGCAACTGATCGGCCATTATGCCGAGGCCTCGAGCGGCTTCACCGCCCGCCGCGCCATGCAAAGCGACCGCGACAGCGGCGATTATGACCAATTGGCGCGCTTCGGGGAATGGGATGCCACCGATGCGCCGGTGCCGGAGGATCTGCAATGATGCGCCGCGACGATGCCACCGAGCGCCAGGTTCAGGCGGCGCGCCCCGACATGTCGACATGGCTGTCGGCCAACGCCGGCTCGGGCAAGACACGGGTGCTGACCGACCGGGTGGCGCGGCTGCTGCTGGAAGGGGTGCTGCCACAGCATATCCTCTGCCTGACCTACACCAAGGCCGCCGCCAGCGAGATGCAGAACCGGCTGTTCCAGCGGCTCGGCACCTGGGCGATGAAAGACGATGCCGACCTGCGCGCCGACCTTGCCACGCTGGGCGTCACGGGGCGGCTTGACGATGCGCTGCTGCGCGATGCCCGCACGCTTTTTGCCCGCGCCATCGAGACCCCGGGCGGGCTGAAGATCCAGACCATCCACTCGTTCTGTTCCTCCCTGTTGCGGCGCTTCCCGCTCGAGGCCGGGGTGTCGCCGCTTTTTGCCGAGATGGAGGACCGCGCCGCCACCCTGCTGCGCGACGAGATCGTCGAAGAGATGGCCGAAGGCGACGATCACCTTCTGCTGCGCCGGCTGGCGCGGCAGATGACCGGCGATTCTCTGGCCGCGCTGACCGCCGAGATCGTCACCGCGCGCGATGCCTTCGCGGCGCCGCTGACCGCGGCCGATTTCCTGACCCGGCAGGGGCAGGCGGGCGATCTCGACGAGGCGACGCTCGAGGCGCGGGTGTTCCTCGGCGGCGAGGCCGAGCTGATCGCCGATCTGATCGCGGCGCTGAAGGATGGCGGGGTCAATGACGTCAAGGCGGCGGCGGTGCTCGCGGCGCTCGACGGGCTGGGTCTGGCCGCCCTGCCGACACTCGAGAGCCTGTTTCTCTACGGCGCCAAGGCAAATGATCCCTTCGGCGCCAAGCTGGGCAAGGTACCGTCGAAGGCGGCGCAGAAGAAACACCCCGCGATCGCGGCCCGGATCGAACCGCTGATGCTGCGCGTCGAAGCTGCGCGCGAAGCCCGACTGGTGCTGGCGGCGGCCCAGCGCGCGGCGGTGCTGTCGGCCTTCGGGCACCGGTTCCTGCATCACTACGAGACCCGCAAGCAGCAACAGGGCTGGCTTGATTTCGACGACCTGATCCTGCGCGCCCGCGACCTTCTGAACGACCCCCGGGTCGCGGAATGGGTGCTCTACCGGCTCGATGGCGGCATCGACCACATCCTGGTCGACGAGGCCCAGGACACCAGCCCGGTGCAATGGCAGGTGATCGAGCGGCTGGCGCAGGAATTCACCAGCGGCGCGGGCGCCCGCAGCGAAGTTGAGCGCACGATCTTCGTGGTCGGCGACAAGAAACAGTCGATCTACAGTTTCCAGGGCGCCGATCCGGCAGAATTCGACCGCATGAAGGGCGATTTCGATGCCCGGCTCGGGGCCACCGGCAAGCCGCTGCAATCGCTCGAGCTGGAATATTCCTTCCGCTCGTCCGACGCCATCCTGCGGCTGGTCGATCATTGCTTCGACCACGAGGCGCAGGCCGGCTTCCCGCAGGAGATGAAACACCGCGCCTTCCATGGCGATCTGCCCGGTCGGGTCGACCTCTGGCCCGTGGTCGAACCGACCCCCAAGGCGGAAAAGGATGAATGGTTCCGGCCCGTCGACCGCCTGGGCGAGACCCACCACATGGTGGTTCTGGCCAACCGCGTGGCCGACGAGATCCAGCGCATGATCGCCGAGAAAGAGACTATTCCGGCGCAAATGGGCGAAAACGGTGTCTTTACCCAGCGCCCGGTGCAGGCCGGAGATTTCCTGATCCTGGTCCAGCGGCGCTCGGATCTCTTTCACGAGCTGATCCGCGCCTGCAAGGCGCGCGGCCTGCCGATCGCCGGTGCCGACCGGCTGAAGGTCGGGGCCGAGCTGGCGGTGCGCGACCTCGGCGCGCTGCTGGCCTTTCTGGCCACCCCCGAGGACAGTCTGGCGCTGGCCACGGCGCTGCGTTCGCCGCTGTTCGGCTGGTCGGAACAGGCGCTGTTCGACCTCGCGCACCGGCGCAGCTCGCCGCTGTTGTGGACCGCGCTGCGCGACCGGCAGGACAGCTGCCGCGAGACCATGGCGATGATCTCGGACCTGATGGCGCAGACCGATTTCCTGCGCCCCTATGACCTGATCGAACGCATCCTGACCCGCCATCACGGCCGCCGCAACCTCTTGGCGCGGCTCGGCAGCGAGGCCGAGGACGGCATCAACGCGCTCTTGTCGCAGGCGCTGGCCTATGAACGCAGCGCGGTGCCCAGCCTGACCGGCTTCCTGATCTGGATGGAGACCGACGCGCTGGAGATCAAGCGCCAGATGGACAGTGCCGGCAACCGCATCCGGGTGATGACGGTGCATGGCTCCAAGGGGCTCGAGGCGCCGATCGTGATCCTGCCGGACACCGGCAAAAGGCCGATCCGCAACGATGCGCAACTGGTCGCCCATGAAGATCGCATCCTGTGGTCGATGCCCGCCGATGCCTGTCCCGCCGCCATCACCGAGGCCCGCGCCGCCCGGGCCGAGACCCAGCGCGCCGAACGCCAGCGGCTGCTTTACGTGGCGATGACCCGGGCCGAGAAATGGCTGATCGTCGCGGCGGCCGGCGATCTCGGCAGCGATGGCGCCAGCTGGTACGACAGCATCCGGCGCGGCATGACCTCGGTCGGCGCCGAAGCCCGCGCCTTCACCGGCGGCGAAGGTCTGCGCTATGAGCACGGCGACTGGTCCGGCGCCCTGTCCGAAACCCGCGAGGCCACCGAAGACCCTTTGCCGGCAATTCCCGCCTTTGTCCACGGCGCGCCGGCCGCCGCCACCGCGACCCGGCCGGTGCTGGCGCCGTCGGATCTTGGCGGCGCCAAGGCGCTGCCCGGCGACGAGGGGCTGGAGGAAGAGGCGGCCAAGCGGCGCGGCCTTTTGCTGCACCTGCTGCTCGAGCATCTGCCCGAGCATCCGCGCGCCGACTGGCCCGCCGTCGCCGGCCGGCTGCTTTCCGGCGGCGAGGCGCCGCCGGACCCGCCCGAGACCGCCGCGCTTCTGGCCGAGGCCGGCGCCGTGCTCGAGCGGCCCGAACTGGGTTTTCTCTTCGCCGGCGACACGCTGGCCGAGGTGCCGCTCAGTGCCGATCTCGGCGCGGCGCGGCTGCACGGTGTCATCGACCGGCTGGTGGTCACCCCCGACGAGGTGCTGATCGTCGATTTCAAGACCAATGCGCGGGTGCCGGACTCGGCGGCGCAAACCCCCGACGGGCTGCTGCGCCAGATGGGCGCCTATGTCCATGGCATCGCCCAGATCTATCCCGGTCGCAGGGTGCGCTGCGCCATCCTCTGGACCCGCAGCGCCACGCTTGTCGAGCTGCCACACGATCTTGTGACAAATGCGCTGGCGGCCACGGGGCACCTTGACCTTGCCAAGGCCGATCCATAGGTTCTGCCGGTACCAAAATCCTCACGGACCCGATTTTCAGGAGAGCCCCCATGGCAACCGTCGCTGTCACCGATGCCACCTTTGACGAAGAAGTAAAGAACTCGGACGTCCCCGTCGTCGTCGATTTCTGGGCCGAATGGTGCGGCCCCTGCAAGCAGATCGGCCCGGCGCTCGAGGAGCTGGCGGCGGAAATGGGCGGCAAGGTGAAAATCGCCAAGGTCGATGTCGACAGCAACCCCAATTCGGCCGCGGCCATGGGCGTGCGCGGCATCCCGGCGCTGTTCATCTTCAAGGACGGTCAGGTGGTCTCGAACCGCGCCGGCGCGGCCCCCAAGGCGGCGCTGCAAAGCTGGATCGAAGACTCGATCTGAACCGCCGCAATCCGGTTTTTCAAGGGCGCTCCCGTCGCGGGGGCGCCTTTTTTGTGGTCATGGTTTTCCGGCCCGCCGGCGCTCAGACCGGCCAGCCGAAACTGGCCAGACGGGCGCGGATCCGCTCGGGTGCCTCGGGGCGGCCAGCATTGATCGCCCGGCATTGCAGGAACCACCAGAGATAGCCGGCATAATCCGGGCGCATCTCGCGCACCCGCTCAAAGGCCGCCGCGACCCCGAGGTCGGCGACATTGGCGGCGATGTGGTGGAAATCCACCCGCCCGAACAGCACGCAGGGCTTGCCGAAGAAGAAACCGGCAAAGGCGGCGCCGGAATTCTGGCTGACCACATAGTCGCAGCCGGCCAGCAGGGGCGCCATCTCGCCGATGCGGATCTCGAGCCGCTCGGTGCCGGCCTCCAGCGCCTCGAGTGTGGCGATCTCTTCCGCGTCATACTGCTCTTTCGGATGCAAGGCGGCGATGACAGGGCGTCGCGGCTCCTGCTGCAAGACGTGATGCAGCATGGCGATCGGGCTGCAATGCTGGAACGATCGCCGTTCCAGCAGGCGCCCCTGCAACGGCACATAGACATAGCCGTCACGCGACAGGGCGCCGAGGTGTTCGGCGAAAAGGCGTTTCTGCCAGAAACCGTAGAAACGGGCGCTTTCGGCGCGGTCGATCTCGGCCCCGGCGAAATCGGCCTGCGCCACGTCCCACTGCCAGCGTTCGTTGCTGCGCTGGATCTGCCAGAACGGGTAGTAATAGGCGCGGCGCAGCGTCAGCCCGCGCGGATTGAGCGGCTCGCGCATGTGGAACAGGCTGTAACCCGGATCACTGCCGCGCGCCGCCTCGGGCGGCTGAAACCCGACCTCGAAACCCGCCTCGCGCAGCACGGTTTCGATCTGGCCAAGGAAATTGTGATCGCCGGCCCTTGCGGCGCCCAGCAGCGGCTCGGGCAGGAAGAAAGTGGCATGGGGCTTTGCGGTCATGGCGGCGACGCTAAAAGGAACGCGGCGCTGCGGCAAGTCCAACTCTTGTGCTGCCCTGCGCCGGGCCTCATATAGGGCCACAGACAGACAGGAGACCGACATGGCAGAGGATCA
>NZ_JBFJVE010000016.1:0-24478 GCF_041624275.1 Shimia sp.
AGCCGGCTCTCGATGGTGGCCGAGCCCATATGCGGCAGGGTGACGACGTTTTTCAGCGCCACCAGATCGGGGTTGATCTCGGTGCCGTGCTCGTAGACGTCCAGCGCCGCCCCGGCGATACCGCCGGATTTCAGCAGCCGCACCAGCGCGTTCTCGTCGACCACCTCGCCGCGCGAGGTGTTGATCAGATAGGCGTCGGGCTTCAACAGCTTCAGGCGCCGCGCGTTCATCAGGTGGAAGGTGCCCGGCGTATGCGGGCAGTGGATGGTCAGCACGTCCATACGTGCCACCATCTGGTCGAGGCTTTCCCAATAGGTCGCCTCGAGCCCGTCTTCGATGCTGGAATGCAGGCGACGGCGGTTGTGATAGTGCACCTGCATGCCGAAGGCACGCGCCCGCTTGGCCACGGCCTGACCGATACGGCCCATGCCGAGAATGCCCAGACGGCGGCCGCCGAGACGCCCGCCCAGCATCGCGGTCGGGGTCCATCCGGTCCAGCTGCCGCGATCCATCATCCGGATGCCCTCGGGGATGCGCCGGATCGCCCCGACGATCATCGCCATGGTCATGTCGGCAGTGTCATCCGCCGCGACCCCCGGCGTGTTCGACACCAGGACCCCGCGCCGGCGCGCGCTTTCGACGTCGATATGATCGACCCCGGCGCCGTAATTGGCGATCAGCTTCAGCCGGTCCCCGGCCTGGGCCACGAGATTGGCGTCGATCACGTCGGTCAGGGTCGGAACAAGAACGTCGGCATCCTTCATCGCCGCCGCCAGCTCGCCCCGGCTCATCGGCGTATCGTCATCGCGCAGGCGCACGTCGAACAACTCCGACAGGCGCGTTTCGACCACTTCCGGCAGGCGTCGCGTAACAACAACACTCAGACGTTCCTTTGGCATCCGGCTCTCCCAATACTTTTCAAATCAGCGATTTACTGGCAGAGTGCCCCACAGGCTGACGGGGCACAAGAACCCGCGTGCCGATCCAGAGCAGAAAACAGGCAAAAATGTCCAAACGGGTATTCATACATGTGCTGACCACCTTGGCGGCATGTCTCGTGATCGGGGCCACCGCTGCGCTGGCCGACGCCGTCGGCGGAACCGAGCGCGGTCCGGTCACCAACCTGCCGATGCCGCGCTATGTCTCGCTCAAGGCCGGCAAGGCCAATGTCCGGCGCGGCCCCTCGCTGACCCATCGCATCGACTGGGTGCTGACCCGGCGCGACATGCCGTTGCAGATCACCGCCGAACACGGCCACTGGCGCCGGGTTCAGGACCGCGACGGCGCCGGCGGCTGGGTGCATTATTCGCTCTTGTCCGGCATGCGCACGGTGATCGTCGAAGAGGACATGCTGTCGATTCGCGCCCGCCCCGAATCGGGCGCGCCGCAAGTGGCGCTGCTGGAGCTCGGGGTGGTGGCGCGGCTCGACGAATGCCGCCCCGCCTGGTGCCGGCTGATCTCGGGCCGCTACAAGGGCTGGGCGCAGAAATCCGCGCTCTGGGGTGTCGGCGCGGAAGAGCTGCGCGACTGACGCCGGCGGCCTGCCGCGTTCTGCCCCCCAAATGACCTAGAGAGCAGCCTCGGCGGCGGCGCGGATGGCGCGGATATTGTCGCCGTAGACCTCGGGCGCCGCGACGCTGCCCCCCTTGAACACCGCCGATCCGGCGACCAGAACATCCGCCCCGGCGGCGGCCACCAAGGGCGCGGTCTCGGTGGTGACACCGCCGTCGATCTGGATATGCACCGGGCGATCGCCGATCATCTCGCGCAGGCGGCGGGTCTTCTCGACCCCGGAGGTGATGAATTTCTGCCCTCCGAAGCCGGGGTTCACGGTCATGATCAGCACCATGTCGACAAGGTCCAGCACGTGTTCGATGCTTTCCAGCGGCGTGCCCGGGTTCAGCGACACCCCGGCTTTCACACCCTGCGCCTTGATCGCCTGCATGGTGCGATGCACATGCGGGCCGGCTTCGACATGGGCGGTGATCATGTCGGCCCCGGCCTCGGCATAGGCCTCGATATAGGGATCGACCGGCGCGATCATCAGATGCACGTCCATGAAGGTTTTCACATGGGGGCGAAAGGCTTTTACCGCCGGCGGGCCGAAGGTCAGGTTGGGCACGAAATGGCCATCCATCACGTCGACATGCACCCAGTCGGCCCCCTGGGCCTCGATGGCCCGGATCTCCTGGCCGAAATTGGCGAAATCCGCCGACAGGATGGAGGGGGCGATCTTGATGGAACGATCAAAGCTCATGGGCAGGCCTTTCCTTGGCTCAGAGGGCGATTCGCAGCTGGGGCGAAAATGGGGGCTGGCGCGGCAAAGTGCAATCGCTGGTACCGGAGGGCCAATGCTGCCTTGCAGCATCCGCAACCCGGCCATGTCGAAACAACCGTGGTAATCGGCGGGTGCCTCACCCAGATTGACCCGGTAGATGGACTATATGAAACCCCACGACACACGGAACCCACCATGGCCGACGCCACGCATTCCCTGCCGCACCACAGCCCGATCCTGCACATCATCAGCGCCCCGTTCCGCGCCATCATGCAGGCCATGATCGCCCATGCCGAAGCCGACCCGCGCCTGAAACAGATCGAGCGCCTCAATGCCCTGAGCGACGCCGAACTGACCAAGCGCGGCCTCGAGCGCGACGACATCGTGCGCTACGTGTTCCGCAACTATCTGGTCTTCTGAAACCGCGACGGGACGGCAATCGCCGCCCCTGCCCGCGACATCCGCCCCGGGCCCCGTGCCGCGCTTTGGCACGCCGAACCCGGGCCCGGGCGCGGGTTTCGTGACCCTGCGGCAATGCCGTCGCCCGAAATTCGGGCTACCCATAACTGATGGCTCCGGTTACCCTCTGACCAACGCAGGCGCTGAGATCTGCGTATCAGGGAGTAACAACATGAAGCATATCTTGGGAAAAGCCGCGGTTGCGGCCTTGACGCTGGCCTTTGCCACCGAGGCCATGGCCACAGAATGGAATGTCTCGGTCTGGGGCAAGCGGCGCGCCTTCACCGAACATATCGAAAAGCTGGCCGAGCTGGTGTCGGAAAAGACCGGCGGCGAATTCACCATGAACATCAGCTATGGTGGCCTCAGCAAGAACAAGGAAAACCTCGACGGGATTTCCATCGGCGCCTTCGAGATGGCGCAGTTCTGCGCCGGCTATCACCGCGACAAGAACCCCACCATCACGGTGCTGGAACTGCCCTTCATCGGCGTCAACACGCTGGAAGAGGAGGTCGCGGTCAGCCACGCGGTCTATGCCCACCCGGCGGTGCAGGCCGATCTGGCACGCTGGAACGCCAAGCTGCTGATGACCTCGCCGATGCCGCAATACAACATTGTCGGCACCGGTGAGCCGCGTGACACGCTGGCCAAGATGGACGGCATGCGGGTGCGCGCCACAGGCGGTATCGGCAAGGCGTTTTCCGCCGTTGGCGCAGTGCCGACCTCGGTGACCGCGACCGAGGCCTATAACGCCATGGAAAGCGGCGTCGTCGACACCGTTGCCTTTGCCCAGCACGCCCATCTCGCCTTCCGCACCATCGACCAGGCCGAATGGTGGACCGCCAATCTCAACCCCGGCACGGTCAATTGCCCGGTGGTGGTCAATACCGACGCCTATGAGATGCTGTCGGACAGTGAACGCGCGGCGCTCGACGGTTCGGTGGATGAGGCGATCGCCCATTACCTTGCCAATTACGGCAGCCTGCTGGAGAAATGGGAAGGTATCCTGGCCGAGAAGAACGTCACCCGGGTGACCCTGTCCGAGGACGAGCTTGCGGCCTTCCGCGCCAAGGCGGCGGATCCGATCCGCGAGGCCTGGATCGCCGACATGTCGGCCCAGGGCATCCCGGCGCAGGAGCTTTATGATCTGGTGATCGAGACCCTGAAGAAACAGCGCATGTAACAGGCGCGGGACAGGGGGCGCCGCCCCCGTCCGGACCGGGCCCGCCCGGACCGGACTCCCCCGGGATATTTGCGGCAAGAGAAAACCGCAGGCGGGTCAGCCCCGTTTCCGGTGGCGCGTCCGCCGCGCCGGGCGCTGCCCGAAAACATCCCCTCTGACGAAGGAAAGACCATGGCCGCAGCATCCTCGGTTCTGGAAGACGGCAGCCCGCTCAGCCGGCTGGACCGCGCGCTTTACCGGCTCGAGATGGGCCTGGCGCTGATCTCGGGGCTGGCGGTCTTCGCCACCATGCTCTTTGCCGTGGTCTCGGTCTCGGGGCGCAACGCGATCAACATGCCGGTGCCGGGCTATGTCGACTGGATCGAGCAGCTGATGCCGCTGATCGCCTTCATGGGCATCGCCTATACCCAGCGCGACGGCACCCATATCCGCATGGACATCCTGATCGGCAGGCTGTCGGGGCGAGCGCTCTGGGCCGCCGAGTTCATCACCACATTGGCCGCCCTGATCCTGATGGTCCTTCTGGTCTGGGGCAGCTGGGAGCACTTCCTGCGCAGCTTCGATTTTTCGCGCCCCTTATGGTCCAATGACAGCTCGATCGACATCGCCCTGCCGATCTGGCCGGCCAAGCTGTTGGCGCCGGTGGCCTTCACGACGCTGTGCCTGCGCTTCACGCTCCAGCTCTGGGGCTATGGCCGGGCCTTTCTGTTCGGGCTTTCCGCGCCGGTGGCGGTGCCGATGATCAAATCCGCCGCCCAGCAGGCCGCCGAGGAAGCGGCGCTGCTTGGCGACAACGGCAACCGGGAGGCCTGAGATGGAACCGATCGACATTGGCCTGGTGGTCTCGGGCGTGATGGTGCTCTTTGTCCTCTTTGGCATGCGGGTCGCATTTGCCGCCGGCATGGCCGGGCTGGTCGGGCTGGTGTGGATCTTCTGGGCCAAGTTCGGCTATGCCCCCGACAAGCTGGGCAAGGCGATCACGGTCTCGGTCAAGGTGGCCGGACAGGTGCCGCATTCCAAGGTCTCGACCCAGGCGCTGTCGCTGATCCCGACCTTCATCCTGATCGGCTATCTCGCCTATTACGCCGGGCTGACCCGGGCCCTGTTCGACGCCGCCAAGAAATGGGTCGGCTGGCTGCCCGGCGGGCTCGCCGTGTCGACCGTCTTTGCCACCGCCGGTTTCGCGGCGGTCTCGGGCGCCTCGGTCGCGACCTCGGCGGTCTTCGCCCGCATCGCCATCCCCGAGATGCTGAAGCTCGGGTACGACAAGCGTTTCGCCGCCGGCGTGGTGGCGGCGGGCGGCACCCTGGCCTCGCTGATCCCGCCCTCGGCGATCCTGGTGATCTATGCCATCATCGTCGAGCAGGACGTCGGAAAACTACTGTTGGCGGGCTTCATTCCGGGCGCTTTCTCGGCGCTGATCTACGGGCTTTTGATTGTCACCATGGCGCTGACCCTGCCCAAGTTCGGCCCCCCGGTCGGCGGCTTTTCCTGGGGCGAGCGCCTGCGCGCCCTGCCGCCGGCGATGCCGATCTTCTTCGTGGTGCTGATCATCATCTTCTTCATCTACAACCCCTTCGGCGGCGACGCCTGGGGCACGCCCACGGAAGGCGGCGCATTGGGCGCCTTCGTGGTGTTCCTGATGGCCCTGTGGAAGGGCATGCGCTGGCGCCAGTTCCGCGACGCGCTCTTGGAAACCGCGAAACTGGCGGTGATGATCTTCACCATCATCTGGGGGGTGCTGATCTATGTCCGCTTCCTCGGCTTTGCCGACCTGCCCGGCGCCTTCGCCGAATTCATCACCGGGCTTGACCAGTCGCCGATGCTGACGCTGATCCTGATCCTGCTGGCCTATGCGGTGCTGGGCATGTTCATGGACGCGATCGGCATGCTCTTGCTGACCCTGCCGGTGGTCTACCCGGCGGTGATGGCGCTGAATGGCGGCGAGATGGTCTCGGCCGCCGACAGCGCCTTCGGCATGTCGGGTCCGATGTGTGCCATCTGGTTCGGCATCCTTGTGGTCAAGATGGCCGAGTTCTGCCTCATCACCCCGCCGATCGGGCTCAACTGCTTCGTGGTCGCCGGGGTCCGCCCCGAGGTCAGCGTGCAGGACGTGTTCCGCGGCGTCGCGCCCTTCTTCATCGCCGACGCGATCACCATCGCCCTGCTGGTGGCCTTCCCCTGGATCGTGCTCTGGCTGCCCGCGCAGGTGTGACCCGAGGGGGCTTTCTCTTGCGGCAAATATCCCCGCCGGAGGCCCCCCCTTCAACCGCCGCGCCATTTGCGCTATGAGCGCGCATCCCGCAGCACAGGCGCGCCCCATGATCGAACTCGAAAACGTCACCTTGTCCTACGGCGACCGCACCGTCCTGCGCGAGGTCTCGCTGACCCTCGACGAAAGGCGCATCGCCATCGTCGGCGCCAACGGATCGAGCAAATCCTCCTTCGCGCGGCTTCTCAACGGGCTGGTGGAACCCAGCCGGGGCCGGGTGCTGGTCGACGGCAAGGACACCCGCAAGGACGGCAAGGCCATCCGCCGCCGGGTCGGCTTCGTGTTCCAGAACCCCGACAACCAGATCGTCTTCCCGGTGGTCGAGGAAGACCTCGCCTTCGGCATGAAGAACCTCGGCTTTGCCAAGGAAGAGATCGCCCGCAAGACCGCCGAGATCCTGGCCCGCTACGACATGAGCGACCTGCGCCAGCACCCGGCGCACCTGCTGTCGGGCGGTCAGAAACAGCTTCTGGCCATTGCCGGGGTGCTGGTGATGCAGCCCGACTATATCGTCATGGACGAACCCACCACGCTGCTGGACCTGCGCAACAAGCGCCGCGTCACCCAGGCCATCGAGGCGCTGGAGCAAAACGTCATCCTGGTCAGCCACGATCTCGACATGCTGCGGAGCTTTGACCGGGTGATCGTCTTTGACGACGGTCAGGTGATTGCCGATGACCGGCCCGACAGGGCGATCCCGGCCTATGTCGAAAGCATGTCCTGATGCTCGATCTCTATTCTCCCGGCACCTCGGTCCTGCACCGCATGTCCCCGGCGCCCAAGATGCTGGTGATGATGGTCGGGGCGACGCTGCTGTTCCTCAACCAGAGCCTGCCCCTGACCTTGCTGGCGCTGGGTCTGGTGCTGGCGCTCTACCTGCTGGCGCGGCTGACGCTGAAACAGGCCTGGGCCCAGCTGCGCCCGCTGATCTGGATCTTCGGCCTGTTCTTCGCCCTGCAATGGTGGTTTTCCGGCCCGGCGCTGGCGGCCTATGTGGTGCTGCGGCTGGCGGCGCTGATCCTGCTTGCCAGCCTTGTCACCCTGACCACCCGCTCCAGCGACATGATCGACACCATGACCGCCGGGCTGCGGTTCCTGCGCCCCCTCGGGGTCAACCCGGCCAAGGTCGGGCTGGCGATCTCGCTGGCGCTGCGGTTCATCCCGGTGCTGGCCCAGATCACGCATGAGGTCCGCGAGGCCCAGAAGGTGCGCGGGCTGGAAAGATCGGTGATCGCTGTGGCGATGCCGGTGGCGATCCGCACCATCAAGATGGCGGACGATATTTCGGATGCCATCGAATCCCGAGGATATCGTCCCTAAGATCGGCGATTTCGCCCGGCCACGCCTTGTCCGGCCCCGGTGCATTCCGTAGCAGCCGCGCCAGCTTTACCCCCCACCCGCCGGCGGGACCCGAGCCGGCGCAACGCCGCTCGACAGCCCCCGGCGCCAGGACAAAGGACCAGAAAGATGGACACCAAGAGCATCGTCTATATCGCGCTTTTCGCGGCGCTCACCGCAGCCCTCGGGCTGATGCCGCCGATCAGCTTTGCCGGGCTCGGCCTGCCGCCGATCACCGCCCAGAGCCTCGGCGTCATGCTGGCCGGCGCCGTCGCCGGGGCGCGGCGCGGCGGCCTGGCGCTGCTGCTGTTCATCGCCCTGGTGGCCGTCGGCCTGCCGCTTCTGGCCGGTGGTCGTGGCGGCTTTGGCGTGCTCATCGGCACCTCGGGCGGCTTCCTGCTGTCCTGGCCCTTCTGTGCCGCGCTGATCGGCTATCTGGTCGGACGCAACCGCGGCGCCAACTTCGCCACCACCGCGGCCTATATCGCGCTTGGCGGCATCGTGCTGATGTATGCGGTCGGCATTCCGTGGATGGCCTTTGTCGGCAAGCTGGGCCTGCAAAAGTCGCTGACCATCATGGTCGCCTATGTGCCCGGCGATCTTGTCAAAGTGATCCTGGCGACTATGATCGCCCGGGGGCTGCACAAGGCCTTCCCGAACCTCTGAGGGCACTGCTTGCCGCTATGCAACGCCATAAGAACCTTTGCCCGCCAGCGCCCCGATGCGCTGGCGGTGTGTCTTTCCGGCAGCCGGCTGGACTATGGCACGCTGCATGAGCGGATCACCCGCCTGCATGGCGCGCTGAGCGCGCTGCCCGGCGCCGCGCCACGCCCCGGGGTCGCCCTGCCCGAAAGCGGGCGGCTGTTCGCCCTCTCGGCAGGCAACCACCCGGCGGCGGCCAGCCTGCTCGTCACCGCCCTGTCTACCCCGCATGCGGTGGCGCTGCTTGATCCCGGCTGGCCCGAGGCGCTGCTGGTCCAGACCCTGACCCGCCTGCCGCCGGACGCGGTGTTCTGCCTGTCCTCGCAGGGCGGGCTGATCGAGGCCGCCGGCCGTCTCGGCATCCCGGCGATCCGGGTCGACACAGCCGATCTCGACGCCTTTCTCGGCCCGCCCCAGGAGCTGCCGTGGACCGAGCCTGCCACGACCTTCATGGTCGGTTTCACCTCGGGCACCACATCGCGCCCCAAGGGCTTTGCCCGCTCGCGCCACTCCTGGAGCGCCTCGCTCGGCGCCGGGCGCGAGGCCTTTGCCCTCACCGAGCACAGCCACACATTCGCCCCCGGCCCGCTGGCCCATGGCATCACGCTTTACGCGCTGGCCGAAACGCTGGACCTCGGCGCCGGTTTTCACGGCATCGAAAGCTTCGAACTGGCCGCCGCCCACCGGGCAATGGCCGAGGCCCGGCGCATCGTGGCGGTGCCGACCATGCTTGGCGCTCTCTGCCGCGGCCCGGCGCAGGAGCAGATCACCGAAATCACCACCGCCGGCGCCAAGCTTGACCCCAAGCTGCTGGCCCGCGCCCGCGACACCTTCCCCAAGGCCCGGCTGCACGAATACTACGGCGCCTCGGAACTGGGTTTCGTCAGCCTCAACACCCATGGCCGCGAAAGCTCATCGGCGCCGGCGCATAGTGTCGGCCACCCCTTCCCTCATGTGGCGCTGTCGATCCGCAAGGACCGGGCCGAGGTGCCGCAGGGCGAGACCGGCACCATCTTCGTGCGGGGCGATCTGGCGATCGACGGCTATCTCTGGGGCGGGCGCAACAGCGGTTTCCGCCGCGAGGGCCCATGGGCCACGGTCGGCGACATCGGTCGGCTGAACAGCGACGGCAGCCTGTCGATCATGGGGCGCGAGGGCGGCATGGTCATCACCTCGGGGCACAATGTCTACCCGCAGGAGATCGAGACCGCCCTGGCCGGCATTCCCGGCATCGAAGGCGCCGTGGTGATGGGGGTCACCCATGCCTCGCGCGGACAGGAGATCATCGCCATCCTGCAGGGCGAGGCGGCAATCGACGAGATCCGCGCCCGGCTGGCCATCGCCCTGCCCCGCTACAAGCTGCCACGGCATTTCTACCGGCTGACCGACTGGCCGCTGACCGGCAGCGGCAAGATCGCCCGCGCCACGCTGATGGACTGGCTGAAACGCAAGGATGCGCGTCTTGTCACCCTTGCCAACTGACCGCCAGCCGGTGATCGTCGCCGCCCGGCGCAGCGCCATCGGCCGCGCCGGCGGCATGTTCCGCAGCGTCGAGATAGAGGATCTTGCCGCCCCGGTGATGCGCGCCGCGCTCGAGGATGCCGGGGCGGCGCCGCATCAGATCGACGACGTGATCCTCGGCAATGCCGCCGGGCCGGGCGGCAATGTCGCCCGGCTTGCGGCGCTGGGCGCCTGGGGCGAGGTCGCGGTCCCCGGGGTCACCACCGACCGCCAGTGTGGCGCCGGGCTCGAGGCGGTGATCCAGGCCTGCCGCCTGATCGAGGCCGGGGCCGGCGACCTGTTCGTGGCCGGCGGGGTCGAAAGCCGCAGCCGACGACCACAGCGCGCCATGCCCTCGGACAATGGCTATGTGCCCTACGAGCGGGCCCGGTTTGCCCCCGAGGCAATCGGCGACCCAGAGATGATCGCGGCGGCAGAGAACGTCGCCCGTGCCCATGACATCAGCCGCGCCCGTCAGGACGCATATGCGCTGCAATCCCATGCCCGCGCCGTGGCGGCGCAGGCGGCTGGCGCCTTCGATGCCGAGATCGTGGCGGTGGCGGGCCAGACCCGCGACGAATGCCCCAGGGCCGATCTGACCCCGGAACGCCTGGCACGGCTGCGCCCGGTCTCGGGCCCGGGCGGCAGCGTCACGGTGGCCAACAGCTGCCCCTTGAACGATGGCGCTGCGGTCGTCGTCGTCACCTCGCGGGCGATGGCGCGCCGCCTTGGCCATGAGCGTGCCCTTGGCTTCGAAGCGGCGGCGCTGGCCGGGGTCGACCCCCATCTTCTTGGCATCGGCCCGGTGGCCTCGACCCGCAGGCTGCTGGCCCGCCGCCCCGATCTCGCCCTCGGGAACCTCACCCACCTTGAATTCAACGAGGCCTTCGCAGCGCAGGTGCTGGCCAGCCTCGACCGGCTCGACCTGCCCGGGGCGCTGCCCAACAGGCAGGGCGGCGCGATCGCGCTGGGGCATCCTTTCGGCGCCTCGGGCGGCATTCTGGTCACCCGCCTGTTCAGCCAGCTGGTCAGAATGCCGCCCCCCGAAAACAGCCTTGCAATGGCGATGATCGGCATCGGCGGCGGCATGGGACTGACCGCGGCCTTCCGGCCGCTGACCCCCTGAAATCGGAAAAAGCCGCTTCGAAGCGGCTTGGCAAGCGGTTTTGAAACCGCTGGGGCAAGGCGTTTCGAAACGCCCTGCCCCTTGATTTCAAGCTGTTATTCGTCTTCCTCGACGATCCGCACCGCGCCGAGCGACGCATTGGCAACATGCGCCGCATAGGCCTTGAGCGCCTTGGACACCGCGCGCGGGCGGCCCAGGGCTTTCCAGGTCTTGCGGTCGGCCTGCGGGTGGTTGGCACGGCGCGTGGCCAGAACCTCGTCCGACACCTCAAGCCGGATCGAGCGTTCCGGCACCGAAATGCAGATCCGGTCACCGTCTTCGACCAGCGCGATGACACCCTTTTCCGCCGCCTCGGGCGAGGCGTGGCCGATCGACAGGCCGGCGGTGCCGCCCGAGAAGCGGCCATCGGTGATCAGCGCGCAGCTGGTGTCGAGCTTCATCGACTTCAGGTAGGCGGTCGGGTAGAGCATCTCCTGCATGCCCGGTCCGCCCTTGGGGCCTTCGTAGCGGATCACCACCACCGAGCCCGGCTTGACCTTGCCGCCGAGAATGCCCTCGACCGCGTCATCCTGGCTTTCGAAAACCACGGCGGTGCCTTCGAACTCGTACATTTCCTTGATGACACCGGCGGTTTTCAGAATGCAGCCCTGTTCGGCCAGGTTGCCGAACAGCACGCAGAGCCCGCCCTCCTGGCTATAGGCGTGGTCGAAATCGCGCACGCAGCCGGTCTCGGTGTCAAGGTCCAGATCGGCATACATCCGCGACTGGCTGAAGGCCTGCGTCGTGCGCACGCCGCCCGGCGCCGCGATGAACAGGTCGCGCGCCTCGTTGCCGGCGCTTTCGCGGCGCACGTCCCACTTGTCGATGAAGGCGCCGACATCCTTTTCATGCACCGTGGCGCAATGACGGTGGATCTTGCCCTGGCGGTCCAGCTCGCCCATGATCCGCGCGATGCCACCGGCGCGGTGCACATCCTCCATGTGGTAGTCGGGGGTCGAGGGCGCCACCTTGCACAGATGCGGGATCTGGCGGCTGAGACGGTCCATGTCGGCCATGGTGAAATCGACCTCGCCCTCATGGGCGATCGCCAGCAGGTGCAGCACGGTATTGGTCGACCCGCCCATGGCGATGTCGAGCATCATCGCGTTTTCAAAGGCGTCAAAATTGGCGATGCCGCGCGGCAGCGCCGTCTCGTCGCCCTCCTTGTACCAGCGATCGCACAGCTCGACGATCTTGCGCCCGGCTTCCTCGAACAGGCCCTGACGCTTGGAATGGGTCGCCAGCAGCGAGCCGTTGCCCGGCAGCGCCAGGCCCAGCGCCTCGGCCAGGCAGTTCATCGAATTGGCGGTGAACATGCCCGAGCAGGACCCGCAGGTCGGACAGGCCGAGCGTTCCAGCTTGTCGACCTCTTCGGCGCTGCGATCTTCGTCGGTGGCCCCGACGATGGCGGTCACCAGGTCGGCCTTGTGCTCGCCGTCCTTCAGGATCACCTTGCCGGCCTCCATCGGGCCGCCCGACACGAAGATCGCCGGAATGTTGAGCCGCATCGCCGCCATCAGCATGCCGGGCGTGATCTTGTCGCAGTTCGAGATGCAGACCAGCGCGTCGGCGCAATGGGCATTGGCCATGTATTCGACGCTGTCGGCGATCACCTCGCGCGAGGGCAGCGAATAGAGCATGCCGTCATGGCCCATGGCGATGCCGTCATCGACGGCGATGGTGTTCATTTCCTTGGCCACGCCGCCGGCCTTTTCGATCTCGCGCGCCACCAGCTGGCCCATGTCCTTGAGATGCACATGGCCGGGGACGAATTCGGTGAAGGAATTGACCACCGCCACGATCGGCTTGCCGAAATCCCCGGTCTGCATGCCGGTCGCGCGCCACAGCGCGCGGGCGGCGGCCATGCGACGGCCGGAGGTCGATGTTTTGGAACGAAGATCGGGCATGGGGCTCTCCTCGGATAGATGACGCGACTGGTCGGGCTGATCCAGACGGGTGCCAGTTGACAAGCGAATTTGCAAGGGAGATCGACGAATTTGTTACCGAAAACCGGCGCCGGGCCAGCGCCCGGGCCGTGAAACCCGGCCCCCTCTGCCCCTGCCGTTGCGTGCAATGGTCGCGTTTTCCGGCGCGGCGCCTGCGCGGGCGTTGCCGGGGCGGGCGACAGGTCATAAGCTCTGCCCGATCGAACCCGAGGAGATCCGCGATTCCGCCCGCCCCCGCCATACCCCGTCGCGTCTTTCAGACCTGGAAGACCAAGGACCCGGACCAGATGCAGCGCCCGATGCGGCGCTGGGTGCGGACATGGCCGCAGCAGAACCCGGACTGGCAGATCGATTTCTTCGACGACGCCGACTGCCTGGCCTTCATCACCTCGGTCTGGCCGCAGCATCTCGCGACCTACCAGCGGCTGACCCCGGTCGAGAAATCGGATTTCTGGCGCTATCTGGTGGTGCTGCATCACGGCGGGCTTTACAGCGATGCCGACACCATCTGCCGCAGGCCGCTGTCGGACTGGATCGAAGCCGGTGACCAGGCGGTGATCGGCATCGACGGCGATTATCTCAACCGGTACCGCAACTGGCAGCCGCAGGGGCATGTCCGCTCGGGCGGCGCCTACAACATGGAACTGCGCTGGCACGACAATATCGTCGCCTTCTGCAACTGGACCTTCGCCTTCTGCCCCGGCCACCCGATCCTCGACGAGGTGGTGCGACGGATCGAGATCAACCTGAGCGACCCTTTCTTCACCGAGCAGCACCCGGATTGGACGATCAAGAAGACCGGCCCAGGGGTGCTGACCGACGTGATCTACGACTGGCTCGCGGCGCGCGGGCACGATGCGCCCGAGTTGGTGCGCCGTCTGCGGCGCCGGCGCGCGATCGTGATCGACGGTGTGCGTTTCGTCGACCGGCCCGCCTTTCACCGGCGCGAGGTGGTGCATTTCGGCATGGGCAGCTGGAAACCGATGTCGGTGGTGGTGGCCTGGCGCAAGCTCAGTCGCCACTGGCGCTGAGCCGCAGCAGCCCGCTGCGAAGGGTTTTGGGGCGCAAGGCGGAAGCCTTCGGAAGCAGCAAAGGCCCACAGTAAAGACCCACAGTAAAGGCCCACAGCAAAGGCCCGAAGTGCGGCCCCGCAAAGCCGGCGCCGCGTCCGGCGCGTGCAGCCCCGGTCACATCGGGGCCGTGGATCATGGGGCCACGGGGCAAGACGATTGCGCAAAGCCGCCGGTTCGGCTCATATCGGCAGGGCAGTGCCGGCGGTGTCGCGCCCGCACCGCAGGGCATTATCGAGCGAAAGGAAGGCGCGCGTGACATTTCGCCGTTTTGCAATCTATTACACGCCGCGCCCGGGTCCGCTGGCCCATTTCGGCGCCGCATGGCTGGGCCGTGACCTGGCCACCGGCCGACCGCCGCCCCGGCCCGAGGTGCCCGGCCTGACGCAGGATCCACGCGATCTCACCACGCAGCCGCGCCGATACGGGTTCCACGCGACGCTGAAACCGCCCTTCGCACTGGCCCCCGGCACATCGCAGGCCGCGCTGCAGCAGGCATGCAAGGCTCTAGCCTCGACGCTGCCGCCGGTTGTCATCGAAGCGCTGACCCTGACCCGAATGGGCCGTTTTCTGGCGCTGACCGCGACCGGCGACGACGGGCCGCTGCGGGATCTGGCGGCGCGGGTGACGCGCGATCTCGATCCTCATCGCGCCGCCCCCGAGCCCGCCGAGCTGGCACGGCGGCGGCAGGCGCGCCTCTCGCCACGGCAAGAGGCTTTGCTGATGCGCTGGGGCTATCCTTATGTGATGGAGGAGTTCCGTTTTCACCTCACCCTGACCGGGCGGCTGCCGCGCAGTGAGATCGACGGGGTGGCCGGCGCCCTGCAAAAGGCTCTGGCGCCCCTGCTCGACCGGCCGGTCACGATCGACGACCTGACCCTTGTCGGCGAGGATCACCAGGGCGATTTCCACAGCATTGCCCGCTATGCGCTGGGGCCGGGTCCGGAACACGCGCGGCCCCGATAACGTCACCCGTGGGCGTGCGAACGGGCATGGCGGTAGAGCTGGCGTTGCGTCGTGCAGCCAGCCACAGGATCACCGATGCCCCCGACACCCGGTCACTTGGTCAGGATCAGCTTGTTGGCGCGGGTGATGCGCAGGGTATAGACCTGTTCGTCAAGCACGATCCGCGCCTGGATCGCCCCTTGGGTCAGTTCGCGCGCATCATGAATCGGGTGGAACTCGGCGAGGGTCGCATTGGCGGGGTCTTGCATGGCTGATTACCTTTCCTGAATAGCCGGTCGGCGGCGCTTTCCTGTCTGCGATTCATTTCTTACTCTTTTTATCAGGTTTGTCAATCACCCTGCTTGTTACCCTGCTTATCGCGCTGCTTGTTCCCCGCAAAAGGGCCGCAACAGGCTGTGTTTGGCCACTCGACCGCGCGCCCTGAACCCGGCCTAGCCGCGCCTCTGGCGCCTGGGATCCTTGGCCTCATCGGCAGAGATCGATGGCTGCGCCGCGCCCCATTTTCGCAGCGACTGCAACAGTTCGGCCTTGCGGATCGGCTTGCTCAGGAAATCATCCATGCCGGCCGCGAGGCAGCGGTCGCGGTCTTCGCGCCGGGCATTGGCGGTCAGAGCGATAATCGGGCAGCGGCCGGCGCCCGCCTCTCGTTCAAGGCTCCGGATCGCGCGGGTGGCCTCGACTCCGTTCATCACCGGCATCGACACGTCCATGAAGATCACATCCGGCGCCGATCGCTCGAACGCGGCCACCGCCTCGCGGCCGTTGTCGGCAAACCGCAGGACGCCCCCGGCCCCTTTCAGCATGCTTTTCACCACCATCTGATTGGTCCTGTTGTCCTCGACCACCAGAACATCGCGTGGCGGCAGGTCATCCGGCAGGGGCACAGGTTCAGACGCTGGCGCCCCGTCCGTCGGCGGCGCCGTGCCCAGCGCCCGCGACACCATCTCGAACAGCTGCGCCGCCCGCAGCGGCTTCAGCGCCATGTCGCAGTGCCGAAGGTCTTGCAGCATGTCCGAGCCAAGCCTTTCGCCGGCCGATGACAGGATGATCAGCGGCAATGCCCCGCATCGGGGCAGGGCGCGGATCGCGGCGGCCAGCTGGGCACCGTTCATCTGCGGCATCTGATAGTCCAGTATGGCCAGGTCGGGCGGCGCAGCAGCACCCTTCCCGGCCCGCTCCAGCCGTTGCAGGGCTTCGGCGCCCGAGGTCGCCAGCGTCGCGGTGGCGCCCCAATTGGCCAGCTGCTCTTCCAGAATGATGCGGTTGATCTTGAGATCGTCGACCACCAGAACCCGGACTCCCTTCAGGCAGGCGCGCGGCGGGGGCGCGACCGGCCCCGGCAGCTCGGCCACCCGTAGCGGCAGGAACAGGGTGAAGACCGAGCCCACTCCGGGTGTCGACTCGGCCTTGATCCACCCTTGCATCAGCGCCACGAAGCGCGAACAGATCGCCAACCCCAGCCCGGTGCCCTCGAACCGGCGCGTATCGGCCATGTCGACCTGTTCGAAGGCGCTGAAGATCTTGCCGATCTGGCTTTCGGGAATGCCGATCCCGGTGTCGCTCACACGGATCAGCACCCCTTTCGCCCCTTTGCTTTCGCCGGCTTCGACGGCCAGACAGACATGCCCCGCACCGGTGAACTTGACCGCATTGCCGGCGATGTTGGTCAGGATCTGCCGGATGCGGCCGGCATCGCCGAGAAAGCCGTCGGGCAGCGCCGGATCATAGCGCAGCACCGCCTCGACCCCGGCCGAGGCCGCCTTGACCGAAAGCAGCGCCATCACGTCCTCGCACAGGCTGCGCAGATCAAAGGGCGCGCTGTCGACCGAGATCTTGCCGGCCTCGATTTTCGAGAAGTCGAGAATGTCGTTGATGATGTCGAGAAGCGACAGGCCGGATTTGGTGATCGTATCGGCATAGAGCTTCTGATCGGGATCCAGCGTGGTTTCCTGAAGCAGGTCCGCCATGCCGATGATGCCGTTCATCGGGGTGCGGATTTCATGGCTCATGTTGGCCAGAAATTCCGACTTGGCACGATTGGCAATCTCCGCCTCGCGGCGCGCCCGGCCGAGGTCGCGTTCCCGCTCCTCGCTTTTGGTCAGGTGCTCCTCGAGAACCCCGACCGAGGCGTTCAGCGCCCCCAGTTCATGCGAGACATACCACGGCATCGGGTAGTGCCCACCCCGACGCTGGTCGAGCGCCGCGGCCATGCGCTGGTGCACCAGCCGCAACGGCCGCATCGCCAGCACATTGGCCAGAACCAGGAACAGCACCGAAAGCCCGGCCACGGCGACAATGGTCGTGAACCGGGCCTGGAGCACCTTCTGCGCGATCATCGCCTGCCCCTCGCGGGTCGACCATTCCACCGTCATGCTGCCATAGACCTGCCCGTGGGCTGTGATGTCGCTTTCGAAAGAGGTCAGCTCGTCTTCGCGCCGCAGGTGCTTTGGCGGCGCGCTGACCAGGATGCGGCCTTCGGTGTCGCGAAGCTCGATCGACACCAGCCGCTGATTGCGGTTGATGACCTCCTGCATTGCGGATTCCAGCTGGGGGATGTCCTGGGCGATGATGGTTTCCAGAATCAGCCCGTTGAGAAGCGACACGGTCAGCCCCGCCTGTTCCTGAAGGTATTCATCAAGCTGGCGCCGCTCGGATCGGCGCTCGTATTCATCAAGCAGAAACGTTACCAGGCTCGCCGCAACAAACAAGGAACAGACGAACTGTGCGGTGATTCCCCATCGTGTCATCGGCGCACCCTTTTCCCTGACGGGATGCAATCGCGATGTCCCTGTTGCGGGGTGTTTCGCGCCCGGGCATGCCGTCGCCCTCAGGAATAGGGGCCTACCTCAAAGATTTCGTTAACGGGCCACGGCCGGATGCGCCCCGCGCGCGCCTGCAGGCCACAACTGGCACCGCACCGCCCGAGCGCCCGGTCCACGGCACGGATCCGCACAGCGCGGGGGGGCGATAACGGAAGAGACGCTGGACAAGGGGAAAAGTGGTGGCGGTACAGGGACTTGAACCCCGGACACGCGGATTATGATTCCGCTGCTCTAACCAACTGAGCTATACCGCCACGGTGGTCGCGATTTATTGGAGTCGCGGCGTGGGGTCAAGACGAAAATTCCGCCGGACCGAGATTTTGTCGTGTCTCCGCCCCGCGCCCCCGCCGGGTCGCCCGTCAGGCGGTGGCCACCGAAAAACTGTAGGGAGAAACACCGAAACGCTCGCGGAAGCGCTTGGAGAAATGCTCGGTCGTGGCAAAGCCGCAGGCCGCAGCGACCTCGGCCACCGGCAGGTCGGTTTCGGCCATCAAGCCCCGCGCCCGCTGCAACCGCAGGTCCATCAGATAGCGGCGCGGCGTGCGGTTCAGGTGATGGGCGAACAGCCGCTCCATCTGCCGCCGCGAGATGCCGGCATTGGCGGCGACCTCATCGAGGTCGATTTCCTGGTCGATCTCGGCATCGAAAAGATTGATGATCTGCAAAAGCTTCTGATTGCGGATCCCAAGGGCCGCGGATTTCGACGATTGCTGGCTGTCGGCATCCGAGCGGTGGACGAAATGCAGGCACATGTTCAGCACCGCCTGGCTGAGCATCGGCCCGTGCCGCTCGTAGATCAGTTTCAGGAACAGGTCGGTGGCCGCCGCGCCGCCGCCACAGGTCATGATGCGATCATCGACCACGAACAGCTGTTCCTGCACGTCGAGATCGGGATATCGCTCGCGGAAGGGCAGCTGGTTTTCCCAGTGCAGGGTAAATTTCCGCCCCCCCAGAATGCCCGCCCGGGCCAGCGTGTAGGCGCCGGTGCACAGGCCTCCGACCACCCGCCCGGTGCGCCACTGATAGCGGATCCAGTCGGCCGCCCGGCCCGAGCTGGCCTTTTCCGGCTCGACGCCGGAACAGGCAAAGACATAGGCCCCGTTCGGGGTGTCGCCGATCGCCCGATCGACCCCCAGTTCGACCCCGTTGGAACAGCGCACGCTCTGGCCGTCCTCGGACATCATGGTCCAGCGATAAAGCACCTTGCCGGTAAGCTGATTGGCGATGCGCAGCGGTTCGATGGCGGCACTGAAGGCCAGCATCGACAGGTTGGGCAGCAGCAGGAACACGAAATTCTCGGGCTCGGGGGTGGTGTCGAGCTCGAAATGGGCAACGCCTTTGGGGACCAGTCCGCCGATCATACCGGGATTTCCTTTGATTTGAACCATCCTACGCCTTCGCCGGGCGCCGTCACAAGCGCCCTATGTCGCTGTCTCTGCCAAAAGCGACATTCCGGGGGTCAACGGCACCGTCGGCGGGTGCGCCTCGAGCGCCTCGCGCAGCCATTTCATTGCCTTCGATGGTTGCATTTCACCCCGCGTGATCAGCGCCATCGGCACCGGCGCCCCCATGTCGAAATCCAGCGCCTCGAAGCGGGTGCGAAAGGCCTGGCTCTGGACATAGGTGACCGACACCGTGCCGACCGCATCCGAACGCTCGATGATCCCCGCCGCCATCGGAAAGTTCTCCAGCATGTGCAGCGACCGCAGGGGTTCGTCCTCGAGGTTCTCGAGGATGTCGAGAATCGGCTCCACATGCGGCCCCGAAAGATCCGGCGTGATGATCGGATAGGCGGCGATGTCGCGCCCCTGCAACCGCCGCCCGGTCAGCGGATGCCCCTTGCGGGCAAAGATGCAGGCCCGAAGCGGCGGCAGCGGTTCGCTGCGCAGCCCGGTCTGCGGCGAAAGCGGATGGCTGGGCCCGATCAGCGCGTCAAGATCGCCCTGGCGCAAGAGCTGCATGCCGGCCTCGAACGGGGTGCCGCGCAGCTGCACCCGCACCGCCTCGTGGTTCAGCACCAGATGCCGGATGGTGCGGTTCATCAGCCCCTCGAGCGAGGGCGGCGCGATACCGATCCGCAACACCCGGTCGCGCGAATCGCGCTTGGTGCGGGCATCGTCGACCAGCTGGTCCATATCGGACAGGATGCGCGCCGCGCGGTCGATGAAATCGCGCCCCTCGGCGGTGGTCACCACGCCCCGGGCGCGGCGGTCGAAAAGCGACAGCGCCAGCTCGGCCTCGACATCGGCGACCGCCTTGGTCACCGCCGACTGGGTGATGTGCAGCACCCGCGCCGCACGCGAGATCGACCCCTCGCGGTCCACCGCCACGACATATCTCAGCTTGGTCAGGTTCATCCATTCCCTTTCGGAATATTTTAGGATCATATTGAATTTGATTTATGCCAACAGTCAATCCAGACTTGCCGCAAGTTCAGAAATCAGGAGCCTCGGATGAGCAAGACAGCAGCCATCGTTGCCGGCGTCGGCATGATCAAATTCGCCAAGCCCGGCGCCTCGGACAGCTATGACCAGATGGGGGCGGCGGCGGTGCGCGACGCGCTGAAAGATGCCGGCCTGTCCTATGATGACATCCAGCAGGCCTATGCCGGCTATGTCTACGGCGATTCCACCTGCGGCCAGAAGGCACTGTATCATGTCGGCATGACCGGCATCCCGGTGATCAACGTCAACAACAACTGTTCGACCGGCTCGACAGCGCTGTTCATGGCCCGCCAGGCCATCGAAAGCGGCGCCGCCGACTGCGTGTTGGCGGTCGGCTTCGAGCAGATGCAGCCCGGCGCCCTGACCAGCCACTGGACCGACCGCCCGACCCCCTTCGACGATTTCGACACCGCGACCGATGATCTAGTCGGCAACGGTCAGGTGCCGCTGGCGCTGCGCTATTTCGGTGGCGCCGGCAAATCGCATATGGAGAAATACGGCACCACGCTGACCGAGTTCGCCCGCATCCGCGCCAAGGCCTCGCGCCATGCGGTGAACAACCCGCTGGCGCTGTTCAACCGCGAGGTCAGCGAAGACGAGGTGCTGGCGGCACCAATGATGTGGGAGGGCGTGATGACCCGGCTGATGGCCTGCCCGCCGACCTGCGGCGGCGCGGCGGCGATCCTGTGCTCGGAGAGCTTTGCCAAAAAGCACGGCATCCCCACGACCGTGTCGATCAAGGCGCAGGCCATGGTCACCGATTTCGCCTCGACCTTCGACGCCCACGACATGATGCAGGTGGTCGGCTATGACATGACCGCCGCCGCCGCACGGCAGGTGCAGGAGGCCTCGGGCATCGGCATCGACGACGTGGATGTGGTCGAGCTGCACGATTGCTTCGCCCATAACGAGCTGATCACCTACGAAGGGCTCGGCCTCTGCCCCGAGGGCGGCGCGGCGCGTTTCATCGCCGATGGCGACAATAGCTACGGCGGCAAATTCGTGACCAACCCCTCGGGTGGGCTCTTGTCCAAGGGCCACCCGCTGGGGGCCACCGGGCTGGCGCAATGCTACGAGCTGACCCACCAGCTGCGCGGCACCGCCGAGCGGCGCCAGGTCGAAGGCGCCCGCACCGCGCTGCAACACAACCTCGGCCTGGGCGGCGCCTGTGTCGTGACCCTGTATCAGGCGGCCTGAGCATGGGGCTATTCGATCGCACCACCGCCGGGTACGAATCGGCGCCGATCAGCGTTCGCGTCGAGCGCGGCGCCCTCGCCTTCTTCGCCGAGACCATCGGTGAAACCGACCCGATCCATTGTGATGCCGGGGTCGCACGCGCCGCCGGACACCCCGATGTCGTGGCCCCGGCGACCTATCCGGTGGTGCTGGAAATGGCGGCCCAGAAACAGGCAGCGCGCAGCGGGGCAACGGACATCCAGGACCTGATCGGCGTCGACAACCGCTATGTGCTGCACGGCACCGAGGCCTATGAATACCACGGGCTGATCTTCGCCGGCGACGAGATCGAGGTGATCAACCGCGTCACCGGTTTCAGCGATGCCAAGCAGGGCGCGCTGGAAATCGCCCATCTCGAAATGGAGATCCGCCACCCCGATCGGGGCACATTGGCCATCGCCGAACGCAAGCTGATCCATCGTCTGCCGCCGGAGGCCCAGTCATGAGCGTCACGCCCCGAACCGCCCGCGAAGGCGACCTGCTGCCGAGCGTCACCTTCGGCCCGGTCACCCGCAAGACGCTGGCGCTCTATGCCGGTGCCTCGGGCGATCACAACCCGATCCATATCGACCTCGACTTTGCCCGCGCCGCCGGCATGGACGACGTCTTTGCCCATGGCATGCTGTCGATGGCCCAGCTGGGCCGGGTGGCCACCGACTGGGCCGGGATCGACCGGCTCAGAGGCCTGTCGAGCCGCTTCACCGCGCTGACCCCGGTCGGGGCCACCGTGACCTGCGAGGGGCGCGTGGCAGAGCGTTTCGAGAAGGACGGCGCGCCGATGCTGCGCATCGCCTTGACCGCCACCATCGACGACGGCACCCAGACATTGCGCGGCGAAGCGCTGATTTCCGCCGCCTGAACCGCAGGAGACCCCCATGCCCAACCACCTTTGGATGCAGGAAGAACACCACGCCTTTGCCACCTCGGTACGCCGCTTCCTCGAGGACGAGTTCCAGCCCCATCGCGACCAGTGGAAAGCCGACGGGCTGGTGCCCAAGAGCTTCTGGCGCAAGGCCGGAGAGATCGGCATTCTCGGCGCCACCATCCCCGAAGAACACGGCGGCCTCGGCCTGTCGCGCCATTTCGATGCGGTGACCTTTCTCGAACAGGCCAAGATCGGCGACAGCGGCTGGGGCTTTTCGGTGCATAATATCGCCACCCACTACATCACAGCTTTCGGCACCGAGCAGCAAAAGGCGAAATGGCTGCCGCAACTGGCCAGCGGCGAGATGGTCGCCGCCATCGCCATGACCGAGCCGGGCACCGGCTCGGACCTTCAGGCGGTCAAGACCACCGCGATCAAGGACGGCAACGAATATCTGATCAACGGCTCCAAGACCTTCATCACCAATGGCGCCAGCGCCGATCTGATCGTTCTGGTGGCCAAGACCGACCCCGGCTCGCGCTCGAAAGGCGTGTCGCTGATCATGATCGAGACCGAAGGGCTCGAGGGCTATACAGTGGGTCGCAAGCTCGACAAGCTGGGCATGAAACGCAACGACACCGCCGAACTGTCGTTTCAGGACGTGCGTGTGCCCCAGACCAACCTTCTGGGCGATGACGAGGGCCAGGGCTTTTACCAGCTGATGAAACAGCTGCCCTGGGAGCGGCTGATCCTCGGCTTCGGTGCCCTGGGAAGTGCCCAATGCGCGCTTGAGACCACGCTCGCCTATGTCAAGGAACGCAAGGCCTTTGGCCAGCGCATCATGGATTTCCAGAACACCCGCTTCCAGCTTGCCGAAGCCGCCACCAAGATCGAGCTTCTGGCCGCCTTCCTCGACCAGTGCCTGGCCGAGCTGGAGATGGGTCAGCTGACCCCGGAAAAGGCCGCCATGGCCAAATGGTGGGGCAGCCAGATGCAATGCGACATCGTCGATGAATGCCTGCAGCTGCATGGCGGATATGGTTACATGAACGAATACCTGATCTCCGAGCTTTACGCCGACGCGCGGGTTCAGAAGATCTATGGTGGCACCAACGAGATCATGAAGGAACTGATCGCGCGGTCCTTGGACGCCGATTGAGGGGGATTTGAGATGAGCAAACTGGACGGAAAAACCGCCTATGTGACCGGCGCCGGCAACGGCATCGGCCGCGCCGTGGCGCTGAAACTGGCCTCGGAAGGGGCGCGGGTTGTTGTGAATGACCTCGAGGTCGACCCGGCGGTGGCCGTGGTCAACGAGATCAAATCCGCCGGCGGCAAGGCCGTCGCGGTGCCCGGCAGCGTCACCGAAAAGGGCTTTGCCGAACGCTTCATCGGCACCGGCATCGAAACCTTCGGCGGCGTCGACATCATCGTCAACAATGCCGGCTACACTTGGGATTCTCTGATCGGCCACATGACCGACGATCAGTTCGACGCGATGATGGACGTGCATGTCAAAGCCCCGTTCCAGATCCTGCGCGCCGCCAGCGGCTTCATCAAGGGCGCCGCCAAGCAAGAGGCCGAAGAGGGCCGCGAAGTGTTCCGCAAGGTGGTCAACATCTCTTCGGTCGCGGGCACCGGCGGCAATGTCGGTCAGGCCAATTATTCCTCGGCCAAGGCGGGGGTGATCGGGCTGACAAAATCACTGGCCAAGGAATGGGGGCGGCTCAAGGTCTGCGTCAACTGCGTCGCCTTCGGCTATATCGAAACCCGGCTGACAGAAGCCACGGATGAAAAGAAGACCATCACCGTCGATGGCAACGAGGTCGGCATCGGCATCCCGACCAAGGTCGCCGGGGGCTTTGCCGCCATGGTGCCGATGGGCCGCGGCGGCACGCCTGAAGAAGCCGCGGGCGGCGTCTATCTGATGTGCATCCCGGAATCGAACTATGTCTCGGGTCAGGTGCTGACCGTGGGTGGCGGGTTCACGCTGGGCTGAGCCCGGAAGGAAAGGAGATCGCATGCTGAACGGTATTCGCGTCATCGAAATCGAGGGGCTCGGGCCGGGGCCCTTTGCCGCCATGCTGCTGGCCGACCTCGGCGCCGATGTGATCACCATCCACCGCAAGGGCAAGGGCGGGCAAGTGACCTCGGATGGCAGCGTGCTGGACCGGGGCAAGCGCTCGATCGCGCTGGATCTGAAAGACCCGAAGGACATCGCGACCGCAAGGA
>NZ_JBFJVE010000017.1:0-23875 GCF_041624275.1 Shimia sp.
CACCGTGCCGCCCTCGCGGAAGGGCGTCGGCAGCGCGGCGAGCTTGTCGGGCGTGGTCTGGCGCGGATGCTCGTCGCGCTCGACCACGACCGGATCGCCCCGGCGGGCCGGGATGGTGACGGGCACGATCTCACGCGCCAGCCGCCCATTGGCCTGGGCCGCCGCCGCGCGTTCCTGGCTGCGGAAGGCGAAGGCGTCCTGGTCGGCGCGGGAGACCTGGAAATCCTCGGCCACGTTCTCGGCCGTCTCGGGCATCGAGTCGACGCCGTATTGCCGTTTCATCGCCGGGTTGACGAAACGCCAGCCAATGGTGGTGTCGTGAACCTCGTTGGCCCGCGCAAAGGCCGCCGCCGCCTTGGGCATGACGAAGGGCGCGCGGGTCATGCTTTCGACACCGCCGGCGATGACCAGCTCGGCCTCGCCCGCCCGGATCGCCCGCGCGGCGGCAAGCACCGCGTCCATTCCCGACCCGCACAGCCGGTTGATGGTGGTGCCGGGCACCGTCTCGGGCAGCCCCGCCAGCAAGGCCGACATGCGCGCGACATTGCGGTTGTCTTCGCCCGCCTGATTGGCGCAGCCAAGGATCACGTCGTCCACCGCCCCCCAGTCGACGGCCGCATTGGCGGCCATCAGGGCCCGGATCGGCACCGCCCCGAGATCATCGGCCCGCACCGAGGCCAGCGATCCGCCGAAGCGTCCGATCGGGGTGCGAACATAGTCGCAGATAAAAGCTTCTTGCACTGGTACGACCTCCTCTTGGGTCTCAATTCCTGGGTCTCAGATCCGCCGCGCCCGGCCGGGCCGGCTCAGGGTTTCACGATCACCTTGCCGACCACCTTGCGCTCGGTGAGGTCGATCAGCGCCTGCCCGGCCTGCTCCAGCGGGTAGACCCGGCTGATCTGGGGCGACAGCCGCCCCGCTTCGTACCATGCGAACAGCTCGTCGAAGTTGCGGGCATCCTCCTGCGGGAACTGGCGCCGGAACGCCCCCCAGAACACGCCGACGATGTCACAGCCCTTGAGCAGGGGCAGGTTGACCGCCACCTTGGGAATCTCGCCCGAGGCAAAGCCGATCACCAGCGCCCGCCCGCCCCATGCCAGCGACCGCAGGCAGGTTTCGAACATCTCGCCGCCGACCGGGTCGTAGAAGGCATCCACGCCGCGGCCCCCGGTCAGCTCTTTCAGTCGCGCCCGCAGGTCTTCGGTGGTGTAGTCGATCAGCGCGTCGGCCCCGGCCCGCTGCGCCGCGCGCAGCTTGTCCTCGGACGAGGCCGCCGCGATCACCCGCGCCCCCATCGCCTTGCCGATCTCGACCGCCGCCAGCCCGACGCCGCCACCGGCGCCCAGCACCAGCAGGGTCTCGCCCGGTTGCAGCCGCGCCCGCTGCTTCAGCGCATGCATCGAGGTGCCATAGGTCATCGTGAACCCGGCGGCAGTCTCGCCCGACATGGTTTCGGGGCGCTTGCGCACCGCCGCCGCGTCGACGACGATCTGCTCGGCATAGCCGCCGGTCAGCGCCATCGCCATGACCTTGTCGCCGATCTCGAAACCGCTCACCCCCTCGCCAATGGCATCGACGACGCCGGCAACCTCGCCGCCCGGGGTAAAGGGCAGCTCGGGCTTGAACTGGTACTTGTTCTGGATGATCAGCGTTTCGGGAAAGTTGACGCCACAGGCCTCGACCCGGATCCGCAGGCCGCCGGCATGGGGCTGCGGCTCTTCCAGGTCGCGCAGCTTCAGATGCTCCGGCGCGGCAAATTCTTCACACATCACGGCTTTCAAGTCAGGGTCTCCTTCAATCATGACCGGGGCGCAGACCGCATCCGCACCCCCGGCGGCGCCCGAAACGCCCCCTGCAAAGCAGAATAAACAACGTTTTCAACATTTTGCAGAATTATTTTCCGCACTATTGTAAGTCGTTATTTTTTCTATATTTTTCCCTACGTCACATGACGATTCGGGGGCAACCCGGATCAAGTTCTATTGCGGAGATTCGACGATGCAGACCATCAAAGCCGCCGTATGCCACGAATACGGAGCCCCCCTGACGATCGAGCAGATCCACCTGGCGCCCCCCCAGAGCGGCGAGGTCGAGGTCACGCTCGACGCGGTGTCGATCTGCCACTCGGACATCTCCTACTGGCAGGGCAAGTTCGGCGGCCACCTGCCGGCGGTCTTCGGCCACGAGGCCGCCGGGCGGATCACCGGCATCGGCCCCGGCGTCACCGGGTTCGAGCTCGGCGACAGCGTCGTCGCCACCCTGATCCGCGCCTGCGGCAGCTGCCCCAACTGCAACGCCGGCAAGCCGACGATCTGCTCGACCCCGCAGGACGAGATGGCCGGGCCACTGACCACCGCCGAGGGCGGCCGCCTGGTGCAGGGCATGGAATGCGGCGCCTTCGCCGAGAAGATCGTGGTCGACCGGAGCCAGATCGTGAAGATCCCCTCGGACATGCCGATGGACTGCGCCGCGCTGCTCAGCTGCGGCGTCATCACCGGGGTCGGCGCGGTGGTCAACGCGGCCGGTCTGCGCCCCGGTCAGGACGTGGTGGTGATCGGCGCCGGCGGGGTCGGTCTCAACGCCATCCAGGGGGCGCGGATCGCCGGGGCGCGGCGCATCGTGGCGGTCGACATGACCCCCGAGAAACTCGAGATCGCCCGCGCCTTCGGGGCCACCGACGGGGCGCTGGGCAGCGATGCCAAGCCATGGAAGGCAGCGATCCGCGCCATGGGCGGCAAGGCCGACGCGGTGATCGTCACCGTCGGCGCGATCGCGGCCTTTGACGCCGCGCCGCGCTATCTGAAAGAGGGCGGCAAGATCGTCATGGTCGGCATGCCCGCCTTCGGCCAGAGCGCCAGCTACCAGCCGCTTCTGATGTCCGATCTCGGCCAGCAGATCATCGGCTCGAAGATGGGCGATGCCGTCATCCAGCGCGACATTCCGTGGATGGTGGACCTCTATCAGCAGGGGCGGCTGAAACTGGACGAGCTGATCTCGGGGCGCTGGAAACTCGAACAGATCAACGACGCCTTCGCCGACACCATGACCGGCGCCGCCAAGCGCAACGTGATCCTGTTCTGAAATCAGCGCAGGGCGCAGGGCCCCGAAACACCCCCCCGAAACAGCAGGGGGCCCCGCCACGACGGCAGGGCCCCTTTTGATAGCGGCGCGCTGCCGGCCCGGGCGGGCGGCAACGGGCAGCGGCGGGTGCGCTCAGACCTCGAGCCACTCGCGGCGCACGTCCTCGCGACCCAGAAAATCCTTGGGGGTGCCGGAATAGACGATATTGCCATGTCCCATGACATAGACCCGGTCGGCGATGCGCAGCGCGATCGACAGCTTCTGTTCGACCAGCAGGATCGCAACCCCGGCCTTGGCGATGGTCGCGATCAGGTCGCCGACCTGCTGCACGATCTTCGGCGCCAGCCCCTCGGTGGGTTCGTCGATGATGACCAGATCGGGGTTGCCCATCAGGGTCCGGCAGATGGTCAGCATCTGTTTCTCGCCCCCCGACAGGACCCCGGCGGCGGTATCGGCACGGGCCTTGAGGTTGGGGAACATGTCGAGCATGTCCTCGATGTTCCAGCGCCCCGACCGGCGCATGTTCTTGATCCCGAGAACCAGGTTTTCCCGCACCGTCATCATCGGGAAGATATCGCGGTTTTCCGGCACATAGCCAAGGCCGAGATGGGCGATCCTGTGGCTTTCAAGCCCCGAGATGCGCTGCCCCTTGAAGGTCACGTTCCCCTGCGGCGCCACCTCGCCCATGATCGCCTTGGCGGTGGTCGACCGGCCAACGCCGTTGCGCCCCAGAAGCGCGACGACCTCGCCCGGCAGGATTTCCAGATCGACGCCCTGAAGCACGTGGCTCTTGCCGTAATAGGCATGCAGGTTCTCGACTTTCAGCATGGGTTCTGCACCGGTCATGCGGCACCTCCGATCGGTTGCTCATCCGCCTCTTCCCCGAGATAGGCCTCGCGGACCTTCGGGTTGCCGCGGATCTCCTCTGGCCGCCCCGTGGCGATGATCTCGCCATAGACCAGAACGCTGATGGTATCGGCCAGGTCGAAGACCACGCCCATGTCATGCTCGACGATCAACAGCGTCTTGCCCTCGGTCGCCTTTCGGATCAGCGCCACCGCACGGTCGGTTTCCGAATGGCTCATCCCCGCCGTGGGCTCGTCGAGAAGGATCACATCGGCCCCCCCGGCAATCGTCACCGCGATCTCGAGCGTGCGCTGGTCGGCATAGGACAGCAGCGCCGCCGGCATATGCGCCTTCTCGATCAGCTCGACCTTTTCGAGGATCTCGGCGGTTTTCTTCTGCACCGCCTTCAGGTTGCCGATATTGCGCCAGAAACTATAGCCCTGCCCCATCGAATGCAGCACGCCGCAGCGGACGTTCTCGCGCACGGTCATGTTCGAGAAGATGTTCGACACCTGAAAGCTGCGCGACAGCCCCCTTCGGTTGATCTCGTGGGCCGCAAGCCCCGAGATCGGCCGGCCGTTCATCAGCACCTGCCCCTCGCTGGGCTTGAACAGGCCCGAGACAAGGTTGAACAGCGTCGACTTGCCGGCGCCGTTGGGGCCGATGATGGCGTGCCGTTCGCCCCGGGCGACGTCCAGCTCGACGCCACGGATGATATGCGCCGGGCCAAAGCTCTTGTGCAGGCCGGATATGGCCAGTGCGGATTCGCTCATCACGCTCCCCTCTCGTTGGTGTTTCGCGCCGCGATGCGCAACAGCGCAAAGCCCGCGGCACACAGGACGGTCACCAGCGCCCAGGTCAGCGGCGACCCGCTTTCCAGCGCCAGCCCGAAGGGTTCGAAAACCTCGCCATAGCCGTTGGACCAGCGCACCACGACCTCGATCAGCACGACCAGCCCGAGGAAGGACAGCACGATCCCGCAGGTCTTCACCCCCAGCGTCCCGAGACTGCCGCGCAGCCCGTCACGGCGCAGGGCGGCGCCGGTGCCGAACAGGATCCCGGCCAGCCCGCCCGGGGCGAACATGATGATGGCGATGAAGAGAACCCCGAGATACAGCAGCCAGGCCTCGGTGAAATCCGACAGCATCGACTGCATCACCGTCAGCACCAGCGCCCCCAGCACCGGGCCGACGAAATAGCGGATGCCACCGATATAGGCCATCAGCAGGACAAAGCCCGAAGGGTGCAGCGACAGGGATTCCGGGGTGAAGATCTCGTAGTTGACCGCCGCCATGCCACCGGACAGCCCGGCAAAGGCCCCGGCGATGATGAACACCAGATAGCGCACCCGCACCGGGTCGAAGCCGATGAACTGCACCCGCTCGGGATTGTCGCGGGTGGCCTCGCTCAGCTTGCCCAGCGGCGTGCGGGTAAAGCCATAGATCAGCCCGGTGCCGACCACGGTCCAGAAGGCGATGAAGAGATAGACCTCGCCCACCGGCCCCAGCGACAGGCCGAACAGCTCGGGCCCGTTCATGCGGTCGCCGGTGACGCCCTCTTCGCCGCCGAAGACCGAGGCGAACATGAAGCCGGCAGCGGCGATCAGCTCGGCCACCCCCAGCGAGATCATGGCAAAGGCCGTCCCCGCCCGCCGGCACGAGGGCCAGCCGATGACCGCGCCGGCCAGGGCGCCGGCGGCAAAGCCGACCAGCGGCAGGCCGAAGACCGGATAGGCGCTCCAGAAGCCGCCGTCGCCGGCCTCGATCGCCCGCATCGCGTGCATCGCGGCATAGCCGCCGAGCCCGAAATAGACCGCATGGCCGAAGGACAGCAGCCCGCCGCGCCCCAGCAGCATGTTGTAGGACAGGGCAAAGACGATGTTGATGCCGATCGCGTTGAGCAGCGAATACATCGTCCGCGACGGTGCCATCAGCGGCACCAGCGCCAGCACCATGGCCAGAAAGATCAGCGGCAGGACACGCTGGCGGAACTTCTCGCCGCGCGACGGCGCCAGCGCCTGGCCCGGGTTTGCAATCGTATCGCTCATGCTTCACGGTCTCCCATCAGTCCGGTCGGTTTGACGATCAGGATCAGAACCAACAGCAGGAAAGGCAGCATCGGCGCCAGCGAGGCCACGGTGATGCCGCCCAGTTCGCTGGTCGCCGTCAGGCCGGTCCAGCCGAAGAGATCGGCGAAATTCGCATCGACCGAGATCGCGAAGGTCTGCAACAGCCCCAGCAGCAGCGATGCGATGAACGCCCCCTCGAGACTGCCCAGCCCGCCGATCACCACCACCACGAAGACGATCGGCCCCATGAAGGCCGCCATCGCCGGGTCGGTGACCAGATAGTTGCCGCCGATCACGCCCGCCAGGGCGGCCAGCGCACAGCCGGCGCCGAACACAGCCATGAAGATGCGGGGCACGTTGTGGCCGAGATGGCCGACCATATGCGGATGGGTCAGAGCCGCCTGGATGATCAATCCGACGCGGGTCCGCTTGAGCAGGTACCAAAGCGCCGCCAGCATCGCCACGGCAACCAGCAGGATGAACATCCTGTAGGCCGGGTACTGGGCGCCGAACAGCTCGAACAGCGGAAAGTCAAGCTCGGCGGGCACCCGGTAGTCGACCGCGTTCTTGCCCCAGACGATCTTGACCACCTCGTCGATCAGATAGGCGAGCCCGAAGGTGAACAGCAGTTCCGCGACATGGCCGTGCTGGTGCACGTTGCGCAGCCCCCAGCGCTCGACGACGGCGCCGAACAGCCCGACCAGGATCGGTGCGAAGATCAGGGCGATCCAGAAACTGGTGACCTGGGTGAAGCTGAAGGCGAAATACGCGCCCAGCATGTAAAAGCTGGCATGGGCGAAATTCAGGATTCCCATCATGCTGAAGATCAGCGTCAGACCGCTGGACAGCATGAATAGAAGAAGCCCGTAGATCACCCCGTTCAGCAGCGAGAAGAGGATGGTTTCCATAAGCGCCTCGGCTGACAAAGGGGGGGCCGACAGCAGCGCGGCCCCCGGGTTTCGTTGGATGCGAAAAACCGCCTTACGGCCGCTTCATCTCGCAGGTGGTCGCCATCGAGGTATTGGCTGCCTCGATGCGGTCACCGGCGCCCGACGTCCAGCCGAGACCAAGATCCTCGACATCGCGTTTGACCTCCTTGCTGAAGGTCGACATGTACAGCGGCTGCAAGATCTGGTGATTGTCGGCCCGCATGGTGACCGGGCCATAGGCGGTCTCGTACTCCAGCCCCTCGAGCGCCATTGCCACCTTGATCGGCTCGACGCTGCCGGCCTTGGTCGCCGCGGCGTCGAACATCTCCATGGCATTGAAGATGCGGTGGTAATAATAGCTGATATCGCTGTTCTTGGTCTCGAACCCGTCGATCAGCACATCCTGCGGGCCCGGCGTCTCGAGGTTGGTGTTCATCTCGGTGATCTGCTTGACCCGGCCGACGGCCCCCTCGCCCATCGCGGTGGCGGCCCCGAGGCTGCCGGCGTAATAGGTCAGATAGGGCACCTCATGTCCCGAGGCGGTCGCCGCCTTGATGAGCAGGACGATATCCGCCCCCCAGTTGCCGGTAATCACCGCATCGGCCCCGGCGCTGATCATCTTCTGCACATAGGGGGTGAAATCCTTCACCTTGCCCAGCGGGTGCAGCTCGTTGCCGACGATCTCGATGTCGGGGCGCTTCGCGGCGATCATCTCGGTGGCCGCGGCGGCCACCGCCTTGCCGAAGCTGTAGTCCTGGCCGATGATATAGACCTTCTTGATGTCGTCCTGACCCTTCAGCCAGTCGGTCACCGCGTTCATCTTCATGTCGGCATCCGAATCGAAGCGGAAGTGCCAGAAGGAACAGCGCTCGTTGGTGAAGGCCGGGTCCACCGCCGCGTAATTGAGGAACAGCACCTCTTCGCCGGGGTTGCGCCTGTTGTGCTTTTCGATCGCGTCGATCAGTGCCGAGGCCACCGACGAGCCGTTGCCCTGCACCACATAGCGGATGCCCTGATCCAGCGCCTTCTGAAGCTGCACCAGCGATTCCTTGGGATTGATCTTGTTGTCATAGGCGACGATCTCGACCTTCTGGCCGTTGATGCCGTCACCGGCATTCACCTCGTCGGCCGCATATTGCCAATGGCGCAGCGCGGCATCCCCCGAGGGGCCGAACGGCCCCGAAAGCGGGTCGATAAAGGCGATCTTCAGAGTGTCTTGCGCCAGCGCCGCGACCGGCGTGACGCCGACCATTGCAGCCAGTGCGGCCTTAACAAATAGGTTCATCAGGTTCTCCTCCCGTTTGCGGAAAATAATTCCGCCCATTGACAATCGAGATGTTTAGAGGTTCATTCCCCAAAGTCAACATTTTTCGGAAATTTTTTCCGCTATGCAAAACAAGCCGCATATCGGGGATGAACCACGCGGAGGGCGGAGCATGATCGCCATTGTGAAAGGCCTTGAAAACAGTGTCGGACTCGAAGTCGGCCTGTCTCCCTGGATGACCGTCGACCAGAGCATGATCGACGCCTTCGCCGACACCACCGGCGACCGGCAGTTCATTCACGTCGACCCCGAATCCGCCGCCAAGGCCGCTTTCGGAACCACCATCGCGCATGGTTTCCTGACCCTGTCGCTGCTGTCCAAGATGGCCGCCGAGGGCGTGAAACACGCCGAGATGACCGGCACCGGGGTGAACTACGGCTTTGACCGGGTGCGCTTCCTGTCCCCCGTCAAGGTCGGCGCGCGGATCCGCGGCCGCTTTACCCTGGTCGACTTCAAGGAAACCCGCCCCGGGGTCCGCAGGCTGACCTGGGACGTCACGGTCGAGATCGAGGGGCAGGACAAGCCGGCGCTCAGCGCCCAGTGGCTCACCCTGCGCCTCAAGCCGGACCACAGGGTCTGAAAACCGCTCACATTCACAACCAACGGAGAATTCGACATGCGCAATGCGCTCATCGTGTCCACGGCACGCACCCCGATCGGCAAGGCCTTTCGCGGCGCCTTCAACAACACGCAGGCCCAGGCCCTGATCGGCCACGCTGTCGCCCATGCGGCGGAACGGGCCGGGCTCGAGGGCACCGAGATCCAGGACTGCGTCATCGGCAGCGCACTTCAGCAGGGCTCGAGCGGCGGCAACATCGGACGCCAGGCGGCGATCCGCGCCGGGCTCGGGGTGACCGTCGCCGGGATGTCGCTGGACCGCCAGTGCGCCAGCGGCATGATGGCGATCGCCACCGCCGCCAAACAGGTGGTCCACGACGGCATGGACGTGGTCGTCGGCGGCGGGGTCGAATCGATCTCGCTGGTCCAGAACCAGAACATGCGCAGCGACCGGGTCCGCGATCCGTGGATCAGCGAACATATGCCGGCGCTCTACATGAGCATGCTCGAAACCGCCGAGATCGTCGCCGATCGCTATGGCGTGAGCCGCGAAGATCAGGATGCCTATGCGCTGCAATCGCAGCAGCGCACCGCCGCCGCCCAGGCTGCGGGCCGGTTCGACGAAGAGATCGTGCCGCTGACCACCACGATGGGCGTGATGGACAAGGACACCAAGGAAGTGTCGTTCCGCGAAGTGACCCTCGGGCAGGACGAAGGCAACCGCCCCGGCACCACGCTGGAAAACCTGCAATCGCTGCAACCGGTGTTCAAGGACGGGCAGGTCGTCAGCCAAGGCGCCCATATCACCGCCGGCAATGCCTCGCAGCTTTCCGACGGCGCCTCGGCCTCGGTCATCATGGACGAACGCACCGCCGAAAGGCGCGGGGTGCAGCCGCTGGGCCGCTATGTCGGCGTCATGGCCGCCGGTCTGAACCCCGACGAGATGGGCATCGGTCCGATCCACGCGGTGCCCCGGCTGCTCGAGGCCCAGGGGCTGACGATGGACGACATCGGCCTTTGGGAGCTGAACGAGGCCTTCGCCTGCCAGGTGCTGCATTCGGCGCGGGTGCTGGGCATCCCGAACGAGATTCTCAACGTCAACGGCGGCGCCATCTCGGTCGGCCACCCCTATGGCATGTCCGGCGCGCGCATGGTCGGCCACGCGCTGATCGAGGGCAAACGCCGCGGCGCCAGATACGTGGTCTGCACCATGTGCGTCGGCGGCGGCATGGGCGCAGCCGGGCTGTTCGAAGTGCTCTGAGGCGCTTGCCCGGTCGCGGATGCCCGGCCCCGGCGCCGGGCGGCAGAAATCGCTCCCCCAGCCGCCCGGCGCGGCCGGGCATCCGCCTTTCCATTCTTCCGGCGCCGCCGGACCAGCTGAGGCCCGACAGGACATGGCAGAACAGGACATGGCAGAACAGGACATGGCAGAAAACGTAACCCGGCTTGATCTCGCGGCCGTCGCCCAATGGCTCAGGGGCCGGGTGCCCGGTGTGCGCGAGATCCGCAGCGCCGAGAAGTTCCCCGGCGGGCAGTCGAACCCGACCTTCCTTTTGAACACCGACGGGCCGCAGCTGGTGCTGCGGCGCAAACCACCGGGAAAGCTGCTGAAATCGGCCCATGCGGTGGACCGGGAATTCCGGGTGCAAAAGGCGCTTCAGGACACCGGGGTGCCGGTCAGCCGGGTCTATGCGCTGTGCCAGGATCCGGCGGTGATCGGCTCTGACTTCTATGTCATGGACTATGTCGCCGGCCGCAGCTTCAACCTGCCTTCGCTGCCCGAACAGGGCTCCGGTGAGCGCTGGGCGATCCTGAACGAGATGGGCCGCGTCCTCGCCGCCATCCACGATGTCGACATCCTCGAGGCGGGGCTGGCCGACTATGGCCCCAGCGGCAATTACTATCGCCGCCAGATCGACCGCTGGACCCATCAATACCGCACCAGCCAGACCGACGAGATCCCGGAAATGGAGGCGCTGATCACCTGGCTGGACGGCAATATCCCCGACGACGACGGCCAGCGCGGCCTGGTCCACGGCGATTTCCGCATCGACAATCTCCTGTTTCACCGCAGCGAACCGCGCTGCCTCGCGGTGCTCGACTGGGAACTTTCGACCATCGGCCACCCCTATGCCGATCTGGCGGCGGTGCTCATGCAATGGTCGATGCCGGCCGGAAACGAAGGCCGCGGGCTCAGGGGGCTCGACCGCGCGGCCCTCGGCCTGCCCTCGGATCAGCAGGTGGTCGACGACTACTGCGCCCGGCGCGGCCTTGGCGGCATCGACAACCTCGGCTTTTACGTCGCCTTCACCTTCTTCCGCATGGCCGGCATCCTGCAGGGGGTGAAAAAGCGCGCCCTCGACGGAAACGCCTCCAATCCCGAACGGGCGCGGCGCGTCGGCGGCTATGTGCCGCGCTATGCCGCCGGCGGGCTGCGCGCCGCCGGTCTCGGCTGAGCCGCGCCACGCCCCCCCCCCGACAGCTAAACACCCCCGGAACACCACAGGAAAGGACCGCCATGCCGATCGACCCGATGACCGAACCACCCTACCCGTTTCAGGACCTCTTGGGCTTCCGGCTGGTGGAGTGGAAGGCCGACTACTGCCTGTTCGAACTGCCTCTGGAAGAAAAGCACCAGAACCGCTTCGGCATTCCCCATGGCGGCGTCTATGCGACGATGCTGGACACGGTCATGGGGTTTTCCGGCAGCTACACCGGCGATCTGTCGCGCAAGCGGCTGTCGATGACCCTGTCGATGAATACCAACTTCCTGTCGCGCCCGACCACCGACCGGCTGATCTGCGAAGGCTTCCGCACCGGCGGCGGCGCGCGCAGCTTCTTCGCCCGTGGCCTGATCCGCGACAGCGCCGGCCATGCCGTCGCCGAGGGCACCGGCGTCTTCCGCTACCGCTCGGCGGGCTGAAAACACCGGCCCGGCCCTGAGAGAATGCCGTATCAGAGCCGGACCGGCCACCGCCGGACCCTGCAAGGCAGGCCCCGGCGGCGATCTCTTTGCGCCTATGCGGCGTAGCTCCGGGCGACCCGGGCCAGGCAGTGATCGGTGTCGCCCAGCTGGTGATCCAGCATGATCAGCCGCTTGCCGAGATGCGACACCGCATATTCCCAGGTCATGGCGATGCCGCCATGCATCTGGATCGCCTCTTCGGCCACCAGCCGCGCGGCGCGGCCGATCAGGCTCTTGGCCATCGCCACCTTCAGCTCTGCATCGGCATCGTCCAGCGCGGCGGCGGCCCCGATCACCATCGAGCGCGACTGCTCGATCTCGGTCAGCAGATCGACGGTGCGATGCTGCAACACCTGGAACTTGCCGATCGCCACGCCGAACTGCTTGCGGGTCTTGAGATAGTCGAGAAGGATCTCATAGGTCACGTCCATCGCCCCCACCGCCTCGGCGCAAAGCGCCAGCCGGCCGGCATTCAGCGCCTCGGCGATGGCGCCCTCGGCGCCGGCGATCAGCAGGGTGGCCGGGGTGTCGTCCAGCACCAGCTCGGCCGCGCCCGCGCCGTCGATCATCGGATAGCCGACAACCGTCGCATCGGCCGCGGCAACCTCGAACACCGCAAGCTCGCCGTCGAGGCGGGCGACCACGAGAAAGCGGTCGGCCACCTGGCCGCCATAGACCGCGCATTTGCGCCCCGAAAGCCTGTGGCCCCCGCCCGCGGCCTGCGCCGTGGTCTCGGTAAAGGCAACGTCATAGGGTGCCTCGATCTCGCTCAGCGCCACCGCGTATTTCACCGAACCCTCGACCAGGCTGTCCTGCGGGGCACCGGCCGCCGCCAGCAGGCGCGAGGCCATCAGCGTCGCCAGAAAGGGTTCCGGGCACAGGGTGCGGCCCAGCGCCTCGAAGACGACGGCGATGTCGAAGCCGCTGCCACCAAAACCGCCGTCGGCTTCCCGCACCAGCGCGCCGGGAATGCCAAGCTCGGCCATCTCGGCCCATTTGTCCGGGGCGTGGAACGGCGCCTCATAGGCGACCGCGTTGCGGGTCTCGATGTCGTATTGCTCGGCCAGGAAACGGCGGAGCGTGTCCGCCAGCATCTGGCGATCCTCGGTCAGATCAAAGTTCATCTCACAGCTCCAGCATGGTCTTGGTCAGAATGTTGCGTTGAATCTCGTTCGACCCGCCAAAGATCGAGGTCTTGCGGGCGTTGAAATAGCGCGCCGCGTTATGCTCGGTATCGGGCGGGCTCAGCGCCAGGTTGCCGTCGTTGACATGGCCGGGGAAGGGCGCCGCCACCGGCCCAAGGGCACGGCGCGCCAGGTCGCGGATCTCCTGGTTGATCTGGGTGCCCTTGATCTTGAGGATCGAGGTCTCGGGTCCCGGATGGCCCTGTTTCTGGGCCTGGAACAGCATCCGCAGGTTGGTGATCTTCATCGCCTCGAGATCGGCCTCGACACGCGCCACGCGGGCCGCGAACAGCGGATCCTCGATCAGCCTCCTGCCGTCGCGCTTCACCCGGCGGCCCAGCGCCTTCAGCTCCTCCAGCGCCTGCATCGAGATGCCGACGCCGGCGATGCCGGTGCGCTCGTGGGTCAGCAGGAACTTGGCGATGGTCCAGCCGGCGTTCTCTTCGCCGACAAGGTTTTCCACCGGCACGCGGACGTCGGTGAAGAACACCTCGTTGACCTCGTGCCCGCCCTCGATCAGGCGGATCGGGCGCATCTCGATCCCCGGCAGGTCAAGGTCCATCAGCAGGAATGAGATGCCCTCCTGCGGCTTGCCGTCGAACCTGGTGCGCACCAGGCAGAAGATCTTGTTGGCGTATTGGCCAAGCGTGGTCCAGGTCTTCTGGCCGTTGACGACATAGTGGTCGCCGTCGCGGTCGGCGCGGGTCTTGAGCGAGGCCAGGTCCGAGCCGGCCCCCGGTTCGGAATAGCCCTGGCACCACCAGTCCTCGGCCGAAAGGATGCCGGGCAGCACCTCGGCCTTCTGGCGGTCATTGCCGAATTTCTGGATCACCGGCCCCAGCATCGCCAGACCGAAGGGCACGATGCGCGGCGCGTTGTAGCGGTTGCTCTCGACGTCGAAGATATGGCGCTCGACCGGGGTCCAGCCGGGGCCGCCGAACTGCTTGGGCCAGGTGGTCGCCAGCCAGCCCTTGGCCGACAGGATACGGTGATATTCCTGATAGATCTCGCCGGTCATCTCGGCGCCCGAACGCACCGCGTCCGCGATATGCCCGGGCAGGTTGGCTTCGAAGAAATCCCGGACCTCCTGCTGAAAGGCAAGCTCCTGGGGGGTGTAGGACAGGTCCATTTTCAGGCCTCCTTGTTGATGTCGGCAAAACTGCGCCCGCTCTGCGCCATCTCGCGCAACAATTCGGGCACCTGCCAGTACTGCGGGTCTTGCCGGGCGTAATCCTCGATCCGGCGTACCAGTTCGGCGGCCCCGATCGTGTCGGCGTAATGCAGCGGACCACCGCGGAAGCGCGGGAAACCGTAGCCCATCAGGAACACGATATCCACATCCAGCGGCCGCAGGGCGATACCGTCCTCGACCACCCGTGCCGCCTCGACGATCATCGCGGTGAGATAGCGGTCGACGATCTCGCCGTCGGAAAATTCGCGCGGGGTGATCCCGGCCTTCCGGCGCTCATCGGCGATGATCTCTTCGACCTCGGGGTTGGGCCGCATGTCGCGCCCGTCATAGACATAGAACCCCTTGCCGCTCTTGCGGCCGAACCAGCCGTTTTCACAGATCCGGTCCGAGACATCGCCGGCATAGCGTTCGTTCGAAGGCCGCTCTGCCGCCTTGCGCTTGCGGGTCATCCAGCCGATGTCGAGCCCGGCCAGGTCGCCGACCTTGTGCGGCCCCATGGCAAAGCCGAAATCCTCCAGCGCCCTGTCGACCTGCTGCGGCGAGGCCCCGTCCAGCACCAGATAGGCGGCGGTCTTGGAATAATGCGCCAGAATCCGGTTGCCGATGAAACCGTCGCAGACACCGGCCCGCACGCCGACCTTCTGCATCCGCTTGGCCAGCGCGAAACCGGTCGCCGTCACCTCGGGCGCGGTCTTGGCGCCGACAACGATTTCCAACAGCCGCATGATATGGGCGGGCGAGAAGAAATGCAGCCCGATCACGTCCTCGGGGCGCGCGGTTTGCGCGGCGATCTCGTCGATGTCGAGATAAGAGGTGTTCGAAGCCAGGATCGCCCCCGGCTTGCAGATCGCGTCGAGCTTGCCGAAGATCTCTTTCTTGACCTCCATCTGCTCGAAGACCGCCTCGATCACCAGATCGACCCCGGCCAGCGCCTCGAGCGTGGTCGCGGCGCCCAGCATCGCCAGCGTGGCGTCGCGCGCCTCGGCGCTCAGCTTGCCGCGTTTGACCGCGCCATCGAGATTGCCGGTGATCGTCGCCACCCCGCGCTGAAGCGCCTCGTCGGTGACCTCGACCAGCGTCACCGGGATGCCCGCCAGCAGGGCCGAGGTCGCGATCCCCGATCCCATGGTGCCGCCGCCGATCACCCCGATCGACGCCACCTCGCGCGGGGTGGCGGCCTTTTCGGGCACATTGGCCACGGCGCGCTCGCCGAAGAAGGCATGGATCAGCCCGGCCCGCTGCGGCGTGGCCAGACAGTCCATGAAGGCCGCGCGCTCGGCCTGCATGCCCGCGGCCATCGGCCCGGTCGACAGGGCGATGGCCTCGATGCAGCGCTGTGGCGACACCAGGTTGGGGTGTTTCTCGGCCACCATCCGGCGCGCGGCCGCAAGGGCGGCATCATCGGCCTCGGCGTCAAGATCGCAGGTCTTGCGGGTGGCCAGCTTGCCGGCGATCACATCCTGCCCGGCCTCCAGCGCCACCGCGCGCGGATCACCGGCGTCGATGCGATCGACCAGCCCCATCTCCAGCGCTTCCGCCACCTTCACCTGACGCCCCGACAGGCACATATCAAGCGCCACCGCAATGCCGGCCAGACGCGGCACGCGCTGGGTGCCGCCGGCGCCGGGCAGCAGGCCGATCAGCACCTCGGGCAGGCCGATGCGCGCCCCCGCGACGGCGACCCGCGCATGGCAGGCCAGCGCCACTTCCAGCCCGCCGCCCAGCGCGGTGCCATGCAGCACGCAGACCAGCGGAATTGCGCTCTGTTCGATCTCGTTCAGCAGGTCGGGCAACGAAGGCTGCATCGGCGGCTTGCCGAACTCGGTGATATCCGCACCGGCAATGAAGGTCCGGCCGCGGGCATAGATCACGACGACCTTGGCGCTCTGGTCCGCGTTGATCCGGGCAATCGCGTCCTGGAGGCCGGTGCGCACATGCACGCTCAGCGCATTGACCGGCGGGTTGTCGACCGCGACCAGCGCCACGTCGCCGACGATCTCGGTACTGACCGAAACGGAGTTCTGGGTGTTCATGAAAACTGTCCTTTGTTCTTGAGTCTGTCGGCCTCAGCGGATCAGCTCGCCGCCGTCGGCGACGATGGTCTGTCCGGTGACATAGGCCGCGGCATCGCTGGCCAGGAACAGCGCGGTTCCGGCAATATCCTCGGGTTCGCCGATCCGGCGCAGCGGCGTCTGGTTCTCGGCCCGCGCCAGGCGCTCGGGGTCGTCCAACAGCGCACGGGCGAAATCGGTGCGGATCAGGCCGGGGGCCAGCGCGTTCACGCGGATGTTCCTGGGGCCCCATTCGACGGCGAGGTTGCGCGCCAGCGCCGCCTCGGCCGCCTTCGAGATACCATAGGCGCCGATCACCGCGTTGCCCCGGATGCCGGCGATCGAGGACAGCAGCACAACCGCGCCGCCGCCGTTGTCCGCCATTCCCGGCAGCACCATTTGGCAAAGCTGCCAGGTCGAGCGCACATTGGTGCCCATGATCTTGTCAAAGGCCTCATCGGTCAGCTCGGACATCGGGCCATAGACCGGGTTGATGGCGGCATTGCAGATCAGCACGTCGATCCGGCCCCATTCGGCAAGGGTCCGGTCGACGAGGTTTTGCAGATCCTCTTTCCTGCCGATGTGGCAGGGAACGGTCAGCGCCTCGCCACCGGCGTCGCGGATCGCCTCTTCGACCGGCTTGCAGGCCTCGGCGCTGCGCGAGGACACCACCACCCTGGCGCCGGCGCGGGCGAACATCTCGGCAATCGCGCGGCCGATGCCGCGGCTCGATCCGGTGACCACGGCCACCTTGTCCTTCAAGTCAAACATCCCGCTCACGTCCTGTTGCTGCGATACTGGCGCAATTCCTGCTTGGCGATGGTCTCGCGGTGCACCTCGTCCGGCCCGTCGGCCAGCCGCAGCGTGCGCGAATTGGCATAAAAGCCCGCCAGCCGGCTGTCCTGGCTGACGCCCATCCCGCCATGCACCTGAATGGCGCGGTCGATCACCCGGCCGCACATGGTCGGGGCGACCACCTTGATCATGGCGATTTCCTTGCGCGCCACCTTGTTGCCGACGGTGTCCATCATGTGGGCCGCGTTCATCGTCAACAGCCGCGCCTGGTCGATGTCGCAGCGGCTCTCGGCGATCCAGTGGCGGGTGACCCCGTGTTCGGCGATCGGCTTGCCGAAAGCCTCGCGGGCCAGCGCCCGCTGGCACATCTCTTCCAGCGCCCGCTCGGCCACGCCGATCTGGCGCATGCAGTGGTGGATGCGCCCCGGCCCAAGCCGGCCCTGGGCGATCTCGAAACCACGCCCCTCGCCCAGCAGGATGTTGCCTGCCGGCACCCGGACATTGTCATAGCTGATCTCGGCATGGCCGTGCGGCGCATGGTCATAGCCAAAGACGGTCAGCGCCCGCTCGACCGTCACCCCGGGGCTGTCCATGGGCACCAGAATCATCGACTGCTGCCTGTGCTTGGGGCCCTCCGGGTCGGTCTTGCCCATCACGATCGCCAGCTTGCAGGCATTGGCATTGGCCCCCGACGACCACCATTTGCGCCCGTTTATCACATAGTCCTCCCCGTCGCGGCGGATCGAACACTCGATATTGGTGGCATCCGACGAGGCCACCTCGGGTTCGGTCATCGAGAAGCACGAGCGGATCTCGCCGTTCAGCAGCGGCCGCAGCCACTGGTCCTTCTGCGCCTGTGATCCGTAAAGCCAGAGGGTCTCCATATTGCCGGTATCGGGCGCCGAGCAGTTGAAGACCTCGGGGGCAATCGGTGAGCGGCCCATGATCTCGCAGAGGGTGGCATAGTCGAGGTTGGACAGGCCGGCCCCGCCATAGGCCCTCGCGTCCTCGTAGGGCAGGAACAGGTTCCACAGCCCGGCCGCCCGCGCCTTGGCCTTCAGCTCTTCGAGGATCGGCGGTGCATCCCACGGGTCGCCCTCGCCATGCTGCGCCTCGAACAGGTCCTCGTTGGGATAGATGTGTTCGTCCATGAACTGCAACAGCGCCTCGCGCAGCGCCTTGGCCCGATCCGATAGGGGAAAGAAATCCATCATGCTTCTCCTCGATTGCTTTCTTTCTGTTGCATTGATCGGAAACTTAGTCAATATTTGCGGAAAGATTTTTTGCAAAGCGGAAAAAGAACGTGACGTTCCATTCTGCGGGCAAGGGGAGACAAGCGGAAATGACCGGACCGGCGACACCGTTGCGGGCAGCGGACCCCGAGGTGAATGCCGCGCCGGGCGCGCCGCCGCGCGACGCGCTGCCCGGAAACGCCATCGGCAAGATCAAGAAACCGAGACTTCGTCAGCCCTTCTGCAAGGACCGCAGCGGCTGACGCGACGCACCGAACGACTGTTGGGAGGAACAGACATGACAACCACGCATCCCGAATCCTACTGGCCCGAGGGGCTGCCCCGGACCCTTGAGATTCCGGCGCGCAGCATCGACAGCAACCTCACCGAGACCGCCCGGCGCCACGGCGAGCGCACGGCGATCCGGTTCCAGGGGCGCCGCATCAGCTACGCCCGCCTGCAAGAGATGGTCACCGCGCTGGCCGGCGTGCTTCAAGGCGAGATGAACCTGACAAGGGGCGACCGGGTGCTGCTCTACATGCAGAACAGCCCGCAATATGTCATCGCCTACTACGGCATCCTGCGGGCCGGCGGGGTCGTGGTGCCGGTCAACCCGATGAACCAGAAAGCCGAGTTGCGCTACCTTGCGCAGGACACCGGCGCCAAGATCATCATCGCCGGTCTCGAACTGGCGCCCAACGCGCTTGGACTGCTCGAGGCCGGCGAGGTGCAGCACATCATCGGCGCCAGCTACGCCGAGATGGCCGACCCCGATTACGACATTCCGCTGCCGGCACCCCTGCCCGACCTGTGCGAGGCGGGGTTCGAGGGCCCGGGCCGATACCGCTTTTCCGACGTCGTGCAATCCCCGGCCCGGCCGCGCCCCGCCGGAACCGGGGCCGACGACCTCGCCGTGATCCCCTACAGCTCGGGCACCACCGGCCAGCCCAAGGGCTGCATGCACAGCCACCGCACCGTCATGACCACCCTGATCGGCACCACCACCTGGACCCCGTCGGACTGCGACAGCATCACCCTGGCGACCCTGCCCTTCTTTCACGTCACCGGCATGCAAAGCTCGATGAACGTGCCGATCTATCGCGGCAGCACGATCGTGATCCTGACCCGCTGGAACCCGGTGCATGCCGCGCAGCTGATCGAACGCTACGCGGTCACCCACTGGGCCTCGATCTCGACGATGGCGATCGACCTCTTGAACAATCCCGAGGCCGAGGCCCATGACCTCGGCAGCCTTCGCACCATCGGCGGCGGCGGGGCGGCGATGCCCGACGCCATTGCCGTCAAGCTCAAGGCCCGCATCGGCCAGCCCTATGTCGAGGGCTACGGCCTCTCGGAAACCATGGCCGCGCTGCATATCAACCCGCCCGAGGCGACCCGCGAGCAATGTCTGGGGGTGCCGATCTTCTCGGTCGACTCGCGCATCGTCGCCCCCGGCACGACGACCGAGCTGCCCGCCGGCGAAGCCGGAGAGATCATCACCCACGCGCCGCAGGTCTTCCTTGGCTACTGGCAGAACCCCGAGGCCACCCGCGAGGCTTTCGTCGATCTCGACGGCAAGCGCTTCTTCCGCACCGGCGACATCGCCTACCGCGACGAAGACGGCTATTTCTTCATGGTCGACCGGGTCAAGCGCATGATCAACGTCTCGGGGTTCAAGGTCTGGCCGGCCGAGGTCGAGACCATGATGCTGCACCATCCGGGGATCGCCGAGGCCTGTGTCGTCGGCGCCAGCGACACCCGCCGGGGCGAATTCGTCAAGGCCCATGTGGTCCGCAAGGCCGGCGCCGCCGACAGTCTCGACGAAGACCAGATCATCGGCTGGTGCCGACAGGAGATGGCGGCCTACAAATGCCCCCGCCAGATCGTCTTTGCCGAGACGCTGCCGAAGTCGGCCACCGGAAAAGTGCTCTGGAAGGATCTGTCATAGTGCAATAGGAATTGATTATTCCGCCTGCCGGAAAATGGGTAGAATTCGTCTACCGGCGTCAGGCCAGAGGAAAGCAGAATGCGAAAAAGAACGGATGTGCCCGTCGACTCCGAAGCCAAGACGGCAGGCGGCCATGACCGTCAGTTCATCACCGCCCTCCACCGCGGATTGGAGGTGCTGCGCGCCTTCAGGCCCGACGACCGCGCGGGCCTGAGCAACGGCGACATCTCCGAGCGCACCGGCCTGCCGAATTCCACCATCTCGCGCCTGACCTATACCCTGCTGAAATCCGGCTATCTTCTCTATGACAACGACACCGGCCGCTATCGCATGGGGGTGCCGGTTCTCAGCCTCGGCTATGCCTGCCTCAGCGGGCTGCCGGTCCGCGAGACCTCGCAGAACTACATGCAGGAGCTGGCCAATGAATGCGGCGAAGGGGTGCAGGTCGCCCTTGGCGGTCGGGTCGATTACACGATGATCTATCTCGCCACCGCCCGCTCGCGCAGCGTGATTTCGCTGCAACTCGATGTCGGGTCGCGGATCTCGCTGGCGCGCTCGGCGATGGGCCGGGCCTATATCGCCGCCTGCGGCGCCGAGGAAAAGGAAGAGATCCTGGCCTCGATCCGCGACCATGCCGCCCCCGAGGACTGGCCCGCCCTGCGCGACGGAATCGCGCAGGCCGCCGAGGAAATCGCATCGCGCGGCTTTTACGCCAACCTCGGCGACTGGCAGCCGAACGTGCATTCGGTCGCGGTACCCTTCCGCAGCTACAAGGGCGGCGACACGCCGCTGCTGGCCTTCAACCTCGGCGGCCCGGCCAACTACCTGCCCAAGGACAAGCTGGTGGGCGAATTCGGCCCCAAGCTGCGCGAACTGGTGAAGACCCTCGAACAAAGCATGATCTGACCCCGGCCATGCACCGGCCACGTACCGGCCCGGCGCGCGGCCGGGCCGCCGCGCTCAGGGGCGCGTCAGGACCGCCGCCCAGCGCGCCATCTCGACCGCCTGCGGCTCGGGCAGCTCGGGATAGGTCTCGCGCACCGCGTCGGTCACCCACTGCGGGTAGATGCGGAACATCATCCGGACCTCGGCCTGCAAGGGAAACTGCGCATCGCGCGGCAGCTCGAAGACCTCGTCGCGGTACCCGTTGGCGGGGATCTTGGTGTCCTTCAGCATCTTCTCGTAGCGCCAGAACAACAGGCCGACCGGCTTGCCCTCGGCGTCGCCAAAGACCTTCTGGAACAGGCGTGCGTCCGGCGCCAGATTGCCCCCGTCATCGAGCTTGCCATGCTCCAGCACCACCCGCCCCGTGGCATCGGTGACGGTGACGTCCAGCCACAGCTGGCGGAAATCGGCGACCCCGGTCGGCAGCGCGTGACCGGCGCCGACATTGCGCACCCGCACCACCAGCCGCCCGTCGCCATCCAGCCGCCCCTCGAGCCGCGCCGCCGAGCGCAGCAGCTCGAGGCTCATGTCGGCCAGCTCCGGGTTGCGCAGCCCCACGAGATGGTGATTGGCGCCGGTGAACTGATGGGTGACCACATTGTCCTTGAGGCGGCCGCCATCGGTCGAGACGCCGGGGATGTCCTCGCCGATGCGGCCGATGTCGCCATGCATGTGACAGTCGATGCAGCTGCGGTGTTTGCCGGGGTCAGCCGGGTTGTTGTAGGCCGAGGCCTCCCATTCGCCATAGGTGTCGACGATGACGCTGCCCGAGCCGGGGGCGAATTCATTGTGGCAGGTGCCGCAAAGCGCCGAATCCTTGTAGAAGGGCTGCGAATAGCTCTCGGCATGGGCCTGCGGCTTGGCGTTGATCTGGTGGTTTCCGGCCCAGTTCAGCACCGCGTTGTCGCTGTTCTCGAAGACATATTGCGGGCGCGCCTCGACACTGACGGTAAAGCTGGCATTGCCGCCGGCACGCAGGCCGCGCGCCGCTTCCAGCTTGACGATCCGGTGGCAGAACAGGCAGCCGGTGCCCTCGTCGAGATCGGGCCTGCCCTGTTCCAGCGCCTCGAACAGCGAAGCACCGCCCTGTTCGAACATATGGCCCTTCTCGATGGTGGCGGTGAGGCCCGACAGCAGCCCCTGCGGGTGGTGGCAGCCCATGCACCACTGGCGGAACTCTTCGCCCTCGGTCTGGGCGGCGACCTCTTCGACGACCTTGTAATAGGGGTTGGAATCCCCCATCAGCCGGTGCATCGAATCCGACCATTGGTCGAACATCTCGCTGTGACAGCCGGCGCAGGCGGCCGAGTTGACCCAGTCCTTTTCATGCACGGTCCGGCGGTCATCCGCGAGCCGCAGCCAGGACGAGGTCAGCGGCAGGTTTTCGCGGTCGGTGACATAGGCGTGCAGCGCCGTGAGGTCGGCCGCCAGCGCATGCGGCGGCGCGCCGGGGTCGATGGGGGGGGCGCCGTCGCGCCCGTCATGGCCCAGCCCGCCCTGGGTCGTCTGCATGATGCGGATGTAATCGCCGATGAAATCGCCGGCGATCATCGCCCCCAGCCCGCGATGGCCGATCACCGCATCCTCGTGGACATCGGCCTTGGTGGCGCGGAACAGATAGCCGGTGGTGAAGTTGAACCCGTCGAGATGGCAGCTCTGGCAGCTCATCCAGAAATCGCCGGTGGTCGGGGTGGCCGGGGCATCATCGGTATTGGCGCTGTGAAACAGCGTCATGCCGCGCCGCAGCTGCGGATCGACCGGGTCGTCCGCCACCAGCGCCACCGGCGGCGCATCGGCCAGCCGCATGCGGGCAAAGGGGCCGTCGCCACCGCGCGTCAGCCGCACCAGATCAAGGCTCATGGCGTTCTGCACGAAGATGTCCTGCCCCGCGACCACCAGCCCGCGCGGATTGTCGCCGGGGATGTGGCGGAGCAGCTGCGTCGCCTTCGCGCCGCCCTGGCTGCGCTTGCCGGCGCGGCGGGTGCTGCGCTCCTGGTCGCCGTCGATCGGCGCCCGGCGCGACAGGTCAAAGACCATCACGTCCTCGCTGCCGGCCAGCGTGACATAGACCTTCTGGCCGTCGCCGGAAAAGGCCGCGTCATGCGGGTTCGACAGGATGCGGGTGCGCCCGGCACTGTCGGTGATGTTGATCTGGCGGAACAGATGCTTGCGCCGCCCCGCCAGCTCGGCCTCGGCGCCGGGGGTGAGGTCCAAGAGCGACAGGCTGGGAAAGATGGTCGACTGGAACTGGAACGCATGGTCGAAATTCCACAGCACATGCGGCAGCCAGGCCTCGCGCCCGTCGGGGCTGACGGCGATGTCATCCAGCAGCCGCGGCAGCCCCTGCGAGACGAATTCATCCGCCTCCTGGGTTTCGTGCAGGGCGATGCGGCGCAGCATCCGCGCCGGGCTCCGGGCGGTGTCCCAGATGCTGACCTCGCCGATCATCGCATGGGTGAGCAGCAGCCGGCCGTCATTCAGCAGCGCCAGCCCGCGCGGGGTCTCGGGGGTGTCGTGGCGGGCGACGATGGCGCCGGCACGGTCGATGGCGATCAGCCGGTGGGCCTCGAACAGGGTGACCCAGAACAGCCGGTTGCGGGCATCAAAGACGATGCCGAAGGGCCGCGCCCCGGTCGCCACCTCGGCCCGGACCGCACCGCTGGTGGCATCGACCAGCAGCACCCGGTCGCCCAGGTAGTCGGTGACTGCCAGCAGCCCGCCCGCCTCGTCCAGCGCCACCCGGCGCAGGTCGCCGCC
>NZ_JBFJVE010000018.1:0-23804 GCF_041624275.1 Shimia sp.
ATCTCGGAATAGGTCGAGACCTGCCCCGAGGGGATGCGCATCAGCGCCTCCCAGACCTTGATCTGCAGCGGCGAGCCGATCATGTAGACCGGCACTTTTCCGGCGCTGTCGCTCTGCTCGGCAAAGGCCGCCGTGACCCAGGGGCGCAGCGCCGAGGGGTCTTCGACGAAGGCGGCCCGGGGCCAGCGGGACCGCAGGTCCGCCAGCGTCGCCGCGCGTCCGGTTTCGGCGGCGAATCCGATGCCGCAGATGCCCTTGCCGGTGCCCATCACCAGCGCCGGCCCGTAGGGGCTGTCGAACCAGCCCCAGCGGATCGTCAGCCCGGCGCCGCGCCGGGCATAGTCGCCGGGGCTCATCGCCTCCCAGCGCAGGAACAGATCATGCAGCCGCCCCGAGCCCGACAGCCCGACCGCGTCGGAAGTGTCGAGCATGGTGAAACGGTCGTGCAGCAGCGCCTTGGCATGTCCGAGGGTCAGGTATTGCTGGAACCGTTTCGGCGACACCCCGGCCCACCTGCTGAACAGGCGCTGGAAATGGGCCGGGCTCATGTCCATGGCACGGGCCAGTTCGGCGAGCGAAAGCCGGTCGTCGCGCCGGTCGATCAGCTCGATGGCCCGGCGCATGACCTCGTAGTGATAGCTTTCCTGCATGTCGGCCATGGGTCGCTCCTTGTTCTGCCGGCTCAGGATAGGGCCAACGGCGGTCGCGGACGACCCGGATATTGCGCAAACCCCGGCCCCTGTCCCCGGCCGGCGCGCGCAATCCGGCAACAGCCGGGCGCGATCCCGCGGTTTCGCCGCGGCGGCCCTTTACGGGCGCGCGCGGCCGGGGCAAAAGGGCGCGGTCATGGCCAAGCAACTCGATTACCACACGATCCGCGAGATCTTCACCCGTTTCCAAGAGATGGAAGCCGAGCCCAAGGGCGAGCTGGATCACGTCAACGCCTATACGCTGGTGGTGGCGGTGGCGCTGTCGGCGCAGGCCACCGACGCCGGCGTGAACCGGGCGACCAAGGACCTGTTCAAGATCGCCGATACGCCGCAGAAGATGCTGGATCTCGGCGAAGCGGCGCTGATCGAGCATATCAAGACCATCGGGCTTTATCGCAACAAGGCCAAGAACGTGATCAAGCTGAGCCGCATCCTGGTCGAGGATTACGGCGGCGAGGTGCCCAATTCGCGCGCCGCGCTGGAAAGCCTGCCGGGCGTGGGGCGCAAGACCGCCAATGTGGTGCTGAACATGTGGTGGCACTATCCGGCCCAGGCCGTCGACACCCATATCTTTCGCTTCGGCAACCGTTCGGGCGTCTGCCCCGGCAAGGATGTGGTCGCGGTCGAGCGCGCCATCGAAGACAATATTCCGGTGGATTTTCAACACCACGCCCATCACTGGATGATCCTGCACGGACGCTATGTCTGCAAGGCGCGCAAGCCCGTCTGCGGCAATTGCCTGATCCGTGATCTCTGTATGTTTGAGGACAAGACCCTATGAGCAAACCCTATCAGGTCGTTGGCATCGGCAACGCCGTCGTCGACGTGATTTCGCAATCCGACGATTCTTTTCTCGACCTCATGGGGATCCAGAAGGGCATCATGCAGCTGGTCGAGCGCGCGCGCGGCGAGATGCTCTATGCCGGCATGACCAACCGCACCCAGGCGCCGGGCGGATCGGTGGCCAATACGGTGGCTGGCCTCGGGGCGCTGGGGCTGAGCACCGGCTTCATCGGCCGGGTGCATGATGATGCGCTGGGCAGGTTCTATGCCGACGGGATGCAGGCCGACGGCACCGATTTCGTCAACCCGCCGGTGGCGGGCGGCGAATTGCCGACCTCGCGCTCGATGATCTTCGTCTCGCCGGATGGCGAACGCTCGATGAACACCTATCTCGGGATTTCCGCCGAGCTGGGACCGGAGGATGTGCCCGACGCGGTGGCCGGACAGGCGCAGCTGCTGTTTCTCGAGGGTTATCTTTATGACAAGCCCAAGGGCAAGGAGGCCTTCGAGGCCGCCGCGCGGCTCTGTCGTCAGGGCGGCGGCAAGGCCGGAATCGCCCTGTCGGATCCTTTCTGCGTCGAACGTCACCGCGACGATTTCCGCCGCCTGGTGAAAGAGCTGGACTACGTGATCGGCAACGAACACGAATGGCAGGCGCTGTATCAGAGCGACCTGTCGTCGGCGCTGGAGCAGGCGGCGGCCGATGCCGGCATGGTGGTCTGCACCCGTTCGGGCCATGACGTGGTGCTGGTCAGGGGCGACGAAGAGGCGGTGGTGCCGGTCACCGAGATCGTGCCCGTCGATGCCACCGGCGCCGGGGACCAGTTCGCCGCCGGCTTCCTTTACGGCTATGCCACCGGGCAGTCGCTCGAGGTGTCGGGCCGCATGGGATGCATCGCGGCGGCCGAGGTGATCGGCCATTACGGCGCGCGCCCTGAGGCGGACGTCAAGGCGCTGTTCCGCGCGGCCGGTCTGATCGGGTGATGCGCCGCACCGTCGGAGCCTCCGGCGGGGATATTTCGGGCAAGAGAAAACGGCCGGGATTGCGCGTGGCGCCCGGCGCGGCTTGCGGTTAGGGTAGGCGCGATCTGACAACCCCGGAGCGCGCCCATGTCCTTTACCCTTGCCACCTGGAACATCAACTCGGTTCGCCTGCGCGAGCCCATCGTGTTGAAATTGCTCGAGGAAGAGGCACCGGACGTGCTCTGCCTGCAGGAGTGCAAGAGCCCGGTCGAGAAGATTCCCACCGAAGGTTTTGCCGCCCTTGGCTATCGCCACATGGTGGCGCGGGGGCAGAAGGGCTATAACGGGGTGGCGATCCTGTCCAAGATGCCGATGGTCGAGGCCGGCAGCGAGGATTTCGCCAGCCTTGGCCATGCGCGCCATGTTGCCGGCAGGCTGGAGAACGGCGTTACCATCCACAATTTCTATGTGCCGGCGGGCGGCGACAAGCCGGATCGCGAGGTGAACGAGAAATTCGGTCAGAAGCTCGATTACCTGACCGGGATGCGCGACTGGTTCCATGGCGACAGGCCGCAGAAATCCATTCTGGTCGGCGATCTGAACATCGCCCCGCGCGAGGATGATGTCTGGGATCACAAGAAGCTGTTGAAAGTGGTCAGCCACACGCCGGTCGAGGTCGAACATCTGGCGCAGACCCAGGAGGCCGGGGCCTGGGTCGACATCACCCGCAAGGATATTCCCGAGGGGCGGCTTTACAGCTGGTGGTCCTATCGGGCGCGCGATTGGGACGCGGCCGACAAGGGGCGGCGGCTGGATCATGTCTGGGCGACGCCGGACATTGCTGAAGCCGGCCATTCCAGCCGCATCCTGCGGGCGGCGCGCGGCTGGGAGAAACCCAGCGACCACGCGCCGGTTTTTGCCGAATTTGACCTTTGAATCCGCCGCTTCTGGCCTCATATAGGGGCCAATTGATTTATCGAGGATGACGAGATGCTGGAACTTGGACAAGGCGCGGCGGCCCCGGCGGGGGATCTGATCAAGGATGTCAGCGAGATGACCTTCATGGCCGAGGTGGTCGATGCCTCGCAGAGCGTGCCGGTGATCGTGGATTTCTGGGCGCCCTGGTGCGGCCCCTGCAAGACGCTGGGTCCGGCGCTCGAGGCGGCAGTGATGGCTGCCGGCGGCGCGGTGAAGATGGCCAAGGTCAATGTCGACGAGAACCAGGGCATCGCCGGGCAGCTGCGGGTGCAGTCGATCCCCACGGTCTATGCCTTCTGGAAAGGGCAGCCGATCGACGGTTTCCAGGGGGCGATCCCGGGTAGCGAGATCGAGGCTTTCGTCAAGCGTGTGGTCGAGGCCGCCGGCGGCGAGATCGACGACGGCGGTCTGGCGGCGGCGGTGGAAGCCGCCGAAGAGATGCTGGCCGAAGGCGATGCGCAATCGGCGGGCGAGACCTTTGCCGCGATCCTTGAACAGGATCAGGCCAATGTCGCCGCCTTTGCCGGCCTGGCGCGGGCCAATATCGCGCTGGCGGCGCTGGATCAGGCCGAGGCGGTGCTGAACGGGGTGCCCGCCGAACTGAGCGCGGCGCCGGAAATCGAGGCGGTGCGGGCCCAGCTTGAACTGGCGCGCCAGGCCGAACATGCCGGGCCGGTGACCGAGCTGCGCGCCGCTGTCGACGCGAATCCGGACGACCTTCAGGCGCGCTTCGACCTGGCGCAGGCGCTGCATGCGGCGGGCGATGCCGAAGGCGCGGTGTCCGAGCTGCTTGAATTGTTCCGCCGCGACCGCGAATGGAATGACGGAGCCGCCAAGACGCAGCTGTTCACCATTTTCGAGGCCCTCAAGCCCAATGACCCGGTGGTTTTGAACGGCCGGCGCCGGCTCAGTTCAATGATCTTTGCCTAAGCGCGATTTCGCGCTAGGTTCAGGGCATGTTCAAACCTGCCGATCTGCCGGACACGGTGGCCGTGTTCCCCTTGCCCGGGGCGCTGCTCTTGCCGCGGTCCCGCCTGCCGCTGCATGTCTTCGAGCCGCGCTATCTGGCGATGCTCGACGACGTGCTGAAGACGCCGGGGCGGCTGATCGGCATGGTCCAGCCGCTGGAAATGCCGGGAGGCAGGGGGGGCGACGCCGACGGGCCGGCGCTGCACCGGATCGGCTGTGCCGGGCGGGTGACGCAGTTTTCCGAGACCGAGGATCACCGCTATCTGATCACCCTGACCGGGATTTCGCGGTTCCGGGTGCGCAGGGAGGTGAACGGCTTTCACCCCTATCGTCGCTGCGCCGTCAGCTGGGAGGGGTTCGCGCATGACCTCGGGCATGCCGAGAAGGACACGGCACTGGACCGGACGGCCTTCATGGCGCTGCTGGCGCGCTATTTCGCGGCGCTCGATCTGTCGACCGACTGGGAGACGCTGAAGGATGCCGACGACGAATTGCTGATCAATTCGCTGTCGATGCTGCTGGATTTCGCGCCCGAGGACAAACAGGCGCTGCTCGAGGCGCCGCGCTTGGCAAGCCGGCGCGAAACCCTTATCACGCTGATCGAGTTCGCGCTGCGCGGCGGCGCCGAAGAGGATGTGATGCAATGAATGAAGGCAATCAGCCGTTCGACCGCCGGATGCTGGAGGCGCTGGTCTGCCCGCAGACCCGGACCACCCTGCGCTATGACGCCGAAGCCCAGGAGCTGATCTCGGACAGCGCCGGGCTGGCCTTTCCGATCCGCAACGGTATCCCGGTGATGCTGGTCGACGAGGCACGGGTGCTCGACTGAGGGGCGCCGTTTCACGGTTCACGAGACCTCGGAAATACCAACGGTGATCGGCCCTGACGGCGGATGATGGTCAGGGAAAGCGGGTGGCGGTGTCGCCGGCCTGCCACCTGGGGTATTTCAACATGATCGAAAGGAAGCGCTCGGAGGTCAGGAAAGCCCCGAGCCAGCGATGCAGATGCGGCCAGGGCTGGGCGTCGAACCAGGCTTTGTCGGTGAGTGCGAACTGGCGGATGAAGGGCAGGATGGCGAGGTCGGCAAGGCGCGGGGTATCGCCGAAGAGCCAGGGTTTGCCGTCGAGCTGGGCGTCGAGCGCGATGAGATGCCCGGCGGCCTTGGTGCGCTCGAGATCGCGGTCGGAGCCGTAGCGGCTGTGGTACTTGTAGCGGTCGAGCGCGGTCTTGAAGGCGCCGTCGGTGGCGGCGATCAGATCGTGGCCCAGCCGGGGCATGTCGCGCAGCTGTTCCGGGTCGCTTTGCGCAAGTGCCCAGAGCATGATGTCGAGGCTTTCGTCGATCACCATGCCGCCGGCTTTCAGGCAGGGCACCGTGGCGCTGGGCGAGGTGGCGAGAAACTCGGGCGCCTTGTCGCGCAAAACAATCTCGCGCAGCTCGACAGACAGGCCGGCGCTGGCCAGCCCGAGCCGGGCGCGCATGGCATAGGGGCAGCGGCGGAAGGAATAGAGGATCGGCCGGCTCATGCCAGCAGCTGACCGTCGCGGATGCCGGTGATCTTGGCGGTGACGATCTGGCCCTCGGGCTGGGCGCGCTCGAAATGCACTTCGGTGAACTGTTCGGTGCGGCCCATATGCGGGTTTTCCATCAGGATGTGATGGGTCTTGCCCAGCTGGTCGGCAAGGTGGCGGGCCACCTGGGCCTCGCCGGCGGCGCGCAGGCGCGCGGCGCGCGACTTGATCACATTGCCATCGACCTGATTGGGGATCTTGGCCGCCGGGGTTCCGCTCCGTTTGGAATAGGGAAAGACATGCAGCCAGGTCAGGTCGCAGTCGCCGACCAGTTTCAGCGAGTTTTCGAAATGGGCCTCGGTCTCGGTCGGGAAACCGGCGATGATGTCGGCGCCGAAGGTCATGTCGGGGCGCAAGGCGCGGGCCTCTTCGCAGAAGGCGATGGCGTCGTCGCGCAGATGCCGGCGGGCCATGCGCTTCAGGATCAGGTCGTCGCCGTGTTGCAGGCTGAGATGCAGATGCGGCATCAGGCGCGGCTCGGTGGCGATGGCCTGCATCAGCGCCTCATCCGCTTCGATGGAATCGATCGATGAGATACGCAGGCGGGCCAGATCCGGCACCAGTCTGAGGATGCGCAGCACCAGATCGCCAAGCCGCGGCTGCATCGGCAGATCGGCGCCCCATGAGGTCAGGTCAACCCCGGTCAACACCACCTCGTGATAGCCCGAATCGACCAGACGCTTGATCTGGTCCACCACCACGCCAGCGGCGACCGAGCGGGAATTGCCGCGGCCATAGGGGATGATGCAGAAGGTGCAGCGGTGATCGCAGCCGTTCTGCACCTGCACATAGGCGCGGCTGCGGCTGCCGAAACCGTCGATCAGGTGGCCGGCGGTTTCGGTCACCGACATGATGTCGTCGACCTGCACCTTTTCCGTTTGCCCAAGGAAATCGGTGGCCATGCCGGCCCAGGTCTCGGGGCGCATCTTTTCGTGATTGCCGATGACCTTGTCGACCTCCTGCATGGCGGCGAAGGTCTCGGGCTCGGTCTGGGCGGCGCAGCCGGTGACGATGATGCGGGCCTTGGGGTTGTCGCGGCGCAGTCTGCGGATCTCCTGCCGCGCCTTGCGCACCGCCTCGGCGGTCACCGCGCAGGTGTTGACCACCACCGCATTGTCGAGACCGGCGGTCTGCGACAGTTCTTTCATGGCCTCGGTCTCATAGGCGTTGAGACGGCAGCCAAGCGTGGTGAATTTCGGCGGAGCTGGCATCAGACGGACTCCAGAAAGCCCCGGCTGAAGCTGCCGCTGAACACGGTCATCGTGGGGCCGGTCATCCAGACACCGTCTTCGGCCCAGTTGATCCACAATGTGCCGCCATCGAGGTCGATCCGGACCTTGTGCCCGGTCAGGCCGCGCCGGGCGGCGGCAACCGCGGTGGCGCAGGACGAGCTGCCCGAGGCAAGGGTGATGCCGACGCCGCGTTCCCAGACCCGCATGCGCAGATGATCGGGGCCGACCACATGGGCCACCTGCACATTGGTGCGCTGAGGGTATAGCGGGTGATGTTCATGGACGGCGCCAAAGCTTTCGAGATCCACCGCCTCGGCGTCTTCGACAAAGAAGGTGCAATGCGGATTGCCCATGCCGGTGGCGGTGGGCGCGCCGTCGATGGGCAGGGCGAGCGTGTCCATGGGCTCGGCCAGCGGCACCTCGTGCCACTCGAGCTGCGGGGGGCCCATGTTGACCGAGGTGAGCCCGTTGCCGGCATCGCGGGCCAGCAACAGCCCGCGCTCGGTGGTCAGGCGCAGCGAGGTCAGGCCGGTTTCATCCATCAGCTTGCGGGCGATGCAGCGGGTGGCATTGCCGCAGGCGGCGGACTGCGAGCCGTCGGCATTGTAGAAGGTCAGATGGGCGTCGTGGCGGCCCTTGGAGATCACCGCGAGCTGATCGAACCCCACACCGAACTGGCGGTGGGCGATGGCCCGGATCAGGGCATCGGACAGGGCGACGTCGCGGTCGCGCGCGTCGATGACGACAAAGTCGTTGCCCAGCCCGTGCATCTTTTCAAAGGGCAATGCGGTATGTGTCTGCGCGATCATGAGGCGCATATAGGCGCTTTGATCGCGCTTGACCACTCACCTTTCATGCGAGGCCGAGAGCGGGTGGCGCAAAGGCCACTTTGGCGGCGCGCGCCTTATTTGATGGCCGCATCCTTGGCCGAGACCTGTTGCAGGTGATCGAACTCGGAGACATGGGTGCCGATGCCGAGGCTGACCGAGCGCAGCTCGGTGATGATGTCCATCATCTCGGACTGCGGGATCAGCGCCTGAACCTCGTCCCAGCCGGCCCAGCCCTGTTTGGTGTCATAACCCAGAAGCTGGCCGCGCCGCCCCGAGACGATGCGCTGCACCTTGGGGGTGAACTCGGAGGGCACCGACAGGGTGGCCTTCTGGATCGGTTCCAAAAGGATCGGCTTGCACTGCGGGATCGCCTCGCCCATGGCCTTGATCGCGGCGCGCTGAAAGGCCTGATCGGAACTGTCGACATTGTGGTGCGAACCGTCGACCAGCGTCACCGCCACATCGACCACCGGAAAACCGTTGGGGCCTTTTTCCAGATAGGCGCGCACGCCCTTTTCCACCGCCGGGATATACTGCTTGGGCACCGCGCCGCCGACGATACGGTCGTCAAAGGCAAAGCCCTCGCCGCGTTGCAGGGGCCGGATCTCGAGTTCGACATCGGCGAACTCGCCATGGCCGCCGGACTGTTTCTTGTGGCGTGCCTTCTGGGTCACGCTGCGGGTGATGGTCTCCTTGAAGGGCACGGTGGGCGTGGTCTGGGTCAGCTTCAGCCCGCTGTCGGCGCCGAGATGTTGCAGCGCGATCTGCAACTGGATCGCCCCCTGACCGGCAAGCAGCAGCTCGCCGGTTTCGGTGTTGTGCTGGGTGTGGATCGACGGGTCGGTCTCGACCAGCCGGGTCAGCGCCGCCGAAAGCCGCACCTCGTCGGCCTGATGCTCGGTCTGCAAGGCCAGCGCATACATCGGCGCCGGGGGGGCCGGCCAGTCGGCGGTGGCGCTGCCCTCGGCGGTCAGAAGATCACCGGTGTTCACCGAGCCCATGCGCCCCAGCGAGATGACCTCGCCGGCGCCGCCACGGCCGGTCAGGGTCGACTTGGCGCCGACATGCTGGCGCACGCTGGCCACGCGGTCCCCGTTCAGCGTGTCGCCGTCGGCGACCTCGCCGGACCAGACCCGCACATAGGACATCTTGCCCGCCTTGCCGGCGTGACGCGTCGAGAACACCTGGGCGACGCTGCCCGCGTCGGGCAGGCCGAGCCGGGCGGCGGTATCGGCCACGAAGGGCGCGTCGTGGCGCAGCGCCTTCATCAGGCGCCGCACGCCGTTCTGGTTTTCCGCCGAGCCGAAGAACACCGGCACGATCAGATCCTGGCGCAGGTCGCGCACCAGGTTTTCATAGACCTCGTCGGTCGAGGGCACCACGTCTTCCAGAAGCTCGACCATCAAATCGTCGTCGAAATCGGCCAGCGACTCGAGCATCGCATTGCGCGCCTCGCCTTCGCTGTCTTCCAGATCCTTGGGCAGGGTGATCATCTCCGAGCGTTTGTGCGGCTCCCAGCGCCAGGCGCGTTCGCTGACCAGATCGACCATGCCGGTCAGCTGGCCGTCACCGTCGCGGATCGGGATCTCGCGCATCACGAGGGGGCGCGACGAGATCGCCTGCACCGCCTCGAAGGTGGCCCGCACCGAGGCCTCTTCCTGATCCATCTTGTTGATATAGATAAAGTGCGGAATATCGCGATCGTCGAGAAAGCGCAGCAGCGGCGACAGGGTCACGGCGCGGTCCGGCTTGGGGTCGCAGACCACCACCACCACATCGGCCACCATCATCGCGCATTGCGCATCATGGATCAGCTCGACCGAGCCCGGACAGTCGATCACCGTCCAGGGATCGCCAAGATAGTCAAACGAGGCGACGTTGATCTCGGTCGACATGCTGCGGGCCCGGGCCTCGGGCGAGGCATCGCCGGTGGTGGTGCCGTCCTTGACCGAGCCCCGGCGGGGAATGGCGCCGGCCGCGAAGAGGATATCCTCGAACAGGGTGGTCTTGCCGCTGGAATAGGGCCCGACCAGCGCCGCTACGCGGGCGCGGGAGTTTTCTGTTGTCATGATGTTCCTCCGTAAAACACTCGGGCCGGAGGCGCGGCGGGCGGGGCCGTCTTGCGGCCAAAGACGCGGCGCCCCGGCGTAATCACAGTCGGATCAAGGATCGGGGGCGTCCATGATGTGAGTCAAGTGTTTGTGGATGCGCAGGGGCCGCAGCGCCGGATCGTGATGGGGAACCGGTCTGGCGGCAATGCAACTTCCCCCTTGCCACATGCCTCCACACCCCGTATATCGCGCGGGTTCTCCGAGAGAACGTCGAGGCGGGATGATTCCCGCCTTTTGGGTTCGATGAGGGTTTGCGGTGGTCGCGGATCCTCCTCTCAACTCTCACGCCTAAGAAAAGGCATGTTTGATGCAAAGCCAAAACATCCGCATTCGGCTGAAGGCATTCGATTACCGGGTACTGGACGCCAGCACTCAGGAAATCGTGAACACTGCAAAGCGCACCGGCGCGCAGGTTCGTGGCCCGATCCCGCTTCCCAACAAGATTGAGAAGTTCACCGTTCTGCGTGGCCCCCACGTTGACAAGAAATCCCGCGATCAGTTCGAGATCCGCACGCACAAGCGTCTTCTCGACATCGTTGATCCGACTCCCCAGACCGTGGACGCGCTGATGAAGCTCGACCTGGCGGCTGGCGTTGACGTCCAGATCTCGGTTTAAGGAGGGTATCTGATGCGCTCTGGAATCATCGCGAAAAAAGTGGGCATGACCCGCTTGTTCATGGAAGACGGCAAACAGATCCCTGTCACCGTCCTCGCTCTCGACGGCCTTCAGGTCGTTGCCCAACGCACCCTCGACACCGACGGTTACACCGCCGTTCAGCTGGGCGCCGGTTCGGCCAAGGCCAAGCGCACCTCCAAGGCAATGCGCGGTCACTTCGCCAAGGCCAATGTGGAACCCAAGCGCAAGGTCGCCGAGTTCCGCGTTTCTGAAGACGCCCTGATCGAAGTCGGCGCCGAAATCTCGGCCGAGCACTTCCTCGAAGGCCAGAAGGTCGACGTGGCGGGCACCTCGATCGGTAAAGGTTTTGCCGGTGCCATGAAGCGTCACAACTTCGGTGGTTTGCGTGCCTCGCACGGTGTCTCGATCTCGCACCGTTCGCACGGTTCGACCGGCCAGTGTCAGGATCCGGGCAAGGTCTTCAAAGGCAAGAAGATGGCCGGTCACATGGGTGCCGTGCGCGTCACCACCCAGAACCTCGAAGTCGTCAAGACCGACGCCGAGCGTGGCCTGGTGTTCATCAAGGGCGCCGTTCCCGGCTCCAAGGGTGGCTGGGTGACCGTCAAGGACGCCGTGAAGAAGAAAGCCCCCGAAGGTCTGCCGTTCCCGGCCGGTCTGAAGGCTGCTGCAACCGAAGCACCTGCGGAAGAAGTTGCCGCGGAAGGTGGTGAAGCATGAAACTCGACGTAATCAATCTCGACGGCAGCAGCGCTGGTTCGGTCGAGCTCGACGCGGACCTGTTCGGTCTCGAGCCGCGCGCCGACATCCTGCACCGCGTGGTCCGCTGGCAGCGCAACAACGCCCAGGCCGGTACCCACAAGGTCAAGACCCGTTCGGAAACCTCGTATTCGACCAAGAAGATCTATCGCCAAAAAGGCACCGGCGGCGCACGTCACGGTGACCGCAACGCGCCGATCTTCCGCGGTGGTGGCATCTACAAGGGTCCGGTTGTCCGCTCGCACGGCCACGACCTGCCCAAGAAGGTCCGCAAGCTGGGTCTGAAGCTCGCGCTTTCGGCCAAGGCCAAAGCCGGCGAGCTGGTGGTCATCGAGACCGCCGAGTCGGAAGGCAAGACCGCCGCTCTGGCCAAGCAGGTGAAGAACCTGGGCTGGAAACGCGCGCTGATCATTGACGGCGCTTCGGTCAACGAAGGCTTCGCCAAGGCAGCCCGCAACATCGAAGGTCTGGACATCCTGCCGTCGATGGGCGCAAACGTTTATGATATCCTGAAGCGTGACACCCTGGTGATCACCAAGGCGGGTATCGAAGCACTGGAGGCTCGACTGAAATGAGCGCGAAGGCTGAACATTACGATGTGATCCGCAAGCCGGTGATCACCGAGAAATCGACCATGGCATCGGAAAACGGTGCGGTTGTTTTCGAAGTGGCCATCGACTCGAACAAACCGATGATCAAAGAGGCCGTCGAGGCGCTGTTTGGTGTCAAGGTCAAAGCGGTCAACACCACCATCACCAAGGGCAAAGTCAAACGTTTCCGCGGCCAGCTGGGCAAGCGCAAGGACGTGAAAAAGGCTTATGTGACCCTGGAAGAAGGCAACACGATCGACGTGACCACCGGTCTGTGATCCTGCCTTTGCCGGGCTGAAGCCCGGCCTACAGGTAAAAAAGAGCCCCTCGGTGAGAGCCGGGGGGCTTTTTCATTGCCGGGGGCCTACAGCGGGATGTCGTCATACTCGCGCGAGGTTCCGCCGGCTTTCGACATGAGCTTGAGCATGCGTGTCGTCTGCTCGGTGTAATCCGCCAGCGCGCTCTGGTAGAAATCCGTCTGCAGCTGCAAGAGCTCTGCCGGCGATTTGCAGCCGAGCATCGCTTGCTGGGTTTCAAGATCTTTCTGCAGCCGCTCGGTGATGAAACGCGCGCTTTCCTGCAGCACATCCTGCCAGAGGGTGGCGGCCATCGGGTTGAAGGCCGCAGCGGCGTTTGCGTCTTGTGAGGATTTGGTTTCGGTCTTGGATTGAGTCATTTGGGCGCCTCCTTGTGGCGGGTCGAATTGCTTGCGGTCAGTCAATGACGAATTCTACCACGGCCGCCGGTCACGGGCTTTGATTTGGATCGTCTGTGCATGCTGGGGGTGCATGGCGTAGGGTGTGTGCTTGCACGCACCGCGCCCCCCCTTTACGCACCGCCTTTTGCACAACATGCTTGCGCCGGTCGGGGGCGGTGCGTGAGATCACGCACCCTACGCAGGCAAGAAAACGGCCGCTTTTGCTTGCCTCCTCGCTGCGCCCCTGCTACTAGCACCCATCGCACTGGCCTCAGATTCGTTCTGGGGCCGGTTGCGCGTTTAACCGGGGACCTTCGGGGCCCTATACCATTGGCACCCTAGTAGCGGGTTTCGGACGAAACCGGCGGGCGGGGGCCTCACACATAGCGGATCAGAAGAGATCCGCACTGCTAAACGGAAGACAGAAAGCATGGCACTCAAGTCGTATAAGCCGACGACGCCGGGCCAGCGTGGGCTGGTGCTGATCGACCGTTCGGAGCTCTGGAAAGGACGCCCCGTCAAAGCCCTCACCGAGGGTCTGACGAAATCGGGCGGCCGGAACAACACCGGACGGATCACCTCGCGTCGTCGTGGTGGTGGCGCAAAACGCCTCTACCGGATTGTTGACTTCAAACGGAACAAATTTGATGTCGCGGCAACCGTTGAACGGATCGAATACGACCCGAACCGGACCGCCTTCATCGCACTGGTCAAATACGAAGACGGCGAGCAGGCCTATATCCTCGCGCCGCAGCGTCTGGCAGTTGGTGACCAGGTCATCGCCTCGGCCAAGGCCGACATCAAGCCGGGCAACGCGATGCCGTTCTCGGGCATGCCGATCGGTACCATCATCCACAACATCGAGCTGAAGCCCGGCAAGGGCGGTCAGATCGCACGTGCCGCCGGCACCTACGCCCAGTTCGTGGGCCGTGATGGTGGCTACGCTCAGATCCGCCTGTCGTCGGGCGAACTGCGCATGGTGCGTCAGGAATGCATGGCCACCGTCGGTGCCGTGTCGAACCCCGACAACTCGAACCAGAACTACGGTAAAGCCGGTCGTATGCGCCACAAGGGCAAACGTCCGTCGGTTCGTGGTGTGGTTATGAACCCGATCGATCACCCCCATGGTGGTGGTGAAGGCCGGACCTCGGGTGGTCGTCACCCGGTTTCGCCCTGGGGTAAGCCGACCAAGGGTGCCCGCACCCGCAACAAGAACAAAGCGTCGCAAAAGCTTATTATCCGCTCGCGTCACGCCAAGAAGAAGGGACGTTAATCTATGTCTCGCTCTGTATGGAAAGGCCCCTTTGTCGATGCTTACGTGCTGAAAAAAGCCGAAGCAGCGCGCGAGTCGGGCCGCAATGAAGTGATCAAGATCTGGTCGCGCCGTTCCACCATCCTGCCCCAGTTCGTGGGTCTGACCTTTGGTGTCTACAACGGCAAGAAGCACATCCCTGTCAACGTCACCGAAGACATGATCGGTCAGAAGTTCGGTGAATATTCGCCGACTCGCACCTATTACGGTCACGCGGCTGACAAAAAAGCGAAACGGAAGTAAGTCATGGGCAAGGCAAAGAACCCCCGCCGCGTGGCCGAAAACGAAGCAATGGCGAAAACCCGCATGCTTCGCACCAGCCCGCAGAAACTGAACCTGGTGGCCGGCATGATCCGCGGCAAGAAAGTCGAGAAGGCTCTGACCGACCTGACTTTCTCGAACAAGCGTATCGCAGCTGACGTGAAGAAATGCCTTCAGTCGGCAATTGCCAACGCCGAGAACAACCACAACCTGGACGTCGACGAGCTGATCGTCGCCGAAGCCTATGTGGGCAAGAACCTGACCATGAAACGCGGTCGTCCGCGCGCCCGCGGTCGTTTCGGCAAGATCATCAAGCCGTTCTCGGAACTCACCATCAAGGTGCGTCAAGTTGAGGAGCAAGCCTAATGGGTAACAAAGTAAATCCGGTCGGCATGCGTCTTCAGGTGAACCGCACCTGGGACAGCCGTTGGTACGCCGACACCAAGGATTACGGTGATCTTCTGCTGGAAGACCTGAAAATCCGCGAGTTCATCAACAAAGAGTGCAAGCAGGCCGGCGTGGCCCGTGTGATCATCGAGCGTCCGCACAAGAAGTGCCGCGTCACGATTCACACCGCGCGTCCCGGCGTCATCATCGGCAAGAAAGGCGCGGACATCGAAACCCTGCGCAAGAAGATCGCCGCGATGACCGACAGCGAGCTGCACCTCAACATCGTTGAAGTGCGCAAGCCCGAGCTCGACGCTCAGCTGGTCGGCGAGTCGATCGCCCAGCAGCTGGAACGCCGCGTCTCGTTCCGCCGCGCCATGAAACGTGCCGTGCAGAACGCCATGCGCATGGGCGCCCTGGGTATCCGGGTGAACGTCGCTGGTCGTCTGGGTGGTGCCGAGATCGCACGGACCGAATGGTACCGTGAGGGCCGCGTGCCGCTTCACACTCTGCGTGCCGACATCGATTACGCACATTCCGAAGCGATGACTGCCTATGGCATCATCGGGATCAAGGTCTGGATCTTCAAAGGCGAGATCATGGAGCACGATCCGGCGGCGCGTGACCGTAAAGCACAAGAAGTCCAGGATGGCCCAGCACCTCGCGGTGCCGGCGGTCGTCGCTAAGGGAGACTGACACATGCTTCAACCAAAGCGTACAAAATTCCGCAAGATGCACAAAGGCCGGATCAAAGGCCAGGCAAAAGGCGGTTCCGACCTGAACTTCGGTTCCTATGGTCTGAAAGCCACCCAGCCCGAGCGTGTGACTGCGCGTCAGATCGAAGCGGCCCGCCGCGCGATGACCCGCCACATGAAACGTCAGGGCCGTGTCTGGATCCGTATCTTCCCCGACACTCCGGTCACCTCGAAGCCGACCGAAGTGCGTATGGGTAAAGGTAAGGGTTCCGTGGACTTCTGGGCATGCAAGGTCAAACCTGGCCGCGTGATGTTCGAAATCGACGGTGTCTCGGACGAAGTTGCCCGCGAAGCTCTGCGCCTCGCGGCAATGAAACTGCCGATCAAGACCCGCGTCGTGGTTCGCGAAGACTGGTAAGGGATTGGGAGCCTGGCTCCCGGTTCGACAGATAGGAAAAGGCGGGGCCATGCCCCGCCTTTTTCGTTTCAGGTGTTTTGAACCGTAGGGTGCGTGTTCACACGCACCGCCCCCTCAGGCGCGCTTGCTGTCGATCCGCGCCACGCCCAAGGTATCCAGCACCTTGGCTTCGATCTGCGCGGCATTCATCGCGGCCACGTCATACATGTCGCGCGGGCTCGACTGGTCGATGAAGACATCCGGCAGCACCATCGAGCGGAACTTGAGCCCGTTATCGAACACGCCGTTCTCGGCCAGAAGCTGCGCCACATGGCTGCCGAAACCGCCCACGGCGCCCTCTTCGATGGTGATCAGCGCCTCGTGGTCGCGGGCCAGCGACAGGATCATCTCGGCGTCCAGCGGCTTGGCGAAACGTGCGTCGGCGATGCTCGGCTCGATGCCGCGCGCGGCCAGCGCCTCGGCGGCTTTCTCGACCTCTTGCAGCCGCGTGCCCAGCGACAGCAGCGCCACCCGCGCCCCCTTGCGGATCATGCGCCCCTTGCCGATTTCCAGCGGCACGCCGCGTTCGGGCATCTCGACGCCCACGCCTTCGCCGCGCGGATAGCGGAAGGCAATCGGCCCCTCGTCATGGGCGGCGGCGGTGGCCACCATATGCACCAGTTCGGCCTCGTCGGCGGCGGCCATCACCACCATGCCCGGCAGGTTGGCCATGAAGGCGATGTCGAAGGCCCCGGCATGGGTGGCCCCGTCGGCCCCGACCAGCCCGGCGCGGTCGATGGCAAAGCGCACCGGCAGGCGCTGGATCGCCACATCGTGCACCACCTGGTCATAGCCCCTTTGCAGGAAGGTCGAATACATCGCGCAGAAGGGTTTCATGCCCCCGGCCGCCAGCGCCGCCGAAAAGGTCACCCCGTGCTGTTCGGCGATCGCGACGTCGAAACAGCGGCTCGGATAACGGTCGGCGAACTGGCTCAGCCCGGTGCCGTCCGGCATCGCGGCGGTCACCGCGCAGATCCGGTCGTCGCGCGCCGCCTCATCGAGCAGCGCCCGGCCGAAGACCGAGGTATAGGAGGGCGCATTTGACGGCGCCTTGTGCTGCTTGCCGGTCAGCACGTCGAAGGTCGCGGTGGCATGGCCGCGGTCGCGGGCGGTCTCGGCCGGGGCATAGCCCTTGCCCTTCTTGGTGATGACATGCAGCATCACCGGCCCGGTGGCGCGCTGGCGGATGGTGCGCAGCACCGGCAAAAGCTGGTTCATGTCATGGCCGTCAATGGGGCCGACATAGGAAAAGCCCAGTTCCTCGAAGAGGGTGCCGCCGACGGTCATCCCCTTGAGCATCTCCTTGGCGCGTTTGGCGCCCTCGCGGAAGGGTTCCGGCAGCAGCGACACCGCCCCCTTGGCTGCCGCGCGCAACTCCTGAAAGGGTTCTCCGGCGTAAAGGCGCGACAGATAGGATGACATCGCCCCGACCGGCGGCGCGATCGACATGTCGTTGTCGTTCAGCACCACGAACATGCGCTTGTTGAGGTGGCCGGCGTTGTTCATCGCCTCATAGGCCATGCCGGCGCTGATCGAGCCGTCGCCGATCACCGCCACCGCATCTCCGAGCCCGCCGTCGCACTGGCCGCCGAGATCGCGCGCCACCGCAAAGCCCAGCGCCGCCGAGATCGAGGTCGAGGAATGCCCGGCCCCGAAACAGTCATAAAGGCTCTCGCTGCGCTTGGTGAAACCCGACAGCCCGCCCTTTTGACGCAGCGTGCGGATCCGCTCGCGGCGCCCGGTCAGGATCTTGTGCGGATAGCATTGGTGGCCGACGTCCCAGATGATCTTGTCGCGCGGCGTGTCGAAGACCGCGTGCAGCGCGACGCTGAGCTCGACCACCCCAAGCCCGGCGCCAAGATGGCCCCCGGTCTCGCTGACCGCCGACACGGTTTCGGCGCGCAGTTCATGGGCCAGCCTGACCAGCTCGCCATCCGAGAGCTGCTTCAGGTCGGCCGGTCGGTCGATCCTGTCCAAGAGCGGCGTTTCAGGTCTGGCTGTCATCGTCGGACGCCTTTCTTAACTAGCTGTCTCGGGCAATAACGAACCGGGCCGCTTCCCGCAAGGTCGCGGCCTCGGCGCCATAGGGGTCGAGCGCCGCACAGGCCTCTTCCACAAGCTCGCGGGCCCGCGTCTTGGCGCCGTCCAGCCCCAGCAGCGACACGAAGGTCGCCTTGCCGGCATCGGCATCCTTGCCGACCGCCTTGCCCAGCTTGGCGGCATCGCCTTCGACGTCCAGAATATCGTCGGCGATCTGAAAGGCCAGCCCCAGCTTGTCGGCATAGCGGTGCAGCGCCGCGGTCTCGGCCCGAGCCATCACCGCGCCGGCCATCGCCGACCAGGCGATCAGCGCCCCGGTCTTGCCGGCCTGCAGGCGGGTGATCTCGGCCAGCGTCAGCGGCGTGGTGGCGGTCTCGGCGGCGATGTCCAGCGCCTGGCCCAGCACCATGCCCTGCGCCCCGGCGGCCCGCGCCAGCGACACCGTCAGCTCGGCCCGCACCAGCGGGTCGGCGTGGCATTCGGCCCGGCTGACACATTCGAAACCAAAGCTCTGCAACGCGTCCCCGGCCAGCACCGCCGTGGTCTCGTCCCATTTCACGTGCACCGTTGGCAGGCCGCGGCGCAGGGCGTCATCGTCCATGCAGGGCAGATCGTCATGCACCAGGCTATAGGCGTGGATGGCCTCGATCGCCGCCGCCGGCCAGATCGCGTTGGCGGCGGCCACCCCGTGCAGGCGGGCACTTTCCAGCACCAGAAAGGCGCGCAGCCGCTTGCCGCCGGCGCTGGCATAGCGCATCGCCTGCACCACCGGCAGATCGCCCAGCGGCGCCATCGTCGCGTCGAGATGCGCCTGAACCGCACCCGCGGCTTCCTCCAACCGGCTGCGGAACATTCAGAGCCCTTCGACGGGTTTCAGCCCGGCGGGTTTGCCCTCGCCGTCCAGCGTGATCGCGGCAACCTTTTCCTCGGCTTCCTTGAGCTTGTCCTCGCAGCGCTGCTTCAGCGCCGCGCCGCGCTGGTACAGCGCGATCGACTCCTCCAGCGCCACGTCGCCCCGTTCGAGCTGGCCGACCACCTTCTCAAGTTCGGCCATCGCCGCCTCAAAGCTCAGCTCCTCTACCGGCGTGTCACTCATGCGCCTGCCTCCATCAATACGCTTACATGTGCGGCGGTTGCCGCCGCCAGGGCCCTCAGATCATATCCGCCCTCGAGAGTCGAGACCACGCGCCCCGCGCAGTGCCGGTCGGCAAGGGCGCAGATCTCGCGGGTCAGCCAGGCGAAATCCTCGCGGCGCCAGTTGAGCTGCGCCAGCGGGTCGTCGCGATGGGCGTCGAAGCCGGCCGAGACCACGATCAGCTCGGGCGCGAAGCGGTCGATCGCCGGCCAGGCCTCGGCCCGGTAGATCGCCCGCATCAGCTTGCCGTCACTATACGGCGGCAGCGGCAGGTTGCGGATCTGCCCATGGGCGCCCGACTCGTCGCTCTTGCCGCTGCCCGGCCACAGCGGGTGCTGGTGGCTCGACAGGAACAGGCAGCGCGCCTCGTCCCACAGCAGCGCTTGTGTGCCATTGCCGTGATGGACGTCGAAATCCACGACCGCCACCCGCGTCAGCCCGTGGCGCTCCATGGCGTGGCGCGCCGCGATCGCCGCATTGCCGAACAGGCAGAACCCCATCGGCGTGCCCTGTTCGGCGTGATGACCCGGCGGGCGGCAGGCGACAAAGGCATTGCGCACCCGGCCGGCCATGACCATGTCGACCGCCGCCAGACAGCCGCCGACCGCGCGCCGCGCCGCCGACAGCGAGCCCGGCGACAGGTGGGTATCGGCATCCAGCGCCCGGCTGCCGCTTGCCGGCACCGCTGCGGCGATGGCATCAAGATGCCCCTGCGGATGGCACAGCAGGATGTCCTCATCGTCGCAAAGCGGCGCCTCGTGGCGTTGCAGCGCCGCGAATTCAGCCCCGCAAAGCGCCTCTTCGATCGCGTGCAGCCGCGCCACCTGTTCGGGATGGCCCGGCGGCGTCTGATGCTCGAGGCACTCAGGATGTGTGAACAAGGCCGTGGTCATGATGCCCCCTGCTTCATCTCTTTGAAAATACTCTCGCCGAAGGCAGAAGGCAGGGCAATGCCCTGCCTTCCGTTCCGGTCCTTACGGCACTCTGCCGAGCGCCGGAAAAGCCCCTGTCGCGATCAGCCCATCTCGTTCTGGCATTCGATCGCCGCTTCCAGCCCGACCATGGTGCCGCCGAGATCGATCGCCGTGACATAGCCGTTCTCGTTGTAGATCGTCATCGTGTACTTGGCGGCGATGTCCCAGAGGAAATCGGGATTGTCGAAATAGATATCGGCGCCGGGCACGCCGTTGAGATAGATCCCGGTCGCCACCGCGTCATATTCGTGCCCGTCGAGATCGAACAGGATGCCGTATTGCTCGCCCTCGACAATATCGCCCCAGGCTTCGTTGAAGGCGGTGACATAGCCCTGGCCGACATTGCGGTCAAAGCCGATGCGCACCACGGACCCGTCGGAATAGGCGGCCTGGATCAGGCAGCCGTCGCCCATCGAGGAGTCGATCATCACGTCCCACCCCCCGGCGGTGCCCCAGGTGTCGAGTTGTTGCGAGGTTGCCGCGAAAGGCACAAGACAGGTCAGCGCGATGGCTGCGGTTCTGGTGAATGACATGAGATCCTCCCTTTATTGATTTCCGCGCCCTTCGACCATTCCTCCCCCGAAATACTCGCAACACCCTGTGCCCGGGCAACGGCTCAGTCAGGAGCCAGCATATATCCGGCGCCGCGCACTGTCTGCAAATATCTCGGTTGCTTGGAATCGGCCTCGATCTTGCGCCGCAGCCGGGTGATCTGCACATCGACGGCACGTTCCTGCGCCTGACCCCTGTCGCGGCCCAGATCCTCGACCAGCTTGGCGCGGCTGACCGGCTGCCCGGCATTGGCCGAAAAGATCTTCATCAGCTGGCTTTCGGTGGCCGTGAGGCGGATGATCTCGTCGCCCTGCCACATCTCGCCGCGCTCGATGTCATAGCGGATGCTGCCCAGCTGCAGCACCTTGGGCGCCGCCTCGGTCTCGGTCAATTCGGGCATGCGGCGCAGAATGGCATTGATCCGCAGCAGCAGCTCCTTGGGTTCGAAAGGTTTGGCGAGATAGTCGTCGGCCCCCGCTTCCAGCCCCCTGATCCGGTCCTCGGTATCGCCGCGGGCGGTCAGCAGCAGCACCGGGGTGATCGAGGTCTCGCGGATCGCCCGCGTCAGGCTCATGCCGTCCTCGCCGGGCATCATCACGTCGAGCACGATAAGGTCGAAATCCAGCCCCGACAGGATGCGCCGCGCATGGGCCGCGTCACGCGCCGAGGTCACAAGAAAGCCGTTGCGCATCAGGAATTTCTTCAACAGCTCGCGAATGCGCTCGTCGTCGTCGACGATCAGCAGGTGGGGCGCGACCTCGGTCATGCGCCTCCCTCGCGCAGGCTGCTGTAGCGGCGCTTCATCTCGCCGTCCATCATTGCCTCGAGCACCTTGCGAAAGCCGGCCACCGACTCGGGGCCGGCCTCGCGATAGGCGGCGCGCATCCGGGTGCGCTGGGCGTCCGACAGCCGGTTCTCCAGCGACTCGCCGGCCTCGGTCAGGAACAGGTTGCGTTCGCGCCGGTCCGAGGCGCTGACCCGGCTTTCCACCAGCCCGTCGGCAATCAGGGTGCGCAGCACCCGGTTCAGCGACTGTTTCGTCACCCCGAGGATTTCCAGCAGGTTGGTCACCGTGGTGCCCGGCGCCCGCTTGATGAAATGGATCGCCCGGTGATGGGCCCGCCCGTAGGCCAGGGTGGCCAGGATCCGGTCGGGGTCGGCGGTGAAGCCGCGATAGGCGAAATACATCGCCTCGATGCCCTGCCGCAGTTGCTCGTCGGTCAGATAAAGCAGGCTTTCGCCGCTGGTAGGTTCGCGCATCGCGGTCCCCGTTCTTTTTTGCCTGTTCTTGACCTATAATACGTCAGCTTTGTTGACACTCCAAGTGGGAACTGATAGCACTCCGCAGATTTGGCGCAACAATATGCCCGTTTCGGCCCTAAGCTGCGCAACAAATGAAAAATGATTGTAGTTGGAGGACAATCCATGGCCGGTTCCTATGACGACCGCGACGGCAAGATCTGGATGGATGGCAAGCTTGTCGAATGGCGCGATGCCAATGTGCATATCCTGACCCATGCGCTGCATTACGCGAGTTCCGTGTTCGAAGGGGAACGGGCCTATAACGGCAAGATCTTCAAGAGCCGCGAGCATTCCGAACGGCTGATCAAATCGGCCGAGGCGCTGGACATGCCGATGCCCTATTCGGTGGACGACATCGAAGCCGCCAAGGAAGAGACTCTGAAAGCCTCCGGTCTGCAAGACGCCTATATCCGGGTCGTGGTCTGGCGTGGCTCGGGCGAGGACATGGGCGTCGCCTCGGCCAGGAACCCGGTGCGCATGGCGGTCGCGGTCTGGGGCTGGGGTGCCTATTACGGCGATGCCAAGATGCAGGGCGCCAAGCTCGACATCGCCGAGTGGAAACGGCCGAGCCCCGAGACCATCCCGGTCCACGCCAAGGCCGCCGGTCTTTACATGATCTGCACCATTTCCAAGCACAAGGCCGAGGCCAAGGGCTGTTCGGACGCTTTGTTCATGGACTATCGCGGCTATGTCGCCGAGGCCACCGGCGCCAACGTGTTCTTCGTCAAGGATGGCGAGGTCCACACCCCGCTGGCCGACTGCTTCCTCAACGGTATCACCCGCCAGACCGTGATCCAGATGCTGAAAGACAAGGGCATCACCGTGCACGAACGCCGCATCAAGCCCGAGGAAATGGCCGATTTCGAACAGTGCTGGCTGACCGGCACTGCCGCCGAAGTGACCCCCGTGGGGCAGATCGGAGACTATACTTTCGAAGTCGGCGAGCTGACCCGCGACATCGCGGAAAGCTATGAGGCGCTGGTGCGAAAGTAGGAAAAAAGATTGACAAATCCCAAAAACTGATTCATTAAATCAGCGATTCGCCCCTTGGTAGTACGCCCGTGTCCTCGAGATCATGACATTGGCCGAGCCCTTGGGGCTTTTTGCGTTTGAGGAAGCAATGAGTAAGATTGCGATATTGATTGATGGTGGTTATTTCTTAAAGCGTTTGTCGACAGTTCGCCCAAACATAGATCCTTGGAAGCCCGATGATGTTGCTGATGCGATTGCCCGGTTGGTGACCAGTCACTTAACGGCTCACAACAAAATCGCGGGTCAGAAACATCCACGTTCAAACCTTTACAGAGTGTTCTACTACGACGCCTCGCCCTATCTTGCAAAAGGGCACAAACCGATTTCGAAGTCAGCCATCGACTATTCCAAGACTAAGGAAGCAAGGTTTCGGCTTGGTCTCTTTGAAAGGTTGCGAAGAAGCCCGAATACAGCGGTCCGCCTTGGAGAGGTCCGGCGTGAAAGAGGTTGGATCATGAAAGAAGAGCCCCAAAAGGAATTGCTGAGCGGTAGAAAGGCGGTGGGCGATTTGACTGATGACGATTTCGCGCCCGGACTGCGCCAGAAAGCAGTGGACATGAAAATTGGCTTGGATATTGCTTCCTTGACTTTGAAAAAACAGGTTCGGCATATCGTGCTTGTTGCTGGTGACGCCGATTTCGTTCCGGCCGCAAAACTTGCGCGGCGGGAGGGCGTTCGGATCGTTCTCGACCCGCTTTGGCGTTCTGTGGCGGCTGACCTCTTCGAACATATAGACATGTTGTACAGCGGGTTTCCTAAGCCCAAAGCCAACGAGTAACTGCCTTCTTTCTTACTTTATCCTTCGATTGCAGGGCCCCGCGCGCGTCCCG